>JBHELO010000118.1:0-2562 GCA_046263055.1 Acidimicrobiales bacterium | reverse complement strand
GGGGGATCGAGGGCGGCCACGGCCACGCCGCCGGGAGGGGTGGCGACGGCCGCTGGGTCGGGGTCGGCGGCGCTCGCCGCCGGGCGGGGAGGGGTGGGTGCCCAGTACTGGTCGGTCATCTGTCCGTCTCCTGGGACTGGGGAGCTTCGGCGTTCCTGCGTCGGCGTTCCTGCATCACTGTCGCACCCGATTCCGTGAACTTGCTGTGAACGTGCTGAGCGTTGCCGTCGTCGTCACCCGGCCACGTCGGCCGCCGACGTGACCCGGACCGGCGTCACCCGGACCACCAGCTCGCCGGGCACACCGTTGCGGGCCCCGTACTCCTCGGCCCGGTCGTCGCCCATGTAGCGCCCGCCGATCACCGTCGCCCAGTGCCGCACCTCACCGGGATCGTCGGACAGCTCGGCCCGGCCCTCCACCACCACGAACGAGAACGGCGGCCGGTCGTCCTGCACGCACAGGGAAACCCGTGGGTCGCGACGGATGTTCCGGCCCTTGACGGTGGTGGCGGCGGTGGTGAAGACCATCACGTCGCCGTCCAGGGCGTACCAGATGGGCGCCCCGTGGGGGCGCCCGCCGGCCCGTACCGTCGACAGCACCGCCGGCCGGGCCGGCGCCCGCAGGAACTGGCGGCGCTCGTCGTCACCCATGGTGTGATAGGCCACGGGCCCATCCTCCCCGGGTCGCCGACGGTTGACGCCCCCGCTGGGCATTTGACCCGTGGCGAGCCGTTCGGGGCGGTGCCCGCCGGCCACGGCCACCCGGATGGGCCAGGAGGCGGCCGCCGCCGGCGGCCGGCGTTCTGGCCCGCCGTCCCCCGGCGCTTCTCGCCGGCGGTTTGGGGGCCGCGAGGCTAGGGAACCGACGGGGCATGGAACTCCTGCTGCTGATCCTGGTCATCGCCCTGGTCGCCGGCGCCGTCGGCGGCCCTCGGCTGTACTCCCGCCGCCCGGGCCGGGTCGTGTACGACGACCGACCCGTGGTCGAGGAGGTCGTGGAGGAGCCGGTGGTCCGGCGCCGCCGCTTCTTCTGAGCGCACCCTCGTCCTGTCCGGGGCGTGGCCGCTCGCTGGCCGGAGGGGAAGCCGAGTGAGCCAGTTCAAGCTTCGAGTCGGCCACCGGGTGGGCGTGGACCGCCTCCTCCAGGTGGCCGTTGAGGTCCCCGGCGTGGAGGTGGTGGGCGTGGTGTCGGGTCCCGACGAGGCGGTGGACGTGGCCCGCCGGGCCCAGCCCGACATCCTCCTGATCGACCTCGACCACGTCGAGGGTCCCGGCCTGGTCCCCGAGGTGCGCCGGGTCGCGCCCGGCACCAGGGTGGTCGTGGTCTCGGGGAGCGACGACGATCACCTGGTGCCCGGCGTCCTCGGTGCCGGCGCCGACGGGTTCGTGGCCGCCACCGTCACCCCCGACCGCCTCGTCCGTGAGCTGGTGGCCCTGGCGTCGGGGACGTTGGGGGAGGCGGCCACCGCCCTCGCCGGCGAGCCGGCCAGCGCCGGCCGGGCCCGGAACTTCGTGGGCGGCGCCCTCTCCGGCTGGGGCCATCGCGAGCTGGACGGGGTGGTGGGGTTGCTGGTCAGCGAGCTGGTCACCAACGCCATCCGCCACGCCGGGTCCGACGTGGAGGTGGCCGTCCACCTGTTGCCCGGCACCGTCCGCGTGGAGGTGCACGACGCCGGCGACGGGCGGCCCCGCCTCCTGGACGCGGGATCCGCCGACGAGGGAGGGCGGGGCCTGGCCCTGGTGGACGCCCTCGCCAAGGCCTGGGGGGTCGAGCCATCGGCCTCGGGCAAGGACGTGTGGTTCGAGATCAGCCGCTAGTGCAGTGTCTCGTCATTGACCCGACGCTTCCCTTAGGGCCACTCGACCTCGTTCCACCTTCTCGATGATCGATGCGGCGCTGGCCGTCCACGTGAACGGCTTGGGATCGGCGTTGTGCTTGTCGAGGTACTCGTCGATGGCGGCGATGAGGTGATCGACGCTTGGGAAGGTGCCTCGGCGGATCGCCTTGTCGGTCAGTTCTCCGAACCAGCGCTCGACCAGGTTGAGCCAGGAACTGGACGTCGGCGTGAAGTGCAGGTGGAACCGTGGGTGCTTGGCCAACCACGCCTTGACGTTGGGGTGCTTGTGGGTCCCGTAGTTGTCGAGCACGAGGTGCACATCGAGGCCCTTGGGCACCTGGCCGTCGATCATCTTGAGGAAGACCAAGAACTCCTTGTGGCGATGCCGGGAGAGGCACAGCCCGGTGACCGTGCCGGTGGCGGCGTCGAGAGCGGCGAACAGCGTCGTCGTCCCGTTGCGCTTGTAGTCATGGGTCATGGTCCCGGCCCTGCCCTTCTTCATGGGCAGGCTGGGCTGGGTGCGGTCGAGGGCCTGGATCTGGCTCTTCTCGTCCACGCACAGGACCACGGCCCGCTCCGGGGGATCGAGGTAGAGCCCGACGACGTCGACCAGCTTCTCCTCGAAGCGGGGGTCGTTCGAGAGCTTGAAGGTCCGCACCAGGTGCGGCTTGATGCCTCGCGACGACCAGATCCGCTGCACCATGGCCTTGGAGATCCCGGCATGG
>JBHELO010000117.1:0-8786 GCA_046263055.1 Acidimicrobiales bacterium | reverse complement strand
GGTGGCGGGTGGCGGGTGGCGGGTGGCGGGGGCGCCCGCCTACAACAGCGACTCGTCGAGGATGATGCCGCGGCCCGAGCACGTCGGGCAGGTGGAGGAGAACGACTCCACCAGGCCCTCCGACACCCGCTTGCGGGTCATCTCCACCAGGCCCAGCTCGGAGATGTCGAACACCTGGGTCCGGGTCTTGTCGCGAGCCAGGGCGTCCTTGAAGCAGCGCAGGACCTGCTCGCGGTTCTTGCGGATCTCCATGTCGATGAAGTCGATGACGATGATCCCGCCCACGTCCCGCAGCCGGAGCTGGCGGGCCACCTCCTCGGCCGCCTCGAGGTTGTTGCGGAAGACCGTCTCCTCCAGGTTGGAGCTGCCCACGTTCTTGCCCGTGTTCACGTCGATGACGGTGAGCGCCTCGGTGCGATCGATGATCAGGGAGCCGCCCGACGCCAGCCACACCTTGCGGTCGAGCGCCTTGTGGAGCTGCTCGTGGACGTGCTGGCGCTCAAAGAGAGGCAGGTCGGGGTCGTCGTACAGCTCCACCCGGTCGGCCAGCTCGGGGATGAGAGACGACACGTAGTCGTGCACCTCGTGGTGCAGCTCGGGGTCGTCGATGTACACGCCCCGGTAGTCCTTGTTGAACTCCTCGCGGATTACCCGCACGGCCAGCGGCGGCTCCCGGTAGAGCAGGGCGGGGGCGTTGCTGCGGGACGCCCGCTCCTCGATCTGGGCCCACTGGCGCTGGAGGCGCTGGCCGTCGCGCTGCAGCTCCTCGGGCGTGGCGCCCTCGGCCGCGGTGCGGACGATGAGGCCGTTGCCCTCCACCCGCACCTCGTCGAGGATGCGGCGAAGGCGCTTGCGCTCCTCGTCCCCCAGGCGCTTGGAGATGCCGTAGGTGCTGCTGCCGGGCAGGAGCACCACGAACCGCCCGGCCAGGGACACCTCCTGGGTGAGGCGGGCGCCCTTGGTGCCGATGGGGTTCTTGGTGACCTGGCACAGCACGGTCTGGCCGGCCTTCAGGAGCTGCTCGATGCGCACCGAGTCGCGCCCTCCGGGGTGCTTCTCCTCCACGTCCTCGGGGTCGTACTGAACGTCGCCGCGGTAGAGCACGGCGTTCTTGGGCGTCCCGATGTCGACGAACGCCGCCTCCATGCCCGGCAGCACGTTCTGGACCTTGCCCAGGTAGATGTTCCCGTGGATCTGGGTGGCGTCGTCGGACGGCCGGGCCACGTAGTGCTCGATCAGGGCCCGGCCCTCGAGCACCGCGATCTGGGTGGCCCCGGGACGGGACTGGACGCACATGAGGTAGCGGCCGACGGGCCGGCCCTTGCGCTCCCGGCCCCGACGGCGCTCCAGGGTCTCGTCGTCGAGGGCGACGGGGTCCTCGCCCGCCACCCGGCCGTCGACGACCCGTCCCGCCCCGCGGGCACCGGCGGTGGCAGTGGCAGTGGCAGTCGCAGTGGCGGTGGCGTTGCGCCCGCGCCCCCCTCGCTTGCGACGGCGACGGGGCGGCCCGCCGTCGGACTCCGCCTCGGCCCCGTCGTTCCCGGTCGACCGGTCGGCTTCGTCGGCGGCGGGCGCCGGTCGGGTGTCACCGATGCGGGGGCGGCGGATGGTGGCCCGGTCACCGGCTTCGGCCGAGGGCCGGCCCTCGCCCGGCGGGTCCGGCAGGTCGGGCTGGGCGTCGTCCAGGACGACCGTCGGCGGCTGTGCCGGTCGGGGGGCCCGGGCCCGTGGGGCCCGGGCCGGTCGGGCGGGGGCGGCCGGGCCGTCGGTCACCTCGAGCCCGGTGGCCGTGTGGGCGGGCGGGTCGGTGGTGGCGGGAGCGTCGTCGGTGGCGGGAGCGTCGGTGGTGGGTGTGCCCGCCGGGCGGCGGCCGCCCCTTCCGCCCCGGGAGCCCCGTCGGCGGGGAGAGCGGGCGGCGGTGCTGTCACCAGGGGTGTCGGCCCCAGGGGCGTCAGGCGAGCTGGCCCGGGTGGCCCTGGCCGGTGCGACCCCGCTGCGGCTCGCCGGCCGGGAGCGAGGCCCGGCGGGAGGAGGGGGGTCTGCTGGCGGTGTGGTGAGGGGCTCGGTCATGGGAGCGTTCCCTTCGTCGGACGCACGCCCGGCGGCGTGCCTCGCGTCCGTCGCTGGCGGCGGGACAGGAGTCCCGGCGCGCGCCGTCGCGATCGATCAATGTCAGGTGGCGGGTGGCCGGGGGCCGGGCGCCGCCGACGTCTCCCGGGCCCGGGGGCGCCGCCGACGGCCGGACCCTCTCGGGCAACCGGCGCAGCCGGGTCACGAGGGCGAGCAGTGGCCGGAATCGGAGCCAGAGGGCGTTCATCAAAGCCCGCGCAGCATACCCCCGCCCGTCGCCTGTCCCGAGGGAGCCGGGCCTACCCCGGCGGGTGTCGCCCGACGACCGGCGTCTGTGCCGCCGACGGGTAGGCGCGGCCGCCGTCCCGTGTGCCCGCCGCCGGTCACTACGCGAAGCGGCGCATGTGGACGTTGAGAACCAGGCCCACGGCCATGAAGCTGGCCAGGGTGGAGGAACCGCCGTAGGACATGAAGGGCAGGGGGATGCCGGCGATGGGCGTGATGCCCATGGTCATGCCCACGTTCTCGAAGACCTGGAAGACCACCATGGCCAGCACCCCTACGCAGATCAGGGTGCCCAGGCGGTCGCGGGCCAGCACCGCCGTTCGCCAGGTCCGCCAGACGACGATGGCGAACAGGACCAGCAGGGCCACCGCGCCGACGAACCCCAGTTCCTCGGCCACCGCGGTGAAGATGAAGTCCGTGTGCTGCTCGGGGACGAACGACAGGTTGGTCTGCGAGCCCTTGAACATGCCCTTGCCCGACAGCCCGCCGGCGGCGATGGCGATCTGGGACTGGCGCAGGTTGTAGGCCGAGCGCTGGGTGTCGCCCTGGGGGTCGAGGAAGGCGGACAGGCGCTCGACCTGGTAGCGCTTGAGGATCCCGAGTTGGAACACCGCCCCGATCCCGACCGCCCCGAGCAGGGCGAGCACGGCCAGGTGGCGGGGGCGGGCGCCCCCCACCAGCAGCATGGCCAGCACGAAGCCGGCGAACACCATGGCCGTGCCCAGGTCGGGCTGGCGGTAGATGAGGACCAGCGGCACCGCCACCAGCCCCAGGAGGGCGATGAGGCGGCGCCCGTCGAGCTCGGAGCGGTGGCGGGAGATGTAGGCGCTGACGCACACGATCATCGTCACCTTGGCGAACTCCGACGGCTCAAGCTGGAAGCTCCCGACCTGAAACCACGCCTGGGCGCCCCGCTTGGTGGCCCCCAGCGGCGACACCACCAGGACCAGCACCAGCACCGACACCACGTACAGGGCGGGGGCGACGTCGGCGAACGACCGGTAGTCCACCACCGCCACCACGGCCATGACCACGATCCCGATGGCCATGTACAGGGCCTGGCGCTTCAGGTAGTAGGTGCCCCCGAGGGAGGTGGCGGCCTGGGAGTTGCGGGTGGCCGAGTAGATCATCACCAGCCCCAGGGCGCTGATGGCGATGACGGTGGCCACCAGCGCCAAGTCCACGTGGCGGACGGGTGCGGCCTCGTCCCGCAACGGCCGCCGCCCCGACGACCGGGGCGCCCGCAGGGTGGGGGCGACCATCAGTCGCTGCCCCCCACCCGGTTGACCGGCGTGGGGGGGGCGCCGGCCACGCCCTCGAAGATGTGGCGGGCCACCGGGGCGGCCGCCGCGGCCCCGAACCCGGCCTGCTCCATCACCACCGTGACCTCGTACCGGGGGTCGCTGACGGGACCGAAGGCGCTGAACACGGCGGTGTCCTGCTTGCCGCTGACCTCGGCCGTGCCCGTCTTTCCGGCGATCGGGAAGGTGGCCAGCGGGAAGCCCGTGAAGGCCGGGTAGGCGGTGCCCTTGGGGTCGGCCACCGCCCCCTCGAAGCCCTGGAGCATGGGGTCGTGCACCGACGGCGGGAGGTCGACCTTGCGCAGCACCTTGGGCGGCACCTGGCGCACCACCTGGCCGTCGAGGTCGACGACGCTTTCGCCCACGTGTGGCGAGTAGAGGGTGCCGCCGTTGGCGAAGGTGGCGTAGGCGTCGGCCAGTTGCATCGGGGAGACGGCGTCGTCGCCCTGCCCCACGGCCATGTTCATGTTGTCGCCGGTGAACCAGTCCCGCGTCGAGAACAGGCCGGGGTTGGCGTCGTAGGCCTTCTTGCGATTGTCGGGATCCGGTATCCGGCCTGCGACCTCGTCGCCCAGCTCGATGCCGGTGGGCGCCCCCAGGCCCCAGGAGCGGGCGATCGACTGGATGCCGTCCGTGCCGTAGCGGCCCCTGCCGTCCCAGAAGTCCTTCCCGAGCTCGTAGAAGAACACGTCGCTCGAGACGGTGACGGCCCGGGTGATGTTGATGCGCCCGTTGGGCTCGCTCAGGGCGTTGCGGAAGACCCGGCCGCCGACGGTGATCATCCCGGGGTCCACCACCGTGTCGTTGGCCCCGATGACGCCCTTCTCCAGGGCGGCCACGCCCGTGAACAGCTTGAACGTGGAGCCGGGGGCGTACTGGCCCTGGAGGACCCGGTTGTTGAGGGGATAGAAGTTGGCCGGGTCCTGCAGCTGGTCGAAGTTGGCCTGGCTGATGCCGTCCACAAACTCCTTGGGATCGTAGGTGGGGTTCGACGCCATGGCCAGCACCGACCCGTCGCGCGGGTCGAGCACGACCACTGCGCCGGCGGGCGCCAGGAAGCGCTTGGCCGTGTTCGGGTCGTAGGTGGTGCGGGCGGCGGCCAGGCCCTGGGCCAGCGACTCCTCGGCCAGCCGCTGGACGTCGAGGTCGAGGGTGAGGCGGACGTCGTGCCCCTGGACGGCGGGCTGCACGCCGAGCGAGCGCAGCGCCTGGCCCTTGGAGTCGATCTCGAGCTTCTCGACCTGCGGCTGGCCCCGCAGGTCGGACTCGTAGGCCTGCTCCACGCCCGACTTCCCAATGGTGTCCCCGGCCTGGTAGCCCGCCGACTTGCGGGCGACCAGCTCCTTGTCGTTGATCTGGCCGACGTAGCCCAGCAGGTGGGCGGCCAGCGTGCCGTTGGGATAGGACCGCCGGGTCAGCTGCACGGCGTCCACGCCGGGGAAGTCGGCGGCGTGCTCCCGCAGGTAGATGACCTTCTCCTTGGGCACGCCTTCCACGAGGGGCACCGGCTTGAGCTGGGTGAAGCGCCGGTCGGTGAGGCGGCTCTCCAGGTCGGCCTCGGGCACGGCGAGCACGCCGGACAGGCGGTTGAGCACCGCCACCTCCTTGGTCGTGACCTTCACGTCCGGGTGGTCCCGGTGGAAGGTCACGGTGTCGACCACCTCGTTGTCCACCAGGACCTTGCCGTTGCGGTCGAGGATGCGTCCCCGCACCGCTTCGGTGGCCACCAGGCGCACGCTGTTGCGCTGGGCCTCCACCTTGAGGGTGGGGGCGGCCAGCACCTGCAGGTACCACAGCCGGGCCAGCATGGCGGCGAAGAGCGACACCACGACCACGGCCAGGATGCCCATGCGCAGGCGGGACGAGTCGGGGTTCACGCCCTGCTCATACCACGTAGGCCCCGTGGGCGGGGCGGCGGGCCAGGGCCCAGGACATGGTTCGCACGGTGAGCGGGGCCAGGAAGGCGTTGGTGGCGCCCACCACGACCATGACCAGCCAGATGCGGCCGGTCAGCATCTGTGCCTCGCCCACCATGGCCCCCGCCGCTGCGAACGCCAGCTCGCCGACAGCGCTGGCCACGAAGGCGGTCAGCAGGGGGATCCACCACGACGAGCGCAGGATGCCGGTCTGGGCCAGGCCCACGGCGTAGCCGATCACCGTGAAGACCAGGGCCGACAGGCCGAGCGGCGTCTGGAGGAACAGGTCGACGGCCATCCCCGACGCGAAGCCCACCACCGCCCCGTAGCCCTGGCCACCGGTGATGCCGGCGGCCACCGCGAGGAGCAGCATCAGGTCGGGCATCACGCCGACGATCCGCACCCGGGTCAGCACCGAGAGGTGCACGACCAGGGCGGTGCCCACGAGGAGGGGGACCCGCAGGCGGGGGTCGGAGGTCACCGGCGGCCCTGAGGGGCCGTCACGGCGACGGTCGCCAGAGCAGGACCTTGACGAACTCCAGGCGGCCGAGGTCCACCACCGGGTCGATGGTGACGTCCTGGGACAGCGCGCCGTTCGGCACCGAGGCCGAGCGCACGGTGCCCACCGGGACGTCGGGCGGGAAGACGCTTCCCTGGAGGCCGCTGGTGACCACCGCCTCGCCGGGGCCGACCTTGGTCGTGACCCCCACCAGGTCGACGGGCATCGGCTTGGCCGCCCCGTCGCCCCGGGCCACCGCCACCTCGCCCGAGGACTGGAGGCGGATGCCGACGTTGGACGACGGGTCGGTGATGAGCATGACGGTGGCGCCCGAGCGCGACACGTCCACCACCCGCCCGACCAGGCCGGCGCCGGTGACCACCGGCATGCCCTTGGCCACCGAGGCGTCGGCGCCCTTGTCGATGCTCACCGTGAGCTGGAAGTTGGAGGGCGCGGTGGACACCACCCGGGCGGCGGCAGCCGGGATGTTGGCCGCGAAGCTGAGGTTCTGGAGGGCCAGGAGGGCCTGTCGTTCCCGCTCCGAGCCGGCCTGGCGCAGAGCCTGGGCCTGGGCATCCTGGAGCTGGCGACGCAGGCGGGCGTTCTCGGTCTTGAGGCGGCCATAGCGGGTGATGCCGCCGAAGGCGTCGCCGACGGGAGCGAACACCCGGTTGGCGGTGGACTGCACCGGCGCGAACGCGTCCCGGGCGCCCGAGCGCACGCTCTCCAGCAACCCACCGCCTTGGCCCCGGAAGTCCAGGGTGATGACGGTCAACGAGGTCAGCACCAGCAGTGCCAGCACGAACCGGTGCCGCCTCGGGCGCCGGTAGACAGCCATCAGCGACGACCACCCGCGCCCCGGCCGCTCCCGCCGAGCCCGCAGGCGCCGGCGGCCGCCCCGGGCGCCGGCCAGGAGGGGGTCAGGTTGGAGGACGCCGGCCGGGCCGGCGTCGGGGACTCGATCAACTCGCCGAGCAACCTCGGGTTGCGACGGCGACTACCTCTCGGCAGAGTTGGCGAGCACCTGCCGAAGGACATTGAACTCCTCGAGGCACTGGCCGGAGCCGATGGCGACCGAGTGCAGGGGATTCTTGGCGATCACGATGGGCATGCCGGTCTCGTGCGAGAGGCGCACGTCGAGGCCGTGCAGCAGGGCGCCGCCACCGGTGAGCACGATGCCCTGCTCCATGATGTCGGCCGCCAACTCGGGAGGGGTCTTGTCGAGGGTGGTCTTCACCGCGTCGACGATGGCGCTGACCGGCTCCGCCAGCGCCTCGCGGATCTCCTCCGTGGTCGTGACGATGGTCTTGGGGAGGCCGGTCACCAGGTCACGGCCCCGGATCTCGGCCCGCAGCTCGTCCTCCAAGGGGAACGCCGAGCCGAGGGCGATCTTGATCTCCTCGGCGGTGCGCTCGCCCAGGGCGAGGGAGTACTCCTTCTTGATGTAGGCGATCACCGACTGGTCCAGCTCGTCGCCGCCGATGCGCACCGACTGGCTCACCACGATGCCACCGAGGGAGATGACGGCCACCTCGGTGGTGCCGCCCCCGATGTCCACCACCATGTTGCCGGTGGGCTCGTGAACGGGGAGCCCGGCGCCGATGGCGGCGGCCATGGGCTCCTCGATGATGAAGGGCGTCTTGCGGGCCCCGGCGTACTCGGCCGCCTCCTGCACCGCCCGCTTCTCCACCCCGGTCACGCCCGACGGCACGCAGATCACCATGCGGGGCTTGGCGAAGCGCCGCTGGTGAATGCGGTGGATGAAGTAGCGGAGCATCTTCTCGGTGATCTCGAAGTTGTTGATCACCCCGTCCTTCAGCGGGCGCACGGCCTGGATGTGGCTCGGCGTGCGGCCGATCATGCGCTTGGCCTCGGTGCCCACAGCCAAAGGCCGACCGTCGCGCACGTTCACGGCGACAACGGACGGCTCGCTCAGGACGATGCCACGACCCCGTACATACACCAGGGTATTTGCGGTGCCAAGGTCCACGGCCATGTCTCGACCAAGGAAGGCGCCAAAGAAGTTCTCGGACATGGGCGGACTCCACGCCAGGAGGCGGTCATCACGAGGCTAGGCCCTGGACGGGGCGGCCACAAGGCGGCCCCTTTGGAGGGGGCCCTGGCGGCCCCGGGGCGGGGTCGGTCAGGCCAGCTCGGGGAAGAACAGTGCGATCTCCCGGGCCGCGCTCTCGGTCGAGTCGGAGCCGTGGACCAGGTTCTGGGTGACGGCCGTGGCCAGGTCGCCGCGGATGGTGCCGGGGACGGCGTCGGCCGGATTGGTGGCACCCATCAGCGCCCGGACCATGGGCACGGTGCCTTCGGGGCCCTCCACGACCAGGAGGAGGGAGGCGCCGCCCGTGATGAACGCGACCAGCTTGTCGTAGAAGGGCTCGCCCTGGTGCTCGCCGTAGTGCCGAACGGCGATGGCCTCGTCGATGGTGCGCAGCTGGGCCGCGACTGGTCGCAGCCCCTTGGCCTCGAGGCGCCCCACGATCTCGCCCACGAGGCCCCGGGCCACGGCGTCGGGCTTGCAGATGACGAGGGTGCGCTCCACGGGAGGGCGAGGCTAGCGGCGCAGACACCGGCTGCTCGTCGGCACGACGGCTCGCCGAACGCTTGCAACAGGACACACTTGCAACCGGGCCGGCGCCTTGGTACCATACGAACACCAGTTCGTAGCGCCCTCGCTTCCCCCCGGATGAGTCCTCCTCGGGG
>JBHELO010000116.1:0-11987 GCA_046263055.1 Acidimicrobiales bacterium | reverse complement strand
CCGATGTTGAGGTTGGCCAGCTCCTCCACGGGCGTGGCCGACTGGAAGTAGGCCACCAGCCCGGGGTCGTCCACCAGCCGCCGGTAGGCGTGATGGGCGGCGTCGGACACCTTGACCATCACCGAGTCCCACTCGGCGATCAGCTCGAGGGGCTGGCGTGACTCCTGGTGCAGGAGGGACGCCTCGACCACCGCGGCCATGGCCAGCTCCAGGTTGCGGTAGGCGATGCTCTGCACGCCGTACTTGTCGGACACCACCTCCCCCTGCTCGGTGATCTTGATGGCCCCGCTCAGGGTGCCGAAGGGCTGGGCCAGCACCGCCTCCCCGGTGGGACCGCCGCCCCGGCCGACGGTGCCCCCGCGGCCGTGGAACAGGCGGAGGACCACGTTGTGGCGGGCCGCGCAGTCACGCAGCTCGCGCTGGGCGCGGTGGATCTCCCACACCGAGGTGGTGATGCCGGCGTCCTTGCTGGAGTCCGAGTACCCGAGCATGACCTCCTGCACGTCGCCCCGGGCCCGCACCAGGCGGCGGTAGCCGGGGTCCGCCAGCAGGCGGTCCAGGAAGTCCCCGGCCGAGCGGAGCTCGTCCACCGTCTCCAGCAGCGGGACGAACCCGATGCGGGCCACGCCCGCACTGAGGTCCACCAGGCCCGCCTCCCGGGCCAGGACGGCAGGCGCAAGGACGTCCTCGGGGCCCTTGCTCATGGAGATCACGTAGCTCTCGATGGCCTCGTCGCCGAAGGTGTCGAGGGCGTGGCGGATGGCCCGGAACAGGCGCAGCACGCCGTCGGCCTCCTCCGACAGGCGGGCGGCGGGCGACGCCAACGGGCGGGGCCCCACCAGCTCGCCGGACAGCAGCCGGAACCGCTCGTCGCCCGACAGGTCGGCGTAGGGCCGGCCGAGCGTACCCAGCCGGTCGAGGAGGGCGGAGAGGGCGTGGTGGTGGCGCTCCGAGTGCTCGCGCACGTCCATGGTGGCCAGGGTGAGGCCGGAGGCGGCGGCCATGCGCAGGACGCGGTCGACGGGGCCGCGGGCCACCAGCTCGCCGCCGTTCTCCACCATGGAGGAGCGCATGATGTCCAGCTCGTCCAGGAGCTGGCCGGCGGTGGCGTAGTCGTCGCCCGGGCGGTGGGGGGCGCCCTCGGCGAAGCGCCGCTTGGTGTTGAGCAGGCGCTGGCGCACGAACGAGCACTTGAGCCGGTACGGCTCCTCGGCGTTGATCCGCTGGTAACGGGCATAGACCTCGGGCAGTGCCTCGGTGTCGGCGGCCAGGCTCTTCTCCAACTCCGGCGAGACGTCGACCAGGCGGGTGGAGGTGCTGAGCTCGCTGATGAGGCGGTCGACGGCGGCCACCAGGTTGCCGAGGGCCCGGTCGCACTGCATCCGGAGCACGTCCAGGGTGACGTCCACGGTGACCGACGGGTTGCCGTCGCGGTCCCCGCCCACCCACGTGCCGAAGCGGAGGGGCCGGGACCGGGGGGGCAGCTCCACGCCGAGGCGGCGCAGCTCCACCGCCAGGTCGTCGAGGAGGTCGGGGATCACCAGGCGGAACAGGTCCTCCAGGTAGAAGAGCACCGACGCCGCCTCGTCCATCGGCGTGGGCCGCTCCCGGCGCAGCTCGTCGGTCTCCCAGATGAGGTCGATCAGCTCGGCGATGCGGCGCTCGGCCCGGCGGCGCTCGGTGGTGGACGCCCCGGGGTCGGCCCGCACCTCCAGCTGCTCGGCGATCCGCCCCCGCTTGGCCAGGATGGAGCGGCGGGTGGCCTCGGTGGGGTGGGCGGTGAGCACCGGGCGCAGTTCCAGGCGCCCGACCAGGGACTGGATGTCGGCCGGCGACGTCCCCGAGCGCTCCAGGGCGTCGGCCACGGTGGCCAGGGAGCCCCGGGAGCGGACCGCCAGCTCGTCGCGGCGGTGCACCTGCTCGGCGATGTTGGCCAGGTGGAAGTAGGCCGAGTAGGCCCGCACCAGCGAGGTGGCCGTCTCCAGGTCGGCCCCCGACACCACCTCGTCCAGGCTGGCCGCAGCTCGGGTGTCGCCCCCCCGGGCCGCCTTGGTCAGCGACCGCACCCGCTCGACGACCCCGAGCAGGTCCGCGCCCTCGTGGCGGACCAGCGACTCCCCGAGCAGGCGCCCGAGGAGGCGGATGTCGGCCCGGAGGGCGGCGTCGGAGGAGGGGGAGTCGGGCATGGTCGGGAGCCAGCGCGGGCGGTGGCGCCGGCCATCATCGCGTTCGCCACGCAGGCCCGCATCGCGTTCGCCACCCCGTCGGCCCGGCGGCGGCGCCGGCCGGCGCCCCGGCCCCCGGGGGTAGCGTGCTCGGCGATGGCCGACGGCGCCCCCAGCACCTTTCTCGACGCCTGCCGGGGCCAGCCGGTGGACCGGGTGCCGGTGTGGTTCATGCGCCAGGCCGGGCGGTCGCTTCCCGAGTATCGGGCGGTGCGGGCCCGGGCCTCCATGTTCGACGTGGTGGCCGACCCCGCCTTGGCCACCGAGGTGACCCTCCAGCCGGTGCGTCGCCTGGGCGTGGATGCTGCCATCCTCTTCTCCGACATCGTCGTCCCCCTGGCGGCCATCGGGGTGAGGATCGAGCTCCGCGAGGGTGTCGGCCCGGTGGTCGACGAGCCGTTCCGATCCGACGCCGACCTGGCTCGCCTGCGCCCCCTGGAGCCGGAGGCCGACCTGGCCCCGGTGCTCGACACCGTGCGCCTGGTGGCCAAAGAGGCCGACGTCCCCCTCATCGGCTTCGCCGGCGCCCCCTTCACCCTGGCCAGCTACCTGGTGGAGGGCGGGCCGTCCAAGACCCAAGCCCGAACCAAGGCCCTCATGCACGCCGAGCCGGCCACCTGGGACCGATTGGTCGGCGCCCTGGCCGGCATCTCGCTGGCCTCCTTGCGGGCCCAGGTGGAGGCGGGGGCGGCCGCCGTCCAGGTCTTCGACTCGTGGGCCGGCGCCCTGGCACCGGACACCTACCGGCGCTTCGTACTTCCCGCCAGCCGCCGCATCTTCGCCGGCCTGGCCGACCTGGGGGTGCCCTGCATCCACTTCGGGGTGGGCACCGGCGAGCTGCTGGGCCTCCTGGCCGAGGCAGGGGCCGACGTGGTGGGCGTGGACTGGCGGGTCCCCCTGGACGCCGCCCGCCGACGGCTGGGCGACGGCGTGGCCGTCCAGGGCAACCTCGACCCCGCCCTGTGCCTGGCCCCCCTCCCGGTGGTCCAGGAGGCGGTGGCCGACGTGCTCGGGCGCAACGGTGGCCGCCCCGGCCACGTGTTCAACCTCGGCCATGGCGTGCTCCCCCAGACCGACCCCGACATCCTCCGCCGGGTCGTGGACCAGGTGCACGGCTGGCGCCCGGAGGCGGCGTGACCTCGCCGGCCGCCTTGGAGCCGCCCAACCCCACCGGCGTGCTGCTCATGGCGTACGGAACGCCCGCCACCCCCGCCGACGTGGAGGCCTACTACACCCACGTGCGCCGGGGCCGGCCCCCTACGCCCGAGCTGCTGGCCGACCTCCAGCGCCGCTACGACGCCATCGGCGGCACGTCGCCGCTGCTGGAGCTGACCAGGGCCCAGGCCAACGGCCTGGCCGCCGCCCTGGGCGACGGGTGGGTCGTGGAGCTGGGCATGAAGCACGCGCCCCCCTTCATCGAGGACGGAGTGGCCGCCCTGGCCGGCCGGGGAGCGCACCGGGTTGTGGGTCTGGGGCTGGCCCCCCACTACTCCTCGATGTCGGTGGGCGAGTACGCGAGCCGGGCGAAGGCGGCGGCCGGCGGCCTGGGCGACGAGGGCGACGGCGGGCCCGTCGTGCTCACCATGGTCGAGTCCTGGCACCTGGCCCCCGGCTACCTGGACCTCCTCGCCCGGCGGGTCACCGCCGCCCTCGATCGGGTGGCGGCCACGGTCCCCGACCCCGACCGGGTGGAGGTCCTGTTCACCGCCCACAGCCTCCCCACCCGCATCCTGGAGGCCGGCGACCCCTATCGAGACCAACTGGCGGAGACGGCGGCGGCGGTGGCCGAGCGCCTCGCCCTCCCCCGGTGGTCGGTGGCCTGGCAGAGCGCGGGGCGCACCGCCGACCCGTGGATCGGCCCCGATGTGCTGGAGGCCCTGGCCGACCGGGCGGCGGCCGGCGCCGGCGGCGTGGTGGTGTGCCCGGCCGGCTTCGTCTCCGACCACCTGGAGATCCTCTACGACCTGGACGTGGAGGCGGCGGCGGTGGCCGAGCGCCTGGGCATCGCGTTCGCCCGCACCGAGTCGCCCAACGCCGACCCGAGCTTCTGCGCCACCCTGGCCGAGGTGGTGACCTCCCACCTGGCCGCCGCCGAATCCGCCGCCGGCCATGCCTGAGGGAGCCGCCGCCGGATCCCCCGCCGGCCATGGCTGAGGGCCCGGCCCGGCGGGGCGGCCCGCCGCCTGGGCCGGCCCCCTTGCGGGTCCTGGTGGTGGGCGGCGGCATCACCGGCCTGGCCACCGCCTGGTACCTGCGCACCGGCGCCGGGCCGGTACGCCCGGAGGTGACCCTGGTGGAGGCCGGCCCCCGCTTGGGGGGCAAGGTACGCAGCGAGTGCATGGGGGGTGTGGCCGTGGAGGCGGGACCGGACACGTTCCTGGCCCGGGTGCCGTGGGCCACCGATCTCGCTCGGGAGCTGGGGCTGGGCGACGACCTGGTGGCCCCCGCCACCGGCTCGGCATTCGTGTGGCAGGGCGGTCGCCTCCATCCCATCCCTCCGGGCACGGTGCTGGGGGTCCCGGTCACCGCTCGGGCCCTGCTGCGCACCGGCCTGCTGTCCCCCGCCGGCCGGGCCCGCGCCGCCCTCGACCTGGTACTGCCCCGGCGACCCACGGGCCCCGACCCGTCGGTGGCCGACGTGATCGGCGGCCGCCTGGGCCGGGAGGTCCTCGACCACCTGGTGGAGCCCCTGGTGGGCGGCATCAACGCCGGGCGGGCGGACGCCCTCAGCCTGCGCTCGGCCGCCCGCCAGCTGTCCATGGCAGCCGGCACCCACCGCAGTCTGGTCCTGGGCCTGCGCGCCGGCCGCCGGCCGGCAGGAGGCGGGGACGGGCCGCCCGGCCCCGTCTTCCTGGCCGTGCGGGGCGGGATGCAACGCCTGATCGACCGCCTGGCCGCGTCCCTGGACGGCGTCGATGTCCGCCTGGAAGCGGCCGCCGGGCCCATGGTCCCCGCCGACGAAAGGGCCGACGGCGACGGCGGCGTTGCCACCGGACGCTGGCGGGTCCCCCTGGGCGGCGGCGGTGACCCCGACGCCGTGGACGCCGACGCCGGGGAAGCCGACGCCGTGGAAGCCGACGCGGTGGAAGCCGACGCCGTGGAGGCCGACGCGGTGGAGGCCGACGCGGTCGTGCTCACCGTTCCCGCGTTCGCGGCAGCGCCCGTGCTGGCCGGCGTCGCCCCCACGGCGGCCACCGAGCTGGCCGCCGTCCGCTACGCCTCGGTCGTCACCGCCACCCTGGCCTATCGCCCCGAGGACGTGAGCCGGCCGTTGGCCGGGAGCGGGTTCCTCGTCCCCCGCGGCGAAGGCACGCTGACCACCGCCTGCACGTTCACCACGTCGAAGTGGCCGGCCACCGCGGCCGGCGGGCTCGTGCTCCTGCGGGCGTCGGCCGGGCGGGCCGGCGACGACCGTGCCATCGCCCTCGACGACGCCGCCCTCGTCGACCGCCTCCACGCCGAGCTGGCCGCCATGGTAGGCCTGTCCGCCCCCCCGATGGAGTGGCGGGTCCACCGCTGGCCCCGCGGCTTCCCGCAGTACGAGCCCGGCCACGAGGCCCGGGTGGAGCGCATCGAGGCTGCCCTCCCGCCCGGGGTCTTCGTGGCCGGCGCCGCCTACCGGGGCCTCGGCATCGCCGCCTGCGTGCAACAGGCGGAGGCCACCGCCGGCAGGGTTATGGGGCTTCTCTCCCACGCCCCGACCTCCGGCTCCCGGCCTCGCGACCCCGTCCCGGCGCGGGAGACTTGAGCCATGACTGACGTCCACCCTGTCCCCATCGGCGAGGAACGGTTCTCCGGCTCCGGCGACCGCATCGTGGTGCGGGCCCCGTGGGACGGTGCCGAGCTGGCTGCCGTCCCCGCCTGCGGCCCCGACGACGTGGACCGGGCAGTGGTCGCCGCCCGGGCGGCCCTGGATGCCGCCCCCCTGCCGCCGTGGCGACGGGCCGAGATCCTCGAGAAGGCCGCCCGCCTGCTCGACGAGCGGGTGGAGCACTTCGCCCGCATCATCGCCAGGGAGGCGGCCAAGCCGATCAAGACGGCCCGCACCGAGGCCCGCCGGGCGGTGTCCACCTTCACCTTCGCGGCGGTGGCGGCCCGCACCCTGGCCGGCGAGATGGTGCCCCTCGACGCCGCCCAGGTCGGCGAAGGCCGCCTGGCCTTCACCCTGCGGGTGCCGGTGGGCGTGGTCGGCGCCATCTCCCCGTTCAACTTCCCCCTCAACCTGGTGGCCCACAAGGTGGCGCCCGCCATCGCCGCCGGGTGCCCGGTGGTGCTCAAGCCCGCCAGCCAGACCCCGCTGTCGGCGCTGGCCCTGGCCGAGCTGCTGCTCGACGAGTGCGGCCTGCCCGCCGGCCACCTCAACGTGGCCACCGGCAGCGGTGGCAGGATCGGCAACGCCCTCGTGGACCATCCCGGCGTCGCCCACCTGAGCTTCACCGGCTCGGGGGAGGTGGGCTGGAAGATCGCCGAGCGGGCGTCGCGCACCACCGTGGCCCTGGAGCTGGGCAACAGCTCGCCGGTCATCGTGGACGCCGACGGCGACTGGGACCGGGCTGCCCGCACCGTCTCGGTGGCCGGCTTCAGCCACGCCGGCCAGTCGTGCGTGTCCACCCAACGGGCGTTCGTGCACACGTCGGTGGCCGACGAGTTCTCGTCCACCCTGGCCAAGCTGGTGGCCGAGCTGCGGGTGGGCGACCCCCTGGACGAGGACACCGACGTGTCCGCCCTAATCACCCGCGACGACCGCGACCGGGTGAAGGCGTGGGTCGACGAGGCGGTGGGCGCCGGCGCCCGGGTGCTGGCCGGCGGCGAGGTGGTCGACGGCGTGCTCCAGCCCACGGTGCTGGCCGACGTCACGCCCGACATGCGGGTGTGCCGCGACGAGGTGTTCGGGCCGGTGGTGGCCATCCAGACGGTGGCCGACGTGGACGAGGCCCTCCGCCTGGCCGACGACACCCGCTACGGCCTGCAGGCCGGCATCTTCACCGCCCGTCTCGACACCGCCCTGCGGGCCGCCCGCCAGCTCCACTTCGGGACCGTCCTGGTCAACGAGGTCCCCACCTGGCGAGCCGACCAGATGCCCTACGGCGGGGTGCGGGAGAGCGGCAACACCAAGGAGGGCCCGGCCTGGGCGGTGCGGTCGATGACCGAGGAGCGCCTGGTCGTCGTCGCCCCGTGAAGCCGCCGGCCTGGGTGGCGCCGATGCTGGCCACCTCGTCCGACCGGCTCCCGCCCGACGACGACCGGTGGGCCTACGAGTACAAGTGGGACGGCGTGCGGGCCGTCGTGTTCGTGGACGGCGGCGAGGTGTTCGTGCAGGGGCGGCGGCAGAACGACGTGACCGAGCGCTACCCCGAGGTGGCGGCGGTGGGCCAGGCCCTGGGCGGGCGGTCGGCCGTGCTCGACGGCGAGGTGGTGGCTCTCGACGATCGCGGCCGCCCCAACTTCGGCCTCCTCCAGCAGCGCATGCACGTTGCGTCGGCCGTCGAGGTCAGCCGCCGCCGGGCCACCGTGCCGGTGGTGTGGCTGGGCTTCGACCTGCTCGAGCTCGACGGCACGCCCACCGCCGACCTGCCCTACTCGGAGCGGCGGTGCCTCCTCGACGGCCTCGCCCTGGCCGGGCCGTCGTTTCAGGTACCGCCGTCCCACGCCGGCGACGGGGCGTCCGTGCTGGCCGCCAGCGCGGCGTCGGGCCTGGAGGGCGTGGTGGCCAAGCGCCTCGACAGCCCCTACGAGCCCGGAAAGCGCTCCCGCTGCTGGCTCAAGCTCAAGAACCATCACCGCCAGGACTTCGTGGTGGGCGGGTGGCTGGTGGGCGAGGGGGCCCGCTCGGAGCGGTTCGGTTCCCTCATGGTCGGCTACTACGACAGTGACGGGGCCTTGCGGTACGCCGGCAACGTGGGTACCGGCTTCACCGAGGCCCGCCTGACCGAGCTCACCGCCGCCCTCGCCGCCCTGCGCTGTGACTCCAGCCCCTTCGCCGACGCGCCCCGCCTCGGGGGGCGCATGGTCTTCGTGGAACCGGCGTTGGTGGCCGAGGTCGAGTTCGGCGAGTGGACGGGCGACGGCCACCTCCGCCACCCCTCGTTCAAGGGCCTGCGCGACGACATCGACCCCCGGGACGTCCGCCGGGAGAAGGTGCCGGGCGACTGACGGCCGCCCCTCGCCCGCGCAACAGGTCCCTCTACGGGCCAATTGCGCGAGGAGGGAACATCGCGGGGCTCAGCCAGGGGCCGCAGGCGCAGGTGCGGCGGCCCCCGCCCGGCGGCGGCGGAGGAGCAGCACCACCACCAGGACGGCCCCGGCGATCACCAGGCCGGCGAACACGGCGGCCAACACCGGCAACGCGGTGTTCCTGGTGGCCGGCAGCGGCGAGAACTGGACCGCAGCACCGAAGTCGTCCTGGGTCTGGGTCAGGTCGGAGCCCAGCCGGGTGTCGGCCCACCCGACGACCGCGTACTGGCTGGCCGACGCCACGCCCGGAGGCTGGCGGAGGTCGGAGTTGAAGCTCACGCCCAGGTTGAAGTCCACCGGCCGGTCGGTGACCACCACGTTGTGGGACCAGGTGGCGCCGCCGTCGTTCGAGTAGCTGTACCGGACGTTGAAGTGGTAGTCGCTCTGATCGCGGTCGTCCTGCCAGACGGCGTCGATGCGCCCGTTGGGCGCCACCGACAGCTGCGGGTAGAAGCTGGTCCACTGCTGACCCGGGTCGTCGTCGTCCACCGCCACCGGGTCGGTCCACGCCTGGCCCCCGTCGGTGGACCGCTGAACGACGATCTGAGCGGGACCGGAGCTGGCGCTGCCCGCCGGCGTCGCCTGGTAGGCGGCCACGTAGGTGCCCCTGGGGCCGCCCTTCGGCGTCCACCCCAGGCCGGTCTGGCTGCCGGAGCCGTTGAAGACGGGCGGCCCCATGGCCGACACCGACCAGGTCTTCCCCCGGTCGGTCGATCGGGCGACGAGCTGGGGCATGGGGTAGGTGTAGTCGGCCCCGAAGTTGCTGGTCCCCGGGTGCTTGTCGAAGGGCGGCTGGGCACCGGACACGGCCAGGACCACGCCGTCGTGAGCGAACAGCAGCGGGGCCCCGAAGTTGCCCTCCATGATCAACGGGTACGCGGTGCCGCCGATGTCCTGGCTCAGGTGGGAGAACCCGCTCAGGTCGACGGCGGGGGCGAACGTCCTCCCCGCGTCGGTGGAGACGGCCACCACCACCGGGCCGTTGTTGAGCGGCGAGTCCTTCGGGGCGGCGGGAAAGTGCTGGTTGTACCCGACGTAGACCACGTCGGTCGGCCCCGACGTGTCCACCGCCAGGGACGCCCCGTAGTCGGCGGCCGCCGGCTCCGGCGTGCCCCGGTTGTTCTCCACCAGCGTGGACGTCCAGTGGTCGCCGAGATCCGTGGACCGGGCCAGGAACTCGCTCACGTGCCCGACGCTGAAGCCGCCCTCGTTGTCGCCGAACGCCTGGGCCGCGTAGTACAGCGTGTGGTTACGGCCCCACGCGATGACGCTCGACGCCAGGCCCGCGCTGTTGTCCATGCAGTACTGGTAGGACGCCGGTGCCGGCAGAGCCTTGGAGAAGTGCCATGTGCGCCCGGCGTTCGTCGACCGCACGAGGTGGCACTCCTTGGTCCGCAGGTCGGCGGTGGCGGCCACGATCACCCGGGGGTTGGCCGGGTCCACCAGCATGGACGTGGGCCCCCCGAAGGCCCGCACCGGGGCGGGCTGGTCCTTGGTCATCTGGACGGCCGCCGTCAGCCGGGTGACCCGGGCCGCCTGGCTGGCGAACGTCGCCTGGCGGAACGACGGCTGCTCGGCCGCCGCCGGCCACGGAGCGGCGGCGAGCAGCCCCGCCATCGACGCCACGACCAGGACGCCGCCGATCTTGGCATGCCTCATGAACACTCCCGCTGTGCGACGGTGGCTAGGACGAGGCCGTGGCGCCGGAGGGCGAAGCCCGGCGGGCGCCGACGACGGACCACAGGGCGGCCACCGCCAGGCCGGCGGCGGCCACCACCAGGGCGACGACGACCAGGGCTATCGCGCTCGGCCCCGACCTGGCGGCCAACGCCGCCGGGCGGGACGCTCCCGAGGAGGCCGCGGGGGCCGCCGCGGTGCCCACGGAGAACACCGACCGGGCCGGGGAGCCGGAGTTCATGTCGTGGTAGTCCTGGGTGGCGACGAGGACGTGCTGGCCGTTGGAGATGTCGGGCGGCACCGTGACGGTGGCGGTGAACTTGCTGGTCATCGTGGAAGACGGCCCGGGGACGGTCGTGAGCACCGGCCCGGTCGGTGAGTCGAGGTGGATGACCACCGGTACCGACTGGGCGAACTCGCGGCCCGTGACGGTGAGCGTCGCCCCGGGCTGCACCGTGGCCGGGCTGGAGGTGAGCGACACCACCCCCACACACGCCCACGCCCCGGCGGCCGACGCCAGCACTGCCACGCACGCGGCACCACCCAACACAACCCGCCGGAGTGACCAGGCCATCGCTCGCACTCCAATCCCGCTCCTGAGCACCCCCGCCCGGGTGCATCCGACTGCGTCGGCGGACCATAACGAGGCGGCGACGCCATGGCAAGCACCGCCCGCCGTCGCCCGCCCGCCGTCGCCCGCCCGGGCCGCCGCTCCGCCACCCCTCGATGAGGGCGGCCACGATACGGGCGGGCTCGGGGCCGGCTCCCAACGGCACGATGTCGCCGCCCCGGGGGCGTGGCCGGGCCCCTTGCCGGGTACAGCGGGGCCATGCGCCGGCTCCGCCTCCCAGTGCTGGTCGCGCTCCTGTGGGCGCTGGCCGCGGCGCCGGCGTCCGGGCAGGCGGCCACGCCCGTGCTCGACCGTGCCGCCGCCTCGCTGCGGGCCGACCCGGTCTACGTCGACGCCGGGGCGCCGCGGGCCGTCGACGGGGGGGCGGCCGACCGGCTGCGGTCGCTGATCCGGAGCCGAGGCGCGGCCGTGTTCCTGGCCATCCTCCCGCCCACAGCCACCACCGAGGCTGGCGGGGACGCCGCCCAGGTCCCTGCGGCCCTGGCCTCCCGCGTGCATCTGGCCGGTACCTACGGCGTGGTCGCCGGCAGCAGCTTCCGGGGCGGCAGCACCGATCTAGCCCCCGGGCGGGCCGGTGCCGCCGCCACCGCCGCCTTCCAGCAGGAGTCGGCCAACGGCACCGAGGCCGTGCTCACCGACTTCGTGGACCGGGTATCGCCCTCCTCGGCCGGCGGCGGTGCCAGGACCCAGCCGGCACCCGCCGTCCCGGCAACCGGGGGCGCCAAGGGCTGGGGCGCCGGTCAGGTGGTGCTGGTCCTCCTCCTCGTGGCCGGCGGCCTGGCCCTGTGGTTCGGCCAACGGGGGCGGCGGCGGCGGCTCGAGGCCGAGGCCCGGGCCCAGGAGGCGAAGGACCGCAGCGTTCTGCGGGCCGAGGTCTCGGTGTTGGCCGACGACGTGATGGCCCTCGAACCCCAGGTCACGCTCCACCCCGAGGCGCGCGCCGACTACGACGCCGGTGTGGCGCGCTACAAGGTGGCCGAGGCCGCCCTCGAGCAGGCCGACGGTCGGATCGACCTCGTCCGGGTGGAGCGGGTGGTGGCCGAGGGCCGCTACGCCATGACCCGGGCCCGGGCGGTCGTGGAGGGCCGCCAGCCCCCACCGCCGCCGTCCGACCTGGCCCAGCCGGGCCGGCGCCAGGAGCCCGCGCTCGGCCTCGACCACGAGGGCATGCCGGTGTACGTGGGCTACGGCGGCCCTTTCTACGGCGGCGGCTGGTTCGG
>JBHELO010000115.1:0-4992 GCA_046263055.1 Acidimicrobiales bacterium | reverse complement strand
GATCGCCGAGTGGGACTCGGTGATGGTCAAGGTGTCCGACGCCGCCCATCACGCCTACCGGCGGCTGGTGGACGACCCCGGGCTGGTGGCCTACTTCCAGTCGGCCACGCCCGTGGAGGAGCTGGCCAACCTCAACATCGGCTCCCGGCCCACCCGCCGCCCCGGCCAGCACGCCTCCGGCCTCGGTGACCTGCGGGCCATCCCGTGGGTGTTCGGCTGGACCCAGTCCCGCCAGATCGTGCCCGGCTGGTTCGGCGTCGGCAGTGGTCTGGAGGCGGCCCGGGCCGCCGGCTGCTCGGACGAGCTGGCCGACATGTTCGAGCAGTGGCACTTCTTCCGGACGTTCGTGTCCAACGTGGAGATGGTGCTGTTCAAGACCGACCTGGACATCGCCCGGCGCTACGTCGAGCGGCTGGTGGACCCGTCCCTGCACTACCTGTTCGACGTGGTGGCCGACGAGCACCGGCGCAGCGTGGAGCAGGTCCTGGCCCTGACCGGCGACCGTCGCCTGCTCGACCGCTACCCGTCGCTGCGCCGCACCCTGGACGTGCGCAACGGCTACCTGGACCCCATCAACTACGTGCAGGTGTCCCTCCTGGCCCGGGTGAGGGCCACCACCGAGCACGATCCCCTCTTGTGGCGGGCGCTCCTACTCACCGTCAACGGCATCGCCAACGGGATGCGCAACACGGGATGAGCCGCCGTCGTTCCTCGGCGCGCTGACCGCTCTGGCCGCGGTCAGCGCGCCGGAGAACGGGTGTCAGGTCGACGGGGAGCGGCGGCGGGCGAGGCGCAGGGCGACGACACCGGCGGCGGTGAGAGCGACCACCCCCACGACGTCGACCACGGACGGGACCACCGGCCGGGACGTGGCCAGGGCAGCCACCGCCAACAGGGCCAAGAGCCCGTTGCGGGCCACGTCCAGCCCCGAGACGGGCCCGGCCCGGGCCTGGCCGAAGCAGTTGCACGGCGCCGTCGAACCGGCGGCCACGGCCCGGGCGAGGAAGGCGCTGAAGACGACGAGGAGCAGGAGGGCGGCGACGGCGCCGGCCCGGGGCGCGGCCAGCAGCGCGGCGGCCAGGGCCAGCTCGGCGGCGGGAACGGCCCGGGCCACGGCCGGGGCGGCGGGGACGCCCAACGCCGAGAAGCCGACCGCCGTCTCCTGTGGCCGAACCGCCTTGGCCACCCCTGCCCGCACGAAGACCACGGCCACCACGACCGCGCACGAGAAGGCGAAGCCCTCCATGGCCCGAGCGTAGGGCCGCCAGGCGTGTGCGAAGCTTGCCGTCACGGGAGCTCGGACCGCCGGGCTGAGAGGGCGAACGTCGCCGACCGTTGACCTGAACGGGATAATGCCCGCGGAGGGAGTGGAAGCCATGGCGCGACGGCGCAAGGTGTACGTCGAGGGGCCGGGGGGGGTGCGGGTTCCGTTCACCGAGGTGGTGCTCGACCCGTCGCCGTCGGCGGCCGGGCCGGTGGCCAACCCGCCGGTGCGGCTGTACGACACAAGCGGACCGGGCTCAGATCCCGCCGCCGGGCTCGCCCCTTTGCGCGAGGGCTGGATCCTCGGTCGGGCCGACGTGGAGGAGTACGAGGGCCGCACCACCACGCGGCGCGACGACGGCCGGGCCGCCGTGCGCCGGTCGCCGGCCGCTGCCGCTACGGCCGGCGGCGGTGCGCCGCCGGCCTTCGCCCCCGCTGCCCCCCGTCGCCCGCGGCGCGCCAAGCCGGGCCGGGCGGTGACCCAGCTGCGCTACGCCCGCCGGGGCGAGGTCACCCCGGAGATGGAGTTCGTGGCCCTCCGGGAGGGTGTGGACGCCGAGCTGGTCCGCTCCGAGGTGGCCCGGGGCCGGGCCATCATCCCCGCCAACGTCAACCACCCCGAGTCCGAGCCGATGGCCATCGGGCGGCAGTTCCTGGTGAAGATCAACGCCAACATCGGCAACTCGGCGGTCACGTCGTCGGTGGAGGAGGAGGTGGAGAAGCTCACCTGGGCCACCCGCTGGGGGGCCGACACGGTCATGGACCTGTCCACCGGCGCCGACATCCACACCACCCGGGAGTGGATCGTGCGCAACTCGCCGGTGCCCATCGGGACGGTGCCCATCTACCAGGCCCTGGAGAAGGTGGACGGCAAGGCCGAGGAGCTGTCGTGGGAGGTGTACCGAGACACGATCGTCGAGCAGGCCGAGCAGGGGGTGGACTACGTCACCGTCCACGCCGGCGTCCGCCTGGCCTACGTGCCCCTCACCGCCACCCGGGTCACCGGCATCGTCAGCCGGGGCGGGTCGATCATGGCCGCCTGGTGCCTGGCCCACCACCGGGAGAACTTCCTTTACGAGCACTTCGACGAGCTGTGCGAGCTGCTGGCCGCCTACGACGTGGCCTTCTCGCTGGGCGACGGCCTGCGCCCCGGCTCGGTGGCCGACGCCAACGACGAGGCCCAGCTGGCCGAGCTGGCCACCCTCGGCGAGCTCACCAAGGTGGCGTGGGACCACGACGTGCAGGTCATGATCGAGGGCCCCGGCCACGTGCCCATGCACAAGATCCGGGAGAACATGGAGCTCCAGCTGGAGCTGTGCCACGAGGCGCCCTTCTACACCCTGGGCCCGCTCACCACCGACGTGGCCCCCGGCTACGACCACATCACGTCGGCCATCGGGGCAGCCATGATCGGCTGGTACGGCACCGCCATGCTCTGCTACGTCACCCCCAAGGAACACCTCGGCCTGCCCGACCGCCAGGACGTGAAGGAGGGGGTCATCGCCTACAAGATCGCCGCGCACGCCGCCGACCTGGCCAAGGGCCACCCCACCGCCCGGGCCTGGGACGACGCCCTGTCCACCGCCCGCTTCGAGTTCCGCTGGCAGGACCAGTTCGAGCTGTCGCTCGACCCGGATACGGCCCGGGCCTACCACGACGAGACGCTTCCCGCCGAGCCGGCCAAGACCGCCCACTTCTGCTCCATGTGCGGGCCCAAGTTCTGCTCCATGCGCATCAGCCAGGACGTCCGTGAGTACGCCCGGGCCCACGGCACGACCGACGAGGCGGCCCTGGCCGTGGGCATGGAGGAGAAGGCGGTGCAGTTCGTCGCCGGCGGCGCCGAGGTCTACAGGGCCCCGTAGGGCCCGTGGCTGCCCGTGGCGTCGCCTACCCGCGGGTGGGCGACGCGACGGGCAGGAGCGTCACGACAGGTCGGTGGTGTCCCGGCTCCCGGCCTTGGCCAGGCCCCGACTCACCATGTAGGCCGACGCCGCGCCCGGTGCTCGAATTGGGGATGTGCGTCTGCGTCAGGTGGATGCTCCGCCGGAGCTCTCCTTCTATGCGGGCGACATCTAGATGTGGAATACCACCTCCAGGACGGGGGCGAATCCCAGGCCGTAGGGTGAAGGCCATGAGCCGAATCCTGCGCTGGTCCGCCCTACTGGCCCTTCCCCTGCTGTCGGCGGTGGCCACCGTTGCCGTCACCGCTGCGCCGGCGGCCGCCGATCCGCCCGGGTGCGCCATGACCGTCTCCACCAGCACCACCCTGACGTCGGACATCGGCCCCTGCCCCCACGGCGGGATCACCGTCGCCGCCGACGGCGTGACCCTGGACCTGGGCGGCCACCGGGTCTTCGGGACGCCCCAGCCGGGCGACGGTGCCGGCATCTACCTCCTCAACCGCACGGGCGTCACCGTCAGGAACGGCGCGGTGAGCGCCTTCGACGGCGGCGTGGTCATCGAGGGCGGGGGGAGCAACGTCGTCACCGGCCTGACGGTCGAGGACAACGTGGGTCGGTCGGGGCAGTCCGCCTACGGCGACGGCATCGCCCTGGAGTCCACGGTCGGCAACCGGGTCGTCTCCAACACCGTCCGGCGCAACGGTGGCTTCTCCGGGATCGGCATCTACTCGCTGGTGGACTCCGACCACCCCCGGGCCACGTCGGGCACGTCGACGGGCAACGTCATAGAGGGCAACTTCGTCGCCGACAACACCGCCAGCCGTGACGGCATCCCGACCGACACGGACAACGACGGCATCCGCCTGGAGAACAGCAGCGTCGGCAACTTCGTCACCGACAACCTGGTGTCCAACTCCGGCCTGGACGGTATCTCGCTGTTCCGGGGGTCGGGCCGCAACACCATCACCGGGAACACCGTCACCCACAACGGGTTCTTCCGCACCGCCGCCCGCCGGGGCAGCGGGATCATCTCGTTCAACCTGGCCAACCAGAACCGGATCTCGAACAACATCGTGACCGGCAACGCCGACAACGGCATCGCCATCCGCGGGCCTCTGGGGGCCACGCCGGGGTCGACGTCAAACCAGATCACCTTCAACACCGCCACCGCCAATGTGGCGCTGTCCACCATCCCGTCGGCCGCCTTCGGCCCCGCCTTCGACCTGAACGACGGCAACCCCAACTGCGACGCCGACGTCTGGTACGGCAACCGGTACGGCACCGCCAACCCGCCGTGCACCACCGCCGGCGGCACCCACGTGAGCGCCGCCTGAGCCGCCCTCCCGGGACGGGGGGACGGCGAGCGGCCGGGTGGACGAGCGGAGGCGGACGACGGCGGCGAGCGGCCGGGTGAACGAGCGGCGGCCGGGCGGACGAGCGGAGGCGGCGGCCTAGCGGCCGGGCACGAGGGGGGGACGCGCCGACAGGCGGACGAGCGGCGGGGGCGGCCTATGGGGCGAGGCGGCTCGCCACCGCCGCCAGGTCGGCCACGAAGGCGGCCAGTTGCTGGCGGCGGGCGGCCTGGTCGGGGGCGCGGAGGATGGACGACGGGTGCACGGTGGCGGTCAGAAGGTGGCCGGCGTCGGACTCGAAGAACTGGCCCCGCTGGCGGGTGACCTTGAAGCCCCGCCCGAGGAGGGCCTGGGCGGCGGTGGCGCCCAGACCCACCACCACCTGGGGCCGGACCACCGCCAGCTCCGCTTCCAACCAGGGGGCGCAGGCCCGGACGTGCTCCACGCCCGGGCGCTTGTGCAGGCGACGGGTGCCC
>JBHELO010000114.1:0-26597 GCA_046263055.1 Acidimicrobiales bacterium | reverse complement strand
GCCTCGATCGTGCGGCCCGGTACCCTCGCTTCCATGACCCGGTCGGTCAGCGCCGAAGGCGTCCTGGGCGGGCGCTACCGGCTGATGCGCAGCATCGCCAGCGGTGGCATGGCCGAGGTGTGGGAGGCCCAGGACGACATCTTGGGCCGCCGGGTGGCGGTGAAGGTGCTGCACGCCCACCTGGCCGCCGACGAGTCCTTCCTCGCCCGCTTCCGCCGGGAGGCCATCGCCGCCGCCCGCCTGGCCCATCCCAACGTGGTGGCCACCTACGACACCGGCGTCGACGACGGGGTGGCGTGGATCGTGATGGAGCTGGTCGACGGGCGGACCCTGCGCCAGGTCCTCTCCGAGCTGGGTGCGCTCCCGCCGGGACGGGCCGTCCACCTCGCCACCCAGGTGGCCGACGCCCTGGACTACGCCCACCGGGCCGGCGTGATCCACCGGGACGTGAAGCCCGCCAACATCCTCCTGACCGACGACGACCGGGTGAAGGTGGCCGACTTCGGCATCGCCAAGGCGGCCATCGAGGCGGCCGAGGAGGACGCCGGGGCCGACCTGGGCGCCACCGATCTCACCCAGAGCGGGGCCATCGTGGGGACGGCCAAGTACCTGTCGCCCGAGCAGGTCAACGGTAACCCCGTCGACGGGCGGTCCGACGTCTACGCCCTCGGTGTCGTGCTGTACGAGATGCTGTGCGGGCGGGCCCCGTTCACCGGCGACACCGACGTGGCCGTGGCCGTCCAGCACGCCACCGCCACACCGCGCTCGCCCCGCCAGCTGCGGGCCGGCATCCCCCGGGGCCTGGAGGCGGTCGTCATGCGGGCCATGGCCAAGGACCCCGCCGCCCGCTACCCGACGGCCGGCGAGCTGCACACCGCACTGCTCTCGGTGGACCTCCGCCCCGATGACGCGGTGCCCCTCGCCCGCCGGGACGACACCCCGTCCGGCGGTGTGGCCCAGACGTTCGCCCAGAGCGAGCGGTCGTGGCTCCTGCCGGTGGTGGCCATCGTCGTGCTGGCCGTCACCCTGGGCATCGTGGGGGTCCTCTTCGCCCGGTCCGACACCGGCCAGCGCCTGCTCCACAACCCCTCCGCCTCGGGAGGGTCGAAGGCGGCACCCGTAAAGGTGGTGTCGGCGACCGCCTTCGATCCCCCACCGGGGGACGGTCAGGAGCACAGCGAGCTGGTCGGCAACCTCATCGACGGGGACCCCGCCACCGCGTGGAACACCGAGCAGTACGGCAGCCGCCAGTTCGGCGGCATCAAGCCGGGCGTGGGGTTCGTGCTCACGCTGGACGGGCCCCACAAGCTGTCGTCCCTGGACGTCACCTCGTCGAGCCACGGGTGGGGCGCCTCGGTGTACGTGGCCGACAGCGCGGCGTCGACGGCCCCGCCCGGTGACTGGGGCACGGCGGTGGCCTCCAAGACGGGCATCGACGGCAACACCAGCTTCGACCTCCAGGGCCACCAGGGATCGGTGGTGCTGGTGTGGATCACCGACCTCGGTGATGCCACGTCGGTCAGCATCGCCGAGGTGGCCGTCACGTCATGACCGGCGCCGACCACCAGCCCGACGCCGAGCTGGTGGCCCGGGCCACGGCCGGTGACGGCGCCGCCCTCGACGCCCTCCTCCGCCGCCACCACCCTCGGCTGCGGGCCCTCTGCCTGCGCCTGACCGGCAACCCGACCGACGCCGACGACGCGTGCCAGGAGGCGCTGGTGGCCGTGGCCCGCGGCCTGGCCCGCTTCGACGGGCGTTCGACGTTCTCGACCTGGGCCTACCGGGTGGCCACCAACGCCTGCCTGGACGAGCTGCGGCGCCGCCGTCGGCGGCCTCTCCCGGGCCTGGAGGCGATCGGCGGCGCGCACGACGGGGATGCCGGCGCCGCGGGCGGCCTGGTCGCGGGCGGCGCGGTGGCGGGCGGCCCTGCGGCAGGACGGTCTGTGGCCGGACGGTCCGTGGCCGGGGCGGCGGGCGGCGACCCCGGGCCCGACGTGGTCGACCGCCTCGACGTGGAGGCGGCCCTGGCCACCCTGGCCCCCGAGTTCCGTGCCGCGGTGGTGCTGCGGGACCTCTGCCAGCTGTCCTATGCCGAGATCGCCGACGTGCTGGGCGTGCCGCCGGGCACCGTCCGGTCCCGCATCGCCCGGGGACGGGCCGCCCTCCTCCCCCTGCTGTCGGGGAACCCCGAGCCCGCCCCCGGGCGTCCAAGGCCGTGAGCATGGACCACCCCGACCTCTCGGCTCTCAGTGCCCACCACGACGGCGAGGCACCTGAGTGGGCCGTCCACGTGGCCGCCTGCCCGGACTGCGCCGCCCGCCTGCGCCAGCTGGCCGCCCTCAGCGCGGCGGTGGCCGACGTTCCCGCGGCCCCCCCACCGGCCGTGGATCCGGTGGCCGTCGCCCTGGCGGCCGTCGCCACCGACGGTCGGACGGCCGAGGGTCCTCCTACCGAGGAGAGCGGCGCCGGCCGGGGGTCGCCCGGCATCGGCACCTCTGCGGCGGCCACTCTCGACCGCCAGCGTCGGCCACCCGGGGGGCGACCTCTGGACGAGCCCCACGGCGGCCGGGCCGCGCCCTCGGCTCGGCCCGGCCCCGCAGGCGGGCCACGGAACGCCGCCGACCGGCGCCGGCGGTGGCTGGCAGCGGCGGCGGCGGCCGCTGTGCTGGTGGTGGCCGTCGGGGTGGCTGGCGTGGTCGCCCGCACGGGCGGGGGCGGAGCGACCTTCAGCGCGTCTCGCGACGCACCCGGCCAGAGCCGCACGGCGGCCCCGGCGGCCCCGGCGGCGGGCCCCGACGGCGCCACTGTGGCCGGCGACCTGGGCGCCGTCCCTGACGCGGCGGCGCTGGCCAGCAGGGCGGGGGCGGCAGCCCGGGCCGCAACCGCGGCCGACGCGGCGTCGGCTCCCGCCGCCCCGGCGTCGAGCGGCGCGGTCCCGACGCCGGCCATCGTCGGCACCCGCCCCTGTGAGATCGAAGCCCGGGCCCGCCACCATGACCTGGGCGACGTCGTCTACATGGCAACGGCGACGGTGGCAGGGACGCCGGCCGTCATCCTCGGCTTCGCGCCGACCGTCCCGGCCGGGCCGGTCACCCTGGAGGCGATGGCACAGACGGGCTGTGCCGCCCTCCTCGAGGCGACCCTGCCCTGACGCCGGCCGCCACCACACCGAGGGCCACTGCCGCCCACCCCGAGGCCGGCAGCCGTCCCAGCTCGTGGCCCGCGGAGATCCACGCCGTCCACACCAGCCCCGCGGCCGCCAGGACGGCGGCGGCGGCGGCGGCGACCGCATCCCGCTCCCGTCCCACCATCACGATCGCCTCGGCCACGAACAGCCCCAGCAACAGGCCCGATCCGAACCCCAGGAGGCCGCTGAGCGGGTACTCGCCCAGGATCACCGCCCCGGCGGCCGCCACCCCCGCCCCGGCGACGATGCCGAGGGTTCGACGCACATCGCAAGGGTAGGCTGCCGGCCATGCCGCGCAAGGCCCACGCCAGCGGGTCCGCGCCCAGGGACACCACGCCGGCCGCCGCCGCGCCGGCGCCGCCCCCCGAGTGGGCGGTGCAGGCCCTGGACAGGGTGGACGCCCTGGTGGCCAAGGTCCGGGTCAACACCACCGACCGCCTGGTCCGCATCGCCAGGGTCGTGGTCTTCGGCCTGCTGGCCGCCATGCTGGGCGCCGTCGCCGGCGTCCTGGGCGTCATCGCCCTGGTCCGCGCCCTCGACGAGCTCATCCCCGGCCCCGTGTGGGGCCCGTACCTGCTGCTCGGGGCAATATTCACGCTGGCCGGAGCGTTCCTCTGGTCCAAGAAGTCGCCCCGACCCGCCTCGCGCTGACCGGGACTGCGCCACCTGCTGACCGGAGGGTTCGTGTCTGACGTCCGCGACGTGCTGATCATCGGGTCGGGCCCGGCCGGGCTCACCGCCGCCATCTACACCGCCCGGGCCAACCTTCGCCCGCTGGTCCTGGAGGGCGAGCCGTCGTCCACCACCGACCAGCCCGGAGGCCAGCTCATGCTCACGACCGAGGTGGAGAACTTCCCCGGCTTCGTGGACGGCATCCAGGGGCCGGAGCTCATGGCCAACTTCCGAGCCCAGGCCGCCCGCTTCGGTGCCGAGTTCCTCACCGTGAAGGCCACCCGGGTGGACTTCTCGACCCGCCCGTTCCGCGTCTGGGCGGGCGACGAGGAGTACCGGGCCCGCACGGTGATCGTGTCCACCGGTGCCCGCTCGAAGATGCTCGGGCTGGACCGGGAGCGGGAGCTGATGGGGCGGGGCCTCTCCACCTGCGCCACCTGCGACGGCTTCTTCTTCTCCGGCCATCCCATAGCCGTGATCGGCGGCGGCGACTCGGCCATGGAGGAGGCCCTCTTCCTCACCCGGTTCGCCGAGAAGGTCACCATCGTCCACCGCCGGGACACGCTGCGGGCGTCCAAGATCATGCAGGAGCGGGCCCAGAAGAACGACAAGATCGAGTTCCTCTGGGACACCCTGCCCGTGGCCCTGGTGGGCGAGGGCCGCCTGGAGGGGCTGCGGGTCCGGAACGTGAAGACGGGCGACGAGTCCACCCTGGGCATCTCCGGGCTGTTCGTGGCCATCGGCCACGTCCCCAACACGTCGGTGTTCGCCGGTCAGTTGGACATGGACGAGGCCGGGTACCTGCGCACGTCCGACGGGGCCAAGACCAACGTGGACGGCGTCTTCGCCTGCGGTGACGTCCAGGACCACGTCTACCGCCAGGCCGTCACCGCCGCCGGGTCCGGGTGCATGGCGGCCATCGACGCCGAGCGGTGGCTGGAGGGCCATCCCCACGAGCACGAGATCGAGCCCACCACGACGGACTGGTAGACGTCGTCGGAGGCCGTCGCCCGGGGGCACCCGACGCCGGGCGAGGAGTGGAATGCTCCGGTTGGGGAGAGCGTTCTAGCAGCGGGGAGAGCACACTCCCCGGCAAGGAGGCGCAGGCCTGATGGACCATGTGGATGTTCCGGAGCTGACCGATCAGACGTTCGACGAGGTGGTGGGCTCCTCGGAGGTCCCTCTGATCGTGGATTTCTGGGCCCCGTGGTGCGGGCCGTGCCGCATGGTGGCGCCGATCCTGGAGTCGATCGCCGCCGACCACCCCGACACCCTGCGGGTGGCCAAGCTCAACGTGGACGACGCGCCCCAGACCGCCCGCCGGTTCGAGGTCATGAGCATCCCGACCATGCTGGTGTTCAAGGACGGCGTGGCCAAGAAGCGCATGGTCGGCGCCAAAGGCAAGGGCCAGCTCCTCCAGGAGCTGCAAGAGTTCCTGTAGGTCCGCACTGCCCGATCTGTCCACATCGGACGAACAACCTGTGGACAACTCGGGCCAGTGCCTCGCACGCCGCGCCGGCGGCGATCGGTGCCGGCGAGGATCAGAGGCCGCCGACTGACGGGGAGGTGCGGCCGGGATCGGTCGGCGGGCTGGTCATGGTCCGGTAGATGCGCTCGAGGTCCTCGAGATCGGCGAAGTCGATGGTCACCCGGCCCCGGCCGACGCCCATGGAGACCTTGACCCGGGTCTCCAGGTGGTCGGAGAGCAGCTCCTCCAGCTCCAGCAGCCCTGGCGGCCGCAGCCGGCCCGACCCCGGGGACGGGGCGGCCGGGGGGGTGGGCCCCTCGTCCCGGCCGTGGCGGCGGGCCGCATCCTCGACCGCCCGCACCGAGAGACCTTCGGCCACCGCCCGGCGGGCAAGGGACTCCTGAAAGGCCCGGTCCGGTGAGCTGAGCAGGCCACGGGCGTGGCCGGCGCTGAGCTTGCCCTCGGCCACCATGCGCTGCACGGTGGGCGGGAGCTGGAACAGGCGGAGGGTGTTGGTGATGGTGGCCCGGCTCTTGCCCATCCGGGCCGCCACCTCGTCATGGGTCAAGTGGAAGTCCTCGATGAGCTGCTGGTAGGCGGCCGCCTCGTCGAGGGGGTTCAGGTCCTCGCGCTGGACGTTCTCCACCAGGGCCTGCTCCAGCGACGAGGCGTCGTCGGTGGTCCGCACCAGCGCAGGGATGACCTGCATGCCGGCCCGCTTGGCGGCCCGCCAGCGCCGCTCACCGGCCACCAGCTCGTAGGTCCCGGGACCGGTGGCCCGCACCAGCACCGGCTGCAGGATGCCGAGCTCCCGCACGGACGCGGTGAGGGCAGCCAGGGCCTCCTCGTCGAACGCCGTCCGGGGTTGCCGCCGATTGGCTGAGATGGAAGAAACTGGCAGTTCCTGGAGGCCGGTCACCTCCCCCTCCGTCGTTCCGGGCGGGATGAGGGCCCCCAGGCCCCTACCCAGCCCGCCGCGGCGCGCCACCGCTCACCTCCTTGGCCAACTCCCGGTAGGCGATGGCCCCCCGGGAGGCGGGGTCGAAAACGATGATCGGCTGGCCGAAGGAGGGTGCCTCCGACAGCCGGACTGTTCTCGGGACGATCGTGCGGCAGACCCGCGCCCCGAAGTGGGACCGCACCTCGGTGGCCACCTGATCGGCCAGTTTGGTCCGGGCGTCGTACATGGTGAGGACGATGGTGCTGAGCTCGAGGCGCGGGTTGAGGTTGCTCTGCACCAGTTTGATGTTGCGCAGGAGCTGGCCGAGGCCCTCCAGGGCGTAGTACTCGCACTGAATCGGCACCAGCACCTCACCGGCGGCAGCCAGGCCGTTGACCGTCAGCAGCCCGAGCGATGGCGGGCAGTCCACGAGGGTAAAGTCGAACTCGTCGCCCAGGTGGTCGATGGCGCGGCGCAGCTTGAGCTCCCGGCTGAAGGCCGGCACCAGCTCGATCTCGGCGCCGGCCAGGTCGATGGTGGCGGGGACCACGAACAGGTTACGCAGTGCGGTGGGCTCGACCGCATCCTCCATCGGGGTGTCGGCCAGGAGCACGTCGTATACCGACGCCGCCAGGTTGCGAGCGTCCACCCCGAGGCCGGTGGTGGCGTTGGCCTGAGGGTCGAGATCCACCACCAGGACCCGGTAGCCCAAGTCGGCCAGCGACGCGCCCAGGTTGACCGCGGTGGTGGTCTTGCCCACGCCTCCCTTCTGGTTGGCGATGGCCACCACCCGGGGGAGCGGGCGCGGCGGTGGCCGGCCCGGCAGCTCCGCGGTGGCGGCGCCGACCGGCCCGTCCGGCTTGGCACGCCCGGCCGAGGTCTCATCGAGAGGAGCGGCAGGCGGCGATGCCTGGGCTTCTGCGGCTGCGGCCGGTGGCGGATGGTGAGTCGGGGCGGCGCTGGCCTCGGCCGGCGCCGGCGCACCGGCGGCGGCCGGACCGGTGGCGAGGGGGGCAACGGGCGCTCGCGAATCCTCGGGAGTCCCTGACCCGACAGGCCCGGGGCGGTCGGCTGCAGGGGCCACATCGGCGCTCCCGTCGCCAGTTTCCTCAGGGGGGAAGGAACCCGGGAGAACGTCTCTCTCGGAGGTGCCGGCGCCAGATGAGTCGGGAGGCGCAGGCTCGGGTGCGCCCGCTGACCCCAAACCGCCGGGGTCCGTCGGCGTGGAGGGCTGCAGTGGCTCGGCGTCGACGGGCGGCGGGGGAGGCACCGGCGGTTCCGATTCGTCCCACGGTGCGGGCGGGCGCCCGACGCCTTCGGCCGACGAAGGAGCCTCGACGTGATCCCTCGCAGGCGGCTCGGAGTGCGGCTCCTCCGGTGGCCGCTCAACGTCGAGGATCACTGGCTGCGCCGACCAACCGGGATCACGCACTCCCCCAGTCTCGCATGCCGGAGGGGAGCATCAAGGGATATCCGCGTTCCACGTGGAACATCGCCGCCAGGGTGCCTCCTGAAGTCGCGCCGCTTGGCCGGCGTCTCCCCGCTCGCCACGCACGGTCGCGGCCCCGCCGTGCCGCGCCTGAGTCGCGTTGAACATGGGCTGCCGTCCCCCCCACCCTCCGGGCCGGGTCACAGACCGCCTCCCGGCGGCATGCGACTGCCCCATTCCGTGAGCCCCATCGACCTTTGGGTCGCCCCGTGCGTTCGCTGTGGCTCGAGATGCGGGAACGGCGCGGCAGCCTGGCCCTGGCCGTCCGGGACAGTCGACGCTTCACGTGGAACATCCCGGCCCCCGCCAATCACCCAGAGTCTCGCCGGCGCCTCGGGCGGCCGCTCAACGTCGGGGGTCACGGGCCGCCCCGACGGGCCAGGACCACGCCTCCGCCAGTCGGGCATGCCGCGCCACGCATCAGAGGGGATGTTCCGCGTTCCACGTGGAACATCCCCTCCAGCGTCCCGTGGCGGACTGGCACGTGCTCGGCCGGCGTCCTCCCACTCGCCGCGCGCTGCGTGGCGCCGCCATGACGCGCCTGGGCCGGCCTTTGCCCGCCGTCCCTTAGCTCCTCGGGCCGCCTCACTGACCGCCTTTCGGCGGCATGCAGTCGTCGCACTGGGATGAGGCGCTGAGTCGGCGTTTTGCCGGCCGTCCAAGCGCCTCAGGGCCGCCTCACTGACCGCCTTCCGGCGGCATGCAGTCGTCGCACTGGGATGAGCCGCATGCCCCTCGCGCCGCCCCGTGGTTTCGCTGTCCTTAGGGATGGCCCACCGCGGGAAGCCCACGTTTCACGTGAAACCTCCCGACCAGGCCACTCCACTGCGAGCGCCTCCCTCGGCACGACCGGTCTCGCCGAATCCCGCATCGATACCGCCGTCCACTTCCCGCCCGGGCGGTCGGCTCGGCGCCGAGCGGCCCCACTTCGAGGAACGGCCCGGAATGCGCGGCCCCTGCACCGGCATCCTCCCTCACGGCCTACACCTGCACCGAGGATCAGGGGGCGGCCGAACGCAGCGCATGCTGCGAGCGCCGGACGCCTCGAGTGAGACGGGTTGGACGAGACGGGGACGACCTCGACCCGCCCACGCCCACGACGGCACCAAAGTCCCTCCCGATGGCTCAGCGACGAATGCGGCGGTCGTTGTGTCGGAAGGCGCACCGCTAGAATGCCACCAACCCACCAGAGTCCAGGTTTCACGTGGAACCCAGAAGGGCCCACCCTCGGGTCACGCCAAGCCTCGTGGCGGTTCCTCATCGCAGCGACCTTGACCTCATCAGGAACTGCCAGGCCTATCCGGCCGTCCCGGAAGGACGATTCCACCGACGACCTGGCCCACCTCGCTCGGCTCAGTGTCGTCCGCCTCGAGCCTCCGTGGTGCGATGCCGGCGTGCCACTTTTCGCCCGGCGCCACCGCCGTGGCATGGCGAGGCGCCCCTGGCCGTGCTCGCGCCGCCCCGGAGCTCTCTCAGAACAACGGGCGCTTCGCCGGTATCCCGGGCCGGCGGGGAAAGCGGTCGGGGCAGGGCTCCACCTGGGCCAGAAGGGCGTAGCCTCCCCCGCCGGCATCCTCGACCACTCGGATGAACGCCAAGCCGAGGGGCGAGAGCCCCGCTGTCGGCCATCGCTCCCCTGCCGAACCGGGCGGCTCGCTCACCACCAGCCGGCCGCCCGGGGCCAGGAACCCGGCCGCACACTCGGCCGTCACCGCCGGCGGGCCCAGGCCCCTCGCTACCACCACGCAGTACCGACCCCGGTGCTCCTCGGATCGGGCCACCACCTCCGCTCGACCCTCAACCACTCTCACCCGAGGCCCCAGGCCCAGCTCATCAACCGCTTGACGCAGGAACCGTGTGCTGCGAAGCCGCCCGTCGAGCAGAACCCAGGACGACTCCCGCCACCCGGTGGCCAGGACCAGGCCCGGCAGCCCTCCACCGCTGCCCAGGTCCAAGCCAAGACCGGCGGGCGGGCCGCCCAGCGCCGTCGCGAACCCGCGGGCGTGATCGATCTGGCCCTCGACCGGTCCCGGCCCCAGCAGACCGACCTGCCGGGCCGCTCCGAGGACGGTCAGCAGGGGCGGCGGAAAGGCCCCGCCGGCGCCGGTCAGCCCTGGTCGGCTGCGGGCATGACCACCACCCGGCGGCGTGGCTCCTCGCCCTCCGACGTCGTGGAGACGCCCGGGATGCCGTTGGCGGTGTCGTGAATGACCTTGCGGTCGGCCGGGGGCATGGCCTCCAGCACCCGCGCCGTGCCGCTCGCGATCACCTGAGCCGCAACCTCGTGCGTGAACCGCTCAAGGGATTGCCGGCGGAGCTTCCGGTAGCCGCTGACGTCGACCACCACCCACCCATGGTGTCCCGGGGCGTGGCGCTGGACCACCGTGCGGGCCAGCTCCTGCACGGCGGCCAACGTATGGCCGCCGGGCCCGATGAGCATTCCCAGGTTGTCGCCCTCGACGGCCACCTCCTGGGTGTCCTCGGCCACCTCTTGGCGCGTCAGGGTGTAGGGAGATCCGAAGGCGTCGAGCAGGCCCCGGACGAAGTCCTCGGCCACCTCGCCCCCATCGACCGTGGGCATCTCAGTGGTCACGTCCGGTCCTCCTGCAGGGCGATCTGCGGGCTGTGGTCTGTTTCGGGACGGGGCAGCGCGGGTGCTCGCAGCCGCGGGGCGGGGCGCTCGATCGGGCCGGCTGGGGCCGCTGTCGGCAGCAGCCGCGCCGCGCTCCCTCCCGCCCGAGCGCCGGCGATCACGGCGATCGAGCTTGGGACGCGGCGCCGTCGGCAGCACGCGCGCCCGGACGCGGGCCTCGGATCGCAGCCGGCCGAAGAGCCCGCCTTTGGGCTCCTCCACAACCTCGAACTCGGCGTCACCCTCGTCGACGCCCAGCTGGTCGAGGGCAGCGTCCTTCGCCTCCTCGATGGTCTTCGCCGTGACCTCCACCCATTCCACTACTCGTCATCCTTCTGTGCTTCGCCGTCCGTGGGCCCGGGGACCGCAGACGGGCCCTCCTCGAGGCGACGAGCCTCGGCGGGGGCGGGTGCGCCGTGCGGCGGGGGAGTGGCGGCGCCGTTGGTGGATCCTTCCGGGGGCCTCCCCGTGGCTGCGGGGGCCGGTGTTGCCGGGGCCGCGGGCTGACCGGCAGGGGCGGGGCGGCGCACCGCATCACCGTCTGTATCCGCCCGGACTTGTGCTGTGTCCTGAGTGCCGATGGAGCTCCCGAGGGTCGTGCCGGTGGCTGCGGAAGGGCCCGGGGAAGGGCGGGCAGGACCGGCCGGTCCCTTGCCGCCATCGAGTGCGGCCGGTGGCGGTGGACCCTGCTGAGCCCTGGGAGTAGCGACCGCCGGCGACTCATTCCCGGTCCCGGACACCCCGTTGCTGCCGGGCGCCCCCGCTCCCGGCGGCCCGCCACCGCCGGCGGCACCGGCCCCTTGGGACGCCTGGCTGCCTGTCGGCCGGGACACCCCGTTACCGCCGGGCGTCCCGCCCGCGGCCGACGCCCCAGCCCCAGTGACGCCGGCCCCCTCGGACGGCTCGCGGCCTGTGGGCCGGGACACCCCGTTGCCGCCGGGCGTCCCGCCGTTGGCCGGGGGAGCACCCGCCCGTGCACCGCCGGGCGGCCGTGAACCGGGGCCCTTCGGCGGCGATGAACCGGCCTTGGCGCCGGTGGGCGGCTTCTTGGCGCCCGGGCCCGAAGCGGCCCCCGTCCCAGGTCGCTTGGCCTTCCCACCGGCCGCACCGCGCCCGGCCGCGCCTGCCGGCCCGGCTCCCGCGCCCCGGGAACCGCCCTTCGTGGGCTTCGCACCACGCGTCGTGGTCACACCCGGCTTGCTCTTACTGCCCTTGCCGCCCTTGGGCCCCGTGGCCGCTTTGCCGCCCTTGGCTCCCTTCACCGGACCGGCGGGCCCCTGCCGACCCTTGGCCGAGCCCTTGGGACCGCCTTTGCCGGAGGCCGGCAGGCCCTTCTTGGCCCCGGTGGCCCCGGCCGCAGGCCCTTCCGGCTTGGGCTGGTTGCGGAAGATGAACGCCTGCTGGCCGATCTGCCAGACGTTGGACACCAGGAAGTACACGACCACGCCCGCCGGGATGGACCAGGAGATGAACCCGAAGACGATCGGGAAGACCTTGCCCATCATCGCCATCTGGGAGTTGGCGCTCTCCTTGGGCAGGCGGGCGGTGAGCTGGCGCTGCTGGTACCAGCCCGACGCCATGACCGCCACGACCAGGAACAGGAAGGGGATCCGCGTCCCGCCGCTGACCTCCGAGGCTCGCTTCGAGAGGTCCATCCCCCACGACACCATCTTCCCGCTCGAATGGACGAGGGCGTTGAACATGGCGCTGCCGGTGGGGATGTGGCGGGGCGGCTTGTGGGTCAGGCCCAGGATCAGCCGGTAGAGCACGATGAGCACCGGGAACTGCACCAGCACCGGCAGGCACCCACCGAGAGGGTTGACGTTGTTCTCTTTGTAGAACTTCATCATCTCTTCGTTGAGCTTCTGCTTGTCGCCCTTGTACTTCGCCTGCAGCCGCTTCAGCTCGGGCTGGTGCTTCTGGAGCTCCTGCTGGGACTTCGCCTGCTTGGCCGTGAGCGGGAAGGTCACCAGGCGCACGGCGACAGTGAGGAGGATGATCGCCCCCCCGAACGACGGGATCACGTCGTAGAACCACGCCATCAACGTGCCCAGCGCGGTGTAGAGCGGGTCGAGGATCCAGAACTTGGTAGCCGCCAGCAGGATCCCGGCCATCGCCAGCACGGCCGTCACGAGGCCCGCCGGGGCGGGACGGGGTCGACGCCCGAGCCGCCCCACGGCTGGCACCGGGCCAGGCGGCGGGTCATCAACCATCCCCCCCGGAGGGCCCCGTGGGTGGTGAGGGCCTCGAGGGCGTAGGTCGAACACGACGGCCAGTACCGGCAGGGGGACGGTCGCCCGGCCGTGGTCCGGCGGTAGGCCCGCACGACGGCGCAGGCCAGACGGGCGACGGGCGACGGGCGTGAAGGGGGCGGTGGGGCGGCCGGGCGGGCCGAGCCTCCCGGCAACACGGTGGTGGTCACGACGACCTCCGCTCGGGCGGGGCCGGCGCCCTGACCACCGCGATCAGGGCGTCGCGCACCGCGGTGTGCAACGTTCGGTAGGGCAGGCGACTCGCCTCGGGGCCGACGCCGATGAGGTAGGGGCCGGGCCGCAGAACGTCGGCCGAACTGGCCACCGCCGCCCGCAGGCGCCGGCGCACCGTGTTGCGGACGACGGCGGTGCCCACCCGGCGCCCCACCGTGTAGGCCACCCGGGTCGGCTCGGAGGCGTCGACCTCGACCCACGTCACCGACACCGGGCCGCGCCGGACCCGCCGGCCCGACCGTCTGAGCCGCCCGAAGGTGGCCCGGTCGGAGATGGGACGGATCAGGCGGACAGCTGATGACGGCCCTTGCGGCGACGAGCCGACAGGATGGCCCGACCCGCCCGGGTCGACATGCGGTGTCGGAACCCGTGCCGCTTGGCTCGACGGCGGTTGTTCGGCTGGTACGGGCGCTTCACCCATGGCCTCCTCGTGTGTGCTGCACACCCGTCGCACGGCGGCGCGCGCCGTCAGGCGCCAGGTGGTGCACCGGCAAGGGTAGCCGTCGCCGGGGCGGTCCACCCCCACGCCCCCGGGAACCACCAAACCCTGGGAACAAGCCGGTTTCCGGGCCATTGCCCCTTGTGCCCGCCGGAGAGGACGGTGCTACGGTGCCCAGGCGCCCGAGGAGCGGCACTCGGGTGGGGGACCCCTCACTTCCCTGGGCCCGCATCCTCAGCGACCCGCCGCACACATGGGTGCAGGCCGTCATCCACAGCTGTGGATGAGCTTGTGGACGACACGACCAGGGAGGTGTCGGCGGGGTGGCGAGCCAAGAACGCGCCGAGTGGCTGTGGGCGACATCGTCGAAGCTGCTGCGGGACCGGCTGCCCGAGGGAACGTGGAACACCTTGTTCGGCTCCGCCCGGGCGGTGGGAGGGGACGACCACTCCCTGGTCCTCAGCGTCCCCAGCGCGGTGGTGAAGGACCGCATCGTGACCCGCCACCTGGCGTCGGTGGAAGGCGCTTGCGCCGAGGTCAGCGGCCAGCCCGTCCAGGTGGTGCTCCAGGTCCACACCCAGCTCTCGGCCGACGGCACCGACGGCCAAGGGCCGGTGGCGGCGGCCGAAACCGCCGGCCACCGGTACTCGGGAACGGCGGCGGCGACGGCGCCGGCCGACACCGTGTCGGGTCCGACAGGACCGGCACAACGGGCCGGGAACCCGGGGGCGGGGCGCCGGCACCAGGACACCTCGCCCAACCCGAAGTACACCTTCGAGGCCTTCGTGAGCGGCACGTCCAACCGGTTTGCCCTGGCCGCCGCCCAAGGGGTGGCCGAGAAGCCGGCCCGCTCGTTCAACCCCCTGTTCATCTACGGCGACGCCGGGCTGGGCAAGACCCACCTCCTGCACGCCATCGGGAACTACGTGGGGGAGCACTACGAGCACCTGAACGTGGTCTACGTCTCGGCCGAGAGCTTCACCAACGACTTCATCGAGTCCATCCGCACCAACACCCAGTTCACGTTCAAGCAGCGCTACCGCACGTGCGACGTGCTCTTGGTGGACGACATCCAGTTCCTGGAGCGCAAGGACGGCACCCGGGAGGAGTTCTTCCACACCTTCAACGCCCTCCACGACGACAACCGCCAGATCGTCATCACCTCCGACCGCTCTCCCAAGAGCCTGTCGGCCTTCGAGGATCGCCTCACCACCCGCTTCGAGTGGGGGCTGACCACCGACGTGCAGCCGCCCGACCTCGAGACCCGCCTGGCCATCCTGCGCCGCAAGTCCGAACCCGAGTCCTCCCCGGTGCCCGACGAAGTCTTGGACTACATCGCCACCCACGTCACCGACAACATCCGGGAGCTGGAGGGCGCCCTCATCCGGGTGGCGGCGTTCGCCAGCATCCACGGGATCCCTCCCACCCTGGCCGTCGCCGAGGAGCAGCTCCGCCACCTCATCAGCTCCGAGGCGCGCCAGCTCACCCCCCGGATGATCCTGGACGCCACCGCCGACATGTTCGGCATGGCCGTCGACGACCTGGTGGGCAAGAGCCGCAGCCGGCCCCTGGTGACCGCCCGCCAGATCTCGATGTACGTCTTCCGCCAGATGACCGACTTCAGCTATCCCGCCATCGGCCGGGAGTTCGGGGGCCGGGACCACACCACGGTGATCCACGCGGTGGACAAGATCAGCACCCTCATGAAGCAGCGGCGCGCCATCTTCGACCAGGTGACCGCTCTCATGCAGCGCCTGGAGAACGGTGTCTGATCGCCGCGCCGAGCCCTGGGGACGGCGTGGGGACGGCGCCCCGTTCTCCACCGCTGCCCGGCTGGGAGTCATACCCCTGTGGGATCGTGGGGACGACGGGAGGACGGCCGTACGCCCCCCCACCAGCCACGACGCAGAGCTGTCCCCAGTCCACAGGGCCTGCTCCCACCCCCATTCTTTTGTACCTACACAGAGAACAGTACCGAGACCGACACCGGCAGAGACGACAGAGGTAGCTGCGTGAAGTTCCGAGCGGAACGAGACGTCCTTCTCGAAGCCCTGGGCACGGCGGCCAGGGCGGCGGCCACCCGCGGGGGTGCCCTTCCCGCCCTGTCGGGCGTGCGCATGGAGGTCGTCGACGACACGCTCCACCTGGCAGGGAGCGACCTCGACCTCACCGTGCAGGTCCACGTCCAGGTCTCGGGCATCGAGGCGGGAGTGTGCGTGGTGCCCGCCCGCCTCGCCACCGACATCGTGCGGGCGGTGGAACCCGGAGCGGTGATGGTGGCGGTGGAGGGCAGCGAGGCGGTCATCTCCGCCGGCCGGTCCCAGTTCGCGGTGCGGGTGCTGCCTGCCGAGGAGTTCCTCCGTCTGCCCGAGCCGGCGGCCGAGGCCGTCACCTTGGATGCCGCCGAGCTGTCCCGGGCCCTGCATCAGGTGGTGCCGGCGGCAAGTCACGACGACGCCCGCCCCATCCTGACCGGGGTGCTGCTGGCCGCCGAGGCCGGGGGCCTCCGGCTGGTGGCCACCGACTCCTACCGCCTGGCCCTGTGCGACCTCCCGGGGACCAGCCTGCTGTCCGAGGGCCAGCACGTGCTGGTGCCGTCCCGGGCCCTGGGCGAGCTGGTCCGGGTGCTGGCCGGCGCCGACCAGGTGAACCTGCGCCTGGGGCCCGACGAGGCCAGCTTCGAGGTCGGCGGCGTTCGCCTCACGACCCGCCTCATCGAGGGGGAGTTCCCCAACTACCGCCAGCTCGTGCCGTCCAGCTACCCCAACCGGCTGGTCGTCGGACGTGAGCCGCTGCTTGACGCCGTCCGCCGGGTCAAGCTGCTGGCCCGGGAGGCCACTCCCGTCCGCCTGGCCCTCAAGCCCGACGGCCTGGAGCTCACCGCCGTCACCCAGGACGTGGGCCAGGCCCGCGAAGACGTGGACGCCAAGTACGAGGGCACCGAGATGGTGGTGGCGTTCAACCCCGAGTTCCTGATCGACGGCCTGGAGGCCACCTCCGGGGACACGATCGCCCTGGAGACGCTCGACGCCCTCAAGCCCGCCACCATCCGCTCCACCGAGGGATCCGAGTACCTGTACCTGCTGATGCCCGTGCGGGTGTCCTGAGCACTCGTTCGTTCCTCCCCGGCGTGCCCGGTCCCCCGGGTCCACCCGTCGATCGACCGCCGGGCGGAGTGCCGTGCACCTCGACCACCTCTGGCTGACCGACTTCCGGAGCTGGGCCGCCACCGAGCTGGAGCCCGCCCCCGGGCTCACGGTGGTGGTCGGGCCCAACGGGGCGGGCAAGACCAACCTCTTGGAGGCGGTGGGGTACCTGGCCGACCTGGCGTCGTTCCGGGGGGCGCCAGCCGAGGCCCTGGTGCGGGCGGGGTGCGCCTCGGCGGTCGTGCGGGGCCAGGGAGCCCGGGGTGGGCGGGACCTGCGCCTGGAGGCGGAGATCCGTCCCAACGGCCGGGGGCGGGTGGCCCTCAACCGCCAACCCGTGCGCCGGGCCGCCGACCTGTCGGCGTCCCTGCGGGTGAGCGTGTTCTCGCCCGACGACCTGGTGCTGGTGAAGGGACCTCCGGCCGGGCGCCGGCGGTGGCTGGACGACGCCCTGGTGGCGCTCCACCCCCGAAACGACGCCCTGCGGCGGGACTTCGAGCGGGTGGTGCGCCAGCGGACCACGCTGTTGGGCCAGGCCGGGGGCCGCCTGACGCCCGACGTGGCCGTCACCCTCGACGTGTGGGACGCCAAGCTGGTGCAGACGGGCGAAGCCCTGGCCGCCGCCCGCACCAGCCTGGTGGACCGGGTGGAGCCCCTCGTGGCCGGCGCGTACGCCGAGCTGGCCGCCGCCAGCCCCCGCCCGGGCGCCACCATCGTGGCCATGGCCTATGACGCCCCGTGGCGGGAGGAGGGCCTGGCGGCGGCGTTGGCCGCCGCCCGGGGCGCCGAGCTGCGCCGGGGGGTCAGCCTGGTGGGGCCCCACCGCGACGACGTGACGCTCACGGTGGGCGGGCTGGCGGCCCGGACCCATGCCTCCCAGGGCGAGCAGCGATCGCTGGCCCTGGCCCTGCGCCTGGGTGCCCACCGGGTGGTGGCCGACGACCTGGGGGAGGCACCACTGCTCCTGCTCGACGACGTCTTCTCCGAGCTGGACGCCGGCCGGAGCCAGGCCCTGCTCGACCACCTGCCACCCGGGCAGGCCCTTCTCACCACCACCGGGGCGGTGCCGGAGGGCGCCGCTCCCGAGCGGGTGGTGGAGGTGGTGGACGGGACGGTGCGGGCCCGGGACGGGGCGCCGTGACCTGGCGCCCCCTCCCGCCACCCGGGGCGCCCGACGAGGGCCGCCCGCCCCGCCCGCTGGCCGAGTCCCTCGACGTGGTGTCCCGCCGCATGGGAGCGGCACCGGCGGCCGCCCTGGCCCGGGTGTTCGAGCGATGGGAGGAGCTGGTGGGGGCGGCGGTGGCCGCCCACTCCCGGCCCCTCTCGCTGGTGCGCGGCACCCTCACGGTGGCCGTCGACCAGCCCGCGTGGGCCGCCTCGTTGGGGTGGTTGGAGGCCGACCTGCTGGGCCGGTTCGGGGACGTCCTGGGGGCCGGTGTGGTGACCTCGCTGGTGGTCCGAGTCCGCCCGAAATGAGGGCACCTCTGGTATCCTGGGAGCAGTGCGGTTCGGCCCGCTGACCAGCGGTTTCGTCGCCGGATCGGCCACTTCCGACCAGCCCGGTCGCTGCGTTTCCCGGCTCCAGAAAGGCCGCTCCCAGCTTGGCCCAGACAACGTCGTACGGGGCCCAGGACATCATCGTCCTGGAAGGCCTCGACCCGGTCCGCAAGCGGCCCGGGATGTACATCGGCTCCACCGGTCTCAACGGCCTCCACCACCTCGTCTACGAGGTCGTCGACAATTCCGTTGACGAGGCCATGGCCGGGTTCTGCACCCGCATCGACGTGACCCTCCTGGCCGACGGTGGCTGCCGGGTGGCCGACAACGGCCGGGGCATCCCGGTGGGCCGCGACCCCCGCTTCAAGTCCAAGTCGGCGGCCGAGGTGGTGCTCACCACCTTGCACGCCGGCGGCAAGTTCGAACAGGGCGCCTACCAGGTGTCGGGTGGCCTGCACGGCGTGGGCGTGTCGGTGGTCAACGCCCTCTCGGCGCGCCTCGAGCTGGAGATCGACCAGCATGAGCAGCGCCACCACATGACCTTCCTCGACGGCGGCAAGCCCCAGGGCCGCCTGGAGGTGGTGGGCCGCTCGCCGCGCAGCCGCACCGGGACCGTCGTCACCTTCTGGCCGGACCCCAAGATCTTCGAGTCCGAGGGCGTTGAGTTCCGGGCCCAGACCATCCTCGAGCGCCTCCAGATCATGGCCTTCCTCAACAAGGGCCTGGAGATCCGCTTCCGTGACGAGCGGCCCGACCACGAGCAGGAGCAGGTCTTCCGCTACGCGGGGGGGATCGTCGACTTCGTCCGCCACCTGAACCACGCCAAGGAGGCGTTGTTCAAGAAGGTCGTGCACTTCGAGTCGGCCGAGGAGACCCAGGAGGTGGAGGTCGCCCTCCAGTGGAACACCGGCTACCACGAGGGCCTGCACAGCTTCGCCAACGGCATCGCCACCATCGAAGGCGGCATGCACGAGGAGGGCCTCAAGAAGGCGCTCACCAACGCCGTCAACCGCTACGCCCGGGCCAGGAACCTGCTCAAGGAGAAGGACGACAACCTCCTTGGCGAGGACATCCGCGAGGGCCTCACCGCCATCGTCAGCGTAAAGGTGCGCGAGCCCCAGTTCGAGGGCCAGACCAAGGCCAAGCTCGGCAACGTGTCGGTGCGCTCGATGGTCGAGCGGGTGACGTTCGAGAAGCTGGGCGACTGGCTGGAGGAGCACCCCACCGAGGCCCGCCAGGTGGTGCAAAAGGCCACCCAGGCGGCCCGGGCCCGGGTGGCGGCCCGCCAGGCGCGCGAGGTGATCCGTCGTAAGACGCTGCTGGAAGGGGCGGGGCTGCCCGGCAAGCTGGCCGACTGCTCGTCCAAGGACCCCGAGGAGTCCGAGCTGTTCATCGTGGAGGGCAACTCGGCCGGCGGCTCCGCCATATCCGCCCGCAACCCCAAGACCCAGGCCATCCTGCCCATCCGGGGCAAGATCCTCAACGTCGAGCGGGCCCGCATCGACAAGATGCTGAAGAACGCCGAGATCCAGTCGCTCATCTCGGCGGTGGGCGCCGGCGTGGGCGAGGAGTTCGACGGCACCAAGATCCGCTACGGCAAGGTCATCGTGCTGGCCGACGCCGACGTTGACGGCAACCACATCCGCACGCTGCTGCTCACGTTCTTCTTCCGCCAGATGCGCCCCCTGGTGGAGCAGGGCCACGTGTTCATCGCCCAGCCGCCGCTGTACTCCACCATCGTGGGCAAGGACAAGGCGTACCTGAAGGACGACGTCGCCCGCGACCGGTTCCTGGCCGAGCACCCGGGCCGCAACTACGAGTTCCAGCGCCTGAAGGGCCTGGGCGAGATGGACTTCGGCGAGCTGAAGGACACCACCATGGACCCCGGGCGCCGCACCCTCCTGGGCGTGTCGGTGGAGCAGGCGGCGCTGGCCGACGAGGTCCTCTCGGTGCTGATGGGCGACGACGTGGAATCGCGCAAGCACTTCATCCAGACCAACGCCAAGGACGTGCGGTTCCTCGACATATGAGCACCACCCAGCCCCCCTTCGAGTTCGGCGCCGTCGAGCCCATCGAGCTCCAGGAGGAGATGGAGCAGTCCTTCCTGGTCTACGCCCTCTCCGTCATCACGTCGCGGGCCCTGCCCGACGTGCGCGACGGGCTGAAGCCCGTGCACCGCCGGATCCTGTGGTCCATGTCCCAGGAGGGGTTCCGCCCCGACCGCCCCCACGTGAAGTGCGCGCGGGTCACGGGCGACGTCATGGCCAAGTACCACCCCCACGGCAACGCCGCCATCTACGACGCCCTGGTGCGCATGGCCCAGCCGTTCAGCCTCCGCCATCCCCTGGTTGACTTCCACGGCAACTACGGCTCCCCCGATTACGAGGCCGCCGCCGAGCGCTACACGGAGTGCCGGTTGTCGCCCTTGGCCATGCAGCTGCTGGCCGACATCGGCGAGGACACCGTCGACCTGGTGGCCAACTACTCGGGGGAGTTCGACGAGGCGGCCGTCCTGCCGTCCCGGTTCCCCAACCTCCTGGTCAACGGCAGCCAGGGCATCGCCGTGGGCATGGCCACCAACATCCCGCCCCACAACCTGGCCGAGGTCATCGACGCCACGCTGCACCTGATCGACAACCCCGACGCCACCCCCGACGACCTGATGGCCTTCGTCAAGGGCCCCGACTTCCCCACCGGGGCCTACATCCTGGGCCGGGCGGGGATCATGGACGCCTACCGGACGGGCCGGGGCTCGATCAAGATGCGGGCCAAGGCGGAGATCGTCGAAGGGCGGTCGGGCACCGAGATCGTGGTCACCGAGCTGCCGTACCAGACCAGCGTGTCGTCGGTGGCGTCCAAGATCGCCGAGCTGGTGGACTCCCGCCAGATCGAGGGCATCCGGGGCCTGGAGAACCTGTCGGCCGAGGGCGCCACCCGCCTGGTGGTCACCCTCAAGCGCGACGCCACCCCTCAGGTCGTGCTGAAGAACCTCTACAAGCACACGCCGCTGCAGACCAACTTCTCGGTCAACGCGGTGGCCCTGGTGGACGGCGTCCCCCGCACCCTCAACCTGGTGCAACTCCTGGCCGCCTACATCGACCACCAGGTGGAGGTCATCACCCGCCGGTCCCGCCGCCGCCTGCGCCGGGCCCGGGAGCGGGCCCACCTGGTGGAAGGGCTGATCCGCGCCCTCGACGTCATCGACGAGATCATCGCCCTCATCCGGGCCTCGGCCGACAAGGCGGAGGCCAAGGCCGGCCTCATGGCCCCACCGTTCGAGTTCAGCGACGAGCAGGCCGAGTACATCCTGGACATGACGCTGTCCCGCCTCACCCGCCTGGCCCGCCGCCAGCTCGAGGAGGAGCTGGCCTCGCTCCGGGAGACCATCGCCGAGCTGGAGGCCATCCTGGCCGACCCGGCCCGGCTGCGGGGCGTCATCAAGACCGAGCTGGGCCAGATCCGGGAGACGTTCGCCGCCCCCCGCCGGGCCGAGATCACCCTGGACGACGGCGACGTGGACGACCTCGACCTCATCGAGGACGAGGAGCTGGTGGTCACCCTCAGCCGCAACGGCTACGTGAAGTCCGTGCCGGCCGACGCCTTCCGCACCCAGGGACGGGGCGGGCGGGGCGTGCAGGCGGCCAAGCTGCGCGACAACGACTACGTGGCCCACATCCTGCAGACCACCGCCCACGCCTACCTGTTGTTCTTCTCCAACCGGGGCCGGGTGTACCGGCTGCGGGCCCACGAGATCCCCCAGAAGGACCGCACCGCCCGGGGCACCGCCATCGTCAACCTCCTGCCGCTGGCCCCCGACGAGCGCATCCAGGCCATCATCGACACCCGGGACTACGAGACCAGCCGGTTCCTGTTCTTCGCCACCAAGCGGGGACAGGTGAAGAAGACCCGCTTCACCGAGTACGACTCGTCGTTGCGGGCCGGGCTCATCGCCATCAACCTCAAGGACGGCGACGAGCTGGTGCGGGTCATCCAGACGGGCGGCGCCGACGACCTGTTCATGGTGAGCCGTACCGGCACGACCATCCGCTTCTCGGAGGACGAGGTGCGGGCCAGCGGGCGGGCCGCCCAGGGCGTGATCGGCATGCGCCTGCGGGCCGACGACGAGGTGGTGTCGTGCGACGTCGCCCGCCCCGACGCCGACATCTGCATGTTCACGAACAACGGCTACGCCAAGCGCACCAAAGTCGAGCGCTTCCCCCGCAAGGGCCGGGGCACCATGGGGGTCAAGGGCATCAAGCTCTCGGCCCGCCGGGGCTCGGTGGTGGCCGCCTTCATGGTTGGCCTCGACGACGAGGTGCTCCTCATCTCCTCCGAGGGCATCACCATCCGCACCCAGGTGCGGGAGATCTCGTCCCAGGGTCGCGACGCCACCGGTGTGAAGGTGATGAACCTGGACGAGGGCCAGACGGTGGCCGGCGTGGCCCCCGTCTTCGCCAACGGCGACTGAGCCGGGGGGCGGTCACCCCGCCCCACCGGTGGCCCCGAGGGACGACATGGCTGCCCGTCCGCCCCACGCCACGAGGGAGGTCACCGTTCGACGACGACCCGTTGCCCTCGGCGCCCGGCCCGCAGTAGCGTTCCCGCCAGGTCGCCCCGGCGGCCCGCCTCCCCTCGTCCGCTTTCCTCCGCGCCTCCCCTCCCTCAACTTCCTCCCGTTCGCAGGGGCGCGCCCAGGGAGGCGGCGGTGGCAGAGGAAGCAGGTCGGTCGGCGTGCGGGTTGGCGGTACCGGGCCGGGGGCGAGCCTCGGGGTCGGGCCGGTCGGAGCAGGGTTCGGCGCTCCCCCTCATGGTGGTGGCGGTGGTGGCGGCCGGGACGTTGGCCCTCCAGGTGGCCAAGCTGGGGGGAGCCGCCGGTGACCGGGCCCGGGCCCAGACGGCGGCCGACGCCGCCGCCCTGGCCGGCGCGGCCGACGGCGAGGATGCGGCCCGGGCCCTGGCCGAGGCCAACGGCGCCCGCCTGGTGGGCTACACCACCGCCGGCCTCGACACGCGGGTGGTGGTGGACCTGGGAGTGGCGCAGGCTCGGGGAGCGGCCCACCGTGACCGGTCCCGGCGGGGAGCCAGCCTGGGCGGCTCTGGTTCGGGGAGCGGGGGCGGCGCGTCCCGCGGTGCGGGCGGCGGCGGTGGCTCCCGGGCCGGGTTGGCACCGGCAATGCTGGGGGCTCTCGACCGGGCGGCGGCGCTGTTGGGTGAGCAGGTGCCGATCACGTCGGGGTACCGGTCGCCCGCCACCCAGCAGCAGCTCTGGGACAACCGGGCCCACAACCCTTACCCGGTGGCTCCGCCGGGCTCCTCCCTGCACGAGCGGGGGCTGGCGGTGGACGTGCCACTGGCCTTCGTCCCCCGCCTGGAGGCGGTGTCCGGCCAGGTGGGCCTCTGCCATCCGTTCCCCCAGGCTGATCCCGTGCACTTCGAGGTCTGCCAGTAGCCTGTGGCCGTGCGCAGCGGGGACGACCCGGTCGGTGACCTGGTGTGGGACGAGCCGAACCCCCCCCGGCCGGCCCGCTCGCCCCGCCGAGGTGGTCCTTCCGGCGTGCGCGCTGTCCGGAAGGCGGCTGCCGTCCGCCACCGCCGCAGCCGTGAGGTCGTCCGCAAGATCGACGCCTGGTCGGTACTCAAGGTGTCGGTGGTCTTCTACGTCACCCTCTACTGCATCCTGCTCGTGGCCGGCATCATCCTCTGGTTGGCAGCCACCGCCACCGGGCTGCGCCACAACGTGGAGAAGTTCATCGCCGACCTCATCGCCTCCGGGAAGTTCCACTTCGTGGCGTCCGAGCTCCTGCGGGCGGCCACCATCGGGGGCGCCGTCCTGGTGGTCATGGGCACCGCTGCCAACGTCCTGCTGGTAGTGCTGTACAACCTCATCAGTGACATGGTGGGCGGGCTGAGCATCGTCGTGGAGGAGCGGCCTTCCCGTCGGGCGGCGTCCCAGGCAACGGCCGCCGCCGCGGTGGCGGAGGCGCAGCCCACGCCGGTGCTGGTGCCGGAAGCCGAGCTGCGCCAGGGGCGGCGCCCGCCCGAGCGGGGGCCCACCACCGTCACTCCCCGGCCGTCGAACCTCTAGCCACGCGCCACCACCCGGCACCACCCGCGGGGTCGCTGCGCCGGGCTCAGGACCGCACCGCCGACCGCTGCCTGCTGAGACACGCCCCCGTCGACCGGGGGCGGTCGCCGGCGGCGTCCCCTCGTCCAGGAAGCTCCGTCCGGTTGTGAGGCCGGCGCTAGTATCGGGGGAGGCACCCTCTTGTGACCCCCAGTGAGGGAACCCTCCTGTCTGTAGCAGAGGACCCTGCTCGGTGGCCGCAAAGACCGAAAACCATGGGCCCGCAGCCGGTAATCGGCTCTTGTCCGCCCTTCCCCCGGCGTTGGCGTCCGACCTGGCCGACGATCTGGAAGAGGTCGACCTCGCCACCAGGCAAGAGGTGTACCAACCGGGAAAGCCCATCGAGCACGTCTTCTTCCCCCTCGACGCAGTGGTGTCGATCGTTGCCGACATGGCTGACGGGACCGTCGTCGAGGTTGCCACCGTGGGCAGTGAGGGGATGGTCGGCGTGCCTGTCATCCTGCGGGCGAACGAGTCCGCCTACCGCGCTTTCGCGCAGATCCCCGGTCGGGCGCTGCGCCTTGAGGCGGGGCGCCTGCTGGGCCTGGTGGCCCAAAGTGAGGACTTCGCCGGTCCCCTCTACCGCTACGTGCAGGCGCTCATGACCCAGATCGCTCGAGCGGCCGCCTGCAACCACAGCCATTCCATCGACGAGCGCGCCGCCCGGTGGCTTCTGTTGACCCACGACCGGGTCGGCCGAGACGACTTTCTGCTGACCCAGGAGTTCCTGGCCCAGATGCTCAGCGTCCGTCGGGCGACCGTGAACACCGCCGCCAGCATGCTGCAGCGAGCGGGCTACATCACCTACTCCCGAGGACGTATCCGAGTGCTCGACCGCGTCGGCCTGGAGGGCGCAGCCTGTGACTGCTACGGGATCATTCGCCAGGAGTACGAGCGGCTCGTCCCGTGAGCCACTCGGGCCTCGTGCCCCTCCGCGCGTTGGTAGGGTTGAGGCCCGTTCCGTCGCGAGCGCCGGCTGCAAGGGCCCCGGGTCCTGAGCCGAGCCCGGGGCCGGTCTTTTCCCCCGGCCGTCTGGCAAGCCGGCTATCTGTACGTCACCGTACACATGTAGGATGCCGGCACCGCTCGTCATGCATCGGCTGGCGGCCGACGACGAAGCGGAAAGAGGCCGTCGTGTCAGAGGAGAGCGACTCGAGCACACCGGACCCACTTCCCGACACTTTTCTGCGTCTGGGCGGCGTGGTCCTCGGTGAGGAGAGCGTCGAGGAGCTCCTCGACCGGGTGGTTCAGCTCGCGGCGGCGGCGGTGCCCTCCGCCCACTCGGTGAGCATCACCCTGACCCGGAACGGCGACGTCTACACCTCGAACAGCAGCGGGCCAGACGCATTGGAGATCGATCACGCCCAGTACGACGGTGGGGAGGGCCCGTGTCTCGACGCCACGGCCCAAGGCACCCAGGTCGAGGCCGACATCACTGATGAAGGAGGTCGGTGGCCACAGGTGCGCGCCAAGGCGGCCGAGTTCGGCGTACAAAGGGTGCTCTCGACGCCCTTGGCGGTCCGGGAACGGACGTTGGGGGCGTTGAACATCTACAGCCGAGCCGAGGCGGAGTTCAGCGACAGCGCAAAGTACACGGCGTCGCTCTTCGCTGGGCAAGCCGCAGTACTACTGGCCAACGCCTTGACGCTCATGAGCAGCGTCGAGGTGACTGAGCAGCTCAAGGCCGCACTGGCGAGCCGGGAGATCATCGGCGAGGCCAAAGGCATCCTCATGCAGCAGCAAACCTGTACACGCGACGGGGCTTTCGACGTGCTGCGTCGGGCCTCCCAGCGCCAGAACCGCAAGCTCCGCGAGATAGCCGAGGGGCTCGTGCTGGCGGTGGAGGCCCGGGCCCGCGACGAGGCCGCACGCCCGTGACGGCCAGTCCCGGAGTCGTGCTCGAAGCGGCCAGGGTGCAAGCAGGCATGGAGCCGGGCGAGGTGTGGCTGGCGTACTTTGCCTTGGGTGGAATGGAGTGGCCCGACGTCGTCCAAGCGATCTTTGACGGCAGTGTGGCCCCCTCCCGTGCGGACTATGACATGCTCGCTCATGCCCTGAACGAGAGGTTCGTTGACCGCGGCGGCAACCATCCGGTGCCTTATGAGGACGAGTTCGACTGACCCAAGGGCCGGGAATTCCGGCTCTCCGTCCTGATCCGTGGGTGTGATCTGGCCACCTGAGCGGTGCACGCCGTTGCCGTGCTTGGCTTTCCGGCTGTCGAAGGCTGGTCAGCGAAGGAGAGGGCAACGACGTGCAATCGAAGAGGGTATGGGCACGGGTGCTGGGGCTGCCGCGATCCACGGTGATCGAAGGCGTCCGGGAGGACGGCGACGTCATCGTGGTGTCGTGCCGGCTGCGGGCCAACGCTGCCCGCCGGTGCGGCCAGTGCGAGCGTCGGTGCGGGCGATACGACCACGGCGAGGGCCAGCGCCGCTGGCGGGCGTTGGATGCGGGCACGACGAAGGTGTTCATCGAGGCTGACGCCCCTCGGGTGCGATGTCGTGATCACGGCGTGGT
>JBHELO010000113.1:0-30806 GCA_046263055.1 Acidimicrobiales bacterium | reverse complement strand
GCCCGGTGGAGGTGGACGGCGTGACGGTGGCCTGCTGGCCCACCGCCAGGCGGCCGATCTGGGTGTCGTCGATGCCGAGGTCGACCACGAACGAGCCGGTGCTGATGACCTCCACCTCGGGGGAGGACGACGACGCCGCGCTCGACGCCGAGCTCCCGCCTCCCGCTGGCCCGCCGGCGGCCGACGACGCCGATCCCGGTCCGGCGCGGGTCTGGCCCGAGCCGCTGCCCGAGCCAACCAGGCTGGTGGCCGAGCCCCCGCTGCTGCCGAGCTGCTGGCCGACGGCCAGGTTGACCACCGACACGGTGCCGTCGATGGGCGACACCAGGGACGCGCCGGCCAGCGACTCCTGGGCGGCGCTCAGTGTGGCCTGGGCGGCGGCCACGTTGGCCGCGTCGGCCGACCGCTGGGCGGCCGAGGCCGCGTTGGTCTGGTCGGTGGACAGCTTGGCCGACGCCGAGTCCACCGCCGCCGACGCCTGAGCCACCGTGCCCTGTAGGGCGGCGGAGTCGACGGTGGCGAGCAGGTCGCCAGTGGACACCTTCTGGCCGGCGGTCACGTTGACCGCCGTCACCTTCCCCGACACCGAGAAGTTGAGGTCCTTGGTGTCGGCCGGCTTGAGCGTGCCCGACGCCGACACCGTCTGGCGGAGGATGCCGCTGGTGACGGGGATCGTGCGCTCGACCACCGCGTTGGTGGCCGAGGCGCCCGACGAGTGCTGCCACCGCCACAGCCCCCCGCCGACGAGGACGAGGGCCACCGCCGCGGGCACGACCACCCGGGGCCTGATCAGCCGTGGACTGGTGGATGCTGCCAATCGGTCTCCTCCGCGAGGCGCGCGCCGGTGCTCGGGGCCCACCATGGCCGCGGTTCCTGAGAGCCACCTGGGCGCCGGCCGGGAGTTCCCTCCGAACCGGGCGGGTGGCCCGGCCGCTCCCCCGCCCGGCGCGCGGCTGGCGCCACCAGGGCGCCGCCCGCAATCCAGAGCTCAACGAGCCTCGGCTCCGGGGCCGGTCGGACCGTTCACCAGGTGCACCAGCCCGAAGGCGGGCACCACCAGCATGCCTGGACGTCGGTCCTCCAGCCACAAACCGCAGATACCCGATCGGTTTAGTCGTGATTGCTGCTAGGTTCGTGCTGTGCACCTCCGGATCGGCACCCGCCTCCCGCTGGCCGGCCCTCGGCGGCCGCCGGCCCCGCCCGGTCCCGGCTCCAGCTCGCTTCTGCCCGCCCGGTCATCCAGGAGGTACCGACGATGACCCTCGTCTCCCATCCCGAGGCCTCCATCCCCGCCCCCCCGGCCGGCGGGCCGGCGGCCGCCGACATCGCCAAGTTCGAGGAGCAGCTCGCCCTGTACCTGGCCGGCGAGCTGGACGAGGAGGTCTTCCGGGTCTTCCGGCTCAACAACGGCATCTACGGCCAGCGCCAGGGCGGCCACAACCAGATGGTCCGGGTCAAGGTGCCCTACGGCTCCCTACGGCCCGAGCAGCTGGAGACGCTGGCTCGCATCGCCGACACCTACAGCCGGGGCTGGGGCCACATCACCACTCGCCAGAACGTCCAGTTCCACTTCGTGCAGCTCGAGCGCATCCCCGACGTGCTCCGCGACCTGGCGTCTGTGGGGCTCACCACCAGGGAGGCGTGCGGGGACACCGTCCGCAACGTCCAGGGCTGCCACCTCGCCGGCGCCTGTCCCTTCGAGGTGCTCGACATCAGCCCGTGGGCGGAGGCCGCCTACCGCCACTTCCTGCGGTCGCCCCTCGCCCAGCGCCTGCCCCGCAAGTTCAAGATCAACTTCTCGGGGTGCGCCACCGACTGCGGCCAGGCCATGTTCAACGACGTCGGCGTGGTGGCGGTGAGCCGTCCTCGCGACGACGGCACCCTGGAACCCGGCTTCCGGGTGTTCGTGGCGGGCGGCCTGGGCGCCAACCCCCACCCCGCCCAGGCTCTCGAGGACTTCACCTCCCGGGAGGACCTGCTGGCCACCATCGAGGCCATCCTACGGGTGTTCGACCACCACGGCAACCGGGACAACAAGCTGCGGGCCCGCATGAAGTGGCTGGTGGACACCATGGGGATCGACGAGCTGCGGGCCCGCATCCTCAAGGAGCGCCGGTATCTGCGGGCCAGCGCCACCTGGCCGGGCGGCCTCCCCGAGGTCGTGGCCGAACGGGGCGACGCCCCCGCCGGGGTGAGCACCACGGTGGACGCCACCCCGGTGGGCACCCCCGTGACCCTCCGCCTGCGCCGCCACGGCGAGCCCTATCGCGAGTGGGAGCACGCCAACGTGGTGCGGGGCGTGGCCAAGGGCACCGTCTCCGCCTACGCCTACGCCCGCCTGGGGGACGTCACCTCCGCCCAGTTCCGGGCCCTGGCCGGTGCCCAGCGGGCGCTGGACGCCGAGGTCCGGGTCACCAACCGCCAGAACGTGGTCTTCCGGGGCCTCACTGAGGAGCAGCTGCCCGAGCTGCACCGTCGCCTGGCCGAGATCGGCATGGCCGAACCCGGCGCCGAGCTGGCCCGTGACGTGGTGGCCTGCCCGGGCGCCGACACCTGCAACCTGGCCGTCACCCAGAGCCGGGGGCTGGCCGACGACATCGGCACGGCGCTGGAGGAGGCGGGCCTGGCCGACGTGGGCGGCGTGCGGGTCAACATCTCCGGGTGCACCAACTCCTGCGGCCAGCACCACACCAGCGACATCGGCTTCTTCGGCGCCGAGCGCCGGGCCCACGGCAAGCCCGCCCCCGGCTACCAGATGCTGCTGGGCGGGCGTGTGGGCCAGGCCGAGATCGAGTTCGGGGAGAAGGCCCTCCGGCTCCCCGCCCGCAACGTGAGCCGGGCGGTGGTGGCCGTGGTCGGCCGCTTCGCCGGCGAGCGGGCGGCAGGCGAGACATTCGCCGACTGGCTCGACCGGGTCGGCGGTGCCAAGGCGGTTGGTGCCGAGCTGGCCCCGCTGGACTCCTTCCCGACCCCCGAGGAGGGGCCGGAGTTCTACACCGACTTCGACGAGACCGGGCCCTACGAGGCGGCGGTGGGCGTCGGGGAGTGCGCCGGAGCATGACCGCCACCGACATCTCCCTCGCCCCCGAGGCGTTGGCCACCGTCTCCGCCGGCTTCGAGACTGCGTCGCCGGGGGCCGTCGTCGCCTGGACCGTCGAGCACTTCGGCGACGGCGTCGTCCTTGCCTCGTCCTTCGAGAACGCCGTCATGATCGACATCGCGGTGGGCGTCAAGCCCGACATCGAGGTCCTGTTCCTCGACACCCATTACCACTTCGCGGAGACGCTGTGGTTCGTGGAGGAGCTGCGCAGGCGCTACCACCTGAACCTCACCGTCATGTCCCCCCGGGTCGATCCCGACAATCTGTGGCAGACCGACGTCGCCGGATGCTGCGCCATCCGCAAGGTGGAGCCGCTGGAGCGGGGCCTGGCCGGCAAGCGGGCGTGGATCACCGGCCTGATGCGGGCCGACGCCCCCACCCGGGCGGACGCCCCCATCGTCTCCTGGGACGCCGCCCGGTCCATGGTGAAGGTGAACCCGCTGGCCACCTGGACGGCAGCCGACCTGGCGGGCTACGCCGCCGACCACGGGCTCCTGGGCCATCCCCTGGCCGAGCGCGGCTACCCCTCCATCGGGTGCTGGCCGTGCACGCGTCCGGTCGCTCCCGGCGAGGACCCCCGCTCCGGGCGGTGGTCGGGCCTCGACAAGACGGAGTGCGGGCTCCACGTGCCACCGCCGCGAGGCTGACGCCACCCCGAGCCGACTCGACCCCGCCGCTGGCCGGCGTCAACGGCCTGTGGACCCACCGCCTGTCCATGGAGCCGGCGGCCCAGCCGCCCGACGCGTCGGCTTCCCGGCCATCACGAGCTGAGCCGGTCCGTCGGCGCGCCGGCCTCCACCGGGCGGCCGTGCACCCCCACCACCACGTCAGCCCCTGCCACCACGAGGGACGCCACGCCGGGGGCGGGCGGGTACTGGGCCTGCCTGCGGGTCGGGGCGATGCGCCAGGTGCGGGTGGGCATGCGGATGCGGATGTGAACGGGATCCTCCGTGGTCGGCAACGTTGGCGGGCCGTTGGCGGCCCGGATGCCGGATCCGGACGATGCGGGGCCCGACCTCGGACCGGACTGGGCCCCGACGTGTCCCGCGGGGTCGCCACACCCGAGGGCAGCGGGTTGGGACCCGCCACCCACTGCCACTAGCGTCCACTGCCGACCATCCGCGGTCGGCACGAGCAGGGGACGTCGAGTGGGCATCTGGGTCGTGGTTCTCGAAGCAGTGGCCACCGAGGCCGACCTCGACGTCGTGGTGGACCCCGAAGACCTCGACGCCCTGGCCGAGGAGCTGGCCGGCCAGTACCCGGTGCTCTCGGCCCGGCCGGGGAGCTACAAGGGCGAGCTGTGGATCGAGGAGGGCACGGCCGGCGGCGCCATCACCGCCGCCCTCCGACTGTGGCAGGTGACGGTCCGCTACCTGGGCCTGCCGTCCTGGGACGTGGCCCACGCCGAGGCCCGGGACGCCCGGGCGCTCGAGATGGGGATCATCGACTGGCCCACCGGTCACGACGCCGAGCAGGACGACCTCGACGCCGCGATCGACGACGAGGCCGACGACGACGAGGCCGACGGCGACGTCGACGTCGACGTCGACGAGGACGAGCTGGACGAGGATGAACTCGACGAGGACGAGCTGGACGACGAGGAGCTCGACGAGGACGAACTCGACGAGGACGAGCTGGACGACGAGGAGCTCGAGCAGGAGGACGCGGAGGTGGACGGGGACCTCCAGGATGGGGGCGACCTCGTCGAGCCCGAACCGCCGCCGCCCCCGGCCGCGCCGGTCAAGAAGCTGCCCCTCCTCCAACGCCTGGAGGCGGAGCGGCGGGAAGCGGCCCGCCTGGAAGCCGAGCGCCAGGCCGCCGAGCGGGAACCGGCCCCCCGCCGGTCCGGGCTCGATTCCACCCGCTCGGGGCCGCCGACCCGCAGGGCCGCGGCGGACGGGGTGCCGACCACGAAAGCCTCGCCTACCACGAAGGCGCCACCGGCGACGAAGGCGGCCGCAGCCAAGAGGTCGCCCGCCAAGCAGGCCCCGGCCGGGAAACTGCCGGCCGGGAAGCGCGCAACCGCCACGAAGGCCCTGGCCGGGAAACTGCCGGCCGGCAGGAGCGCCCCCGCCACCAAGGCCCCGGCATCGGAGAAGCCGGCCAGGAAGCCGGCGACGGCCACGAAGGTGGCCGGAACCACCGGCCGGCGCGCCACGAAGGCGGCGCCGGCCACGGCCCGGGCCGCCGGGCGGGGTCCGGTCACCGGACGAGCCCGGAGAGGATGAACCAGCGGTGCTGACCTACTTCCAGGCCGTGGTCATCGGCCTGCTCCAGGGCGTCACTGAGCTGTTCCCGGTGTCGAGCCTGGGCCATGCCGTGCTCTTCCCGTCGGTGTTCGGCTGGGATAACCTGGCCAAGGCCCAATCGGCCGACGAGTCGTTCTTCCTCGCCTTCCTGGTCGCCCTTCACGTGGCCACCGCCCTGGCCCTCATCCTGTACTTCCGCGACGAGTGGCTGCGCATCGTGCCCGCCCTGTTCCGGACCGTGCCCAAGCGGCGGATCGACACGCCCGACGAGCGGCTGGCGTGGCTGTTGGTGGTGGCCACCATCCCCGTCGGGATCATCGGCCTGGTGTTCGAGCACGCCCTGCGAACCATCTTCGCCAAGCCGGCGGCCGCCGCCGCGTTCCTGGTGGTCAACGGGGTGCTGCTCCTGGGCGGCGAGTGGGTGCGCCGGCGGTCGGCCGTCCGGCGCCTGGCCGCGGTGCGGGCTGCGGCCGACGGCTCCGACGAGGACCCGGGGGCCGAGGATGGGGGGGGCCACGGCCGGGACGTCGCCACCGACCTCCCCCGGTTGGCCACCCTGGACTTCAAGGAGGCCGGCGTCATCGGGCTGGCGGAGACGGCCGCCCTGTTCGCCGGCATCAGCCGGTCGGGCGTCACCATGGTGGCGGGGTTGGCCCGGGGGCTGGACCACGCGGACGCCGCCCGGTTCTCGTTCCTGCTGGCCACACCGGTCATCCTGGCCGCTGGCGTGTACAAGCTGCCCGACCTCCTCGGGCCGCTCGGCGACGGCATCCGGGCCCAGGCCCTGGTGGGTGCGCTGGTGGCCGGGGTGGCCGCCTGGTTCTCGGTGCGGTTCCTCGTCCGCTGGTTCGAGACCCGGACCCTGTGGCCGTTCGGCGTCTACTGCCTGGTGGCCGGGGCCCTCGCCCTCCTCCGCTTCGCCTGATCGTCGGCGCCGCCCGGTCCGTGCCCACCCCGTCCCGCCGCTACGCGGTGATCGGCACCGGGGCGGTGGGCGCCCTGTACGGGGCCCGGCTGGTGACTGCCGGCCACCGGGTGGCCTTCCTCCTGCGCAGCGACTACGACCACGTCCGGGCCAACGGCCTGGTGGTGGAGTCCCCGCTCGGCGACGTGCACCTGCCCCCCACCGTCGCCCATGCCGAGCCGGCCACCATGGGCCCCGCCGACGTGGTGCTGGTGGCCCTCAAGACCACCGCCAACGACGCCCTCGGGCACCTGCTGCCTCCCCTCTTGGGCGACGCCACCGCAGTCGTCCTGCTGCAGAACGGGCTGCAACGAGGATGCCGTTGCCCCCCTGGTGGGCGGCCGACCGCTCCTCGGCGGCCTGGCCTTCATCTGCTCGACCAAGGTGGGCCCCGGCCACGTGCGCCACCTGGACTACGGCCGGGTGACCCTGGCCGAGCACACCGCCGACGGGCGGCCGGCCGGCATCACGCCCACCGTGTGGGCGGTGGCCGCCGACCTGGAGGGAGCGGGCGTGCCGGTGGCCTGCGAGGCCGACGTGGTGGCCGCCCGCTGGAAGAAGCTGGTCTGGAACGTGCCGTTCAACTCGCTGTCGGTGGTGCTCGACGCCCTGCCCCAGGAGATCCTGGCCGATCCCTCGGGCCGGGCCGTGGTTGACGAGCTCATGGCCGAGGTGGCGGCCGGCGCGGCGGCGTGCGGCCGGCCCCTGCCTGACGGGCTCCCGGCCGCCATGGTGGCCGACACCGAGGCCATGACGCCCTACGAGACGAGCATGAAGGTGGACTGCGGGCGGGCCGGCCGCTGGAGGTGGACGCCATCCTGGCCGCCCCCGCCCGGGCGGCACGGGCGGCCGGCACCCGCCTCCCCGGTGTCGAGGCCGTGGCCAACCAGCTCGCCTTCCTGGGCCGCCGCCGCCGGGCCGGCTGAGCCACCCGGGCGGTCGGCGGCAGGCTTCGGGCCAGGACCTCCCCCACTGCGGACTGCTCAGGCCCACAGCCCGGCGAGGAGGTCGTCGACGGCGGCCATGCCCGTCCCGGCCGCCACCCCGTCGGCAGGCGGGAGCTCCTCGGGGCCGGTACGGCCCTCCAGATGGCACTCGTCCATCCCCGCCCGCACGCCCGCCGTCAGGAAGCGGCTGGGTTGGGCCCAGCTGTGGGCGTCGGTGTCGGGGCGGCGCCCGTGGTGGTAGCGCAGGGGCGCGTAGACCTCCAGGGAGTGGCGGGCCCGGGTGACGGCCACGTACAGCAGCCGGCGCTCTTCCTCCACGCCGTCGGCGTCGCCGGTGGCCATGTCCGACGGGAACATCCCGTCGCTGGCGTGGATCACGTGGACCACGTCCCACTCCCCGCCCTTGGCCGAATGGACGGTGGACAGCACCAGCCAGTCCTCGTCCAGCAGCGGCGGCCCGGCCAGGTCCGAGGTGGACGACGGTGGGTCCAGGGTGAGGTCGGCCACCACCCGCTGGCGAGATGGAGCGGCGGCAGCCACCGCCTCCAGGTGGTCGAGGTCGGTCAGGCGGGCGGGGGCGGCGTCGTAGCACCGCTCGACCACCGGGCCCAACCAGCGCCGCAGCCGGGCCACCTGGGCGCCGGGCGCCAGGGTGCCACCACCCGGGAGGGCGGCGTCGGCGCACTCCCCCAGGGCCTCCCGCAGCCCGTCCAACTCGGCCCGGGCCGACGAGGGCACCCGCGGGGCGGCAGCCAGCAGCCGGCCCAGCGGGGTGGCCATCGGGTCGGCGGGCGGCGGCGTGGCAGCCATCGGCGCGGCGGGCGGCGGCGTGGCAGCCGACGGCGCGGCGGCCGGCGGGGAGAGGCCGAGATCGGCCATCACCCGGCGGGCGGTGGCAGCCCCCACCCCCTCGAGGAGGCGCAGGATGCGGAACCAGGCCAGCTCGTCGGTCGGGTTGTCGAGCACCCGTAGGAGGGCCATCAGGTCCTTGACGTGGGCTGCCTCCAGGAACCGGAGGCCGCCGTACTTCACGTAGGGGATGTTGCGGCGGGCCAGGGCCAGCTCCAGGAGGTCGGCGTGGGAGGCGGCCCGAAAGAGCACGGCCTGGTCGTGGAGGGCCACGCCGTCGTCGCGATGGGCGAGGACGGAGTCGCACACTGCCTCCGCTTCCGCCGTCTCGTCGCCGCAGGTGCGCAGCACCGGCCGGCGAGCGCCTGGGCGGGCCGACCAGAGGCGCTTGGCCAGGACGCTCCCCGGCGCCGCCTCCGCCATGACCGCGTTGGCCACGGCCAGGACGGGCGGCGTGGAACGGTAGTTCTGCTCCAGGCGGACGACGGTGGTGGCCGGGAACCGGGCCTCGAAGTCGGCCAGGTTGGCGGCGCTGGCCGCCCTGAAGCCGTAGATGGCCTGGGCGTCGTCGCCCACCGCGGTGAGCCCGGAACCGCCCGGTCGCAGGGCGGCCAGGATGTCGGCCTGCACGGCGTTGGTGTCCTGGTACTCGTCCACCAGGACGTGGTCGAACAGGGCGGCCATGGCCGAGGGGGCGGCGGAGCCCAGGGCCCGCCAGCCCAGCAGCAGGTCGTCGTAGTCGAGCAGCCGGCGCTCCCGCTTGCGGGCCGTATAGGCCACGAAGGTGGAGCGGATGCCGTCCAGGTCGGCGGCACACCACGGGAACCAGCGCTCGACGACGGCGCCCAGGGGCTGGCCGGTGCCCGCCACCCGGTCGTAGATGGCAGCCAGGGTGGCGGCCCCGGGGAACCGCGACCTGCCCCTGGCGCCGCCCGGGCGTGACGATGGGGCCGGGTGGCTGAGCCCGAGGTCGTGGCGGACCAGGCCGAAGAGCTCACCGGCGTCGGAGGCGTCCAAGATGCTGAACGAGGGCCCCAGGCCGATGCGGAGGCCCTCGGCCCGCAGCACCCGGTTGGCCACCGCGTGGAAGGTGCCGCCCCACACCCGGCCGGCGGCCCCCGCGTCGGAGAGCCGGCCGGCCCGGGCCAGCAGCTCGGCCGCCGCCCGCCGGGAGAAGGTCAGCAGGCAGATGCGGGACGGGTCGACGCCCGACCGGAGGAGCCGGGCCACCCGGGACGCCAGCATGGCCGTCTTGCCGCTCCCGGCGCCGGCCACCACCAGCAACGGCGATCCCTCGTGGTCCACCGCCGCCTGCTGGACGTCGTTCAACACGAACATAAGTTCGACACTCTAGCCAATTCTTCGGTCACCACGGTGGACGAGCCGCCGCCCGGGGAGCGCCACAGCGATGACCGGGACGGGGCGGCGGCGCCGGATTGTGGTGTCCGCCGGGCACCGAGGGCAGCCGACACGGTGCTTTGGCGAGGTCCGGGGGGGTCCACCAGGAGACTTGCCGTCACTGGTACAGTCACAATTGCTGATACCCGCACGTCGGCGGTACCACGAAAGGATGGCCTGCCATGCCTCGTAAGGCAGCAGCTCCTCCGGCGGCCAAGCCCACCCGCACGATGTCCGACGAGCACAAGGCGGCATTGGCCGAGGGGCGGGAGCAGGGCCGCGCCGTCCGCCGCTATCTCGAGGCCCTGGAGGCCCACAAGCCCCGCCGGGGGCGCAAGCGCAGCCCGGACAGCATCAGCCGCCGCCTGGAGCGCATCGACGAGGACATCGCCGGCGCCGACCCGCTCAGCCGAGTCCACCTCCGCCAGGAGCGCATAGACCTGGAGCGGGAGCTGGCGGCCGGAAGCCAGAAGGTGGACCTGGAGGCCCTGGAAGGCGAGTTCGTGGCCGCCGCCGCGCCGTACAGTCGCCGCAAGGGCATCAGCTACGACGCCTGGCGCGCCGTGGGCGTAGAGCCCCGGGTGCTGAAGGCCGCCGGCATCGGCCGGGGCCAGTAGCGCCACGGGCGGGGGCCCGGCGGCGCCCCGCCTACCCATCCTGGTCGCCGCCGCCGGGCTGATCGGAGGTGTCGTCGCCTTCGCCGTCCGACCGGGAGACGCGCGCCACGCGGTGGGCGGGGTGTGGCCGCCGTTCGTCCTGGTGGCCGGGCTGCTGCTGGTGGGGGCGGTGGCAGATGCCGACGGGCTCTTCGCAGCAGCGGGCACCCTGGCCGCCCGCCTCCCAGGGTCGGACCTGGTGCTCTACCTGGTGCTCATGGCGGTGGCGGCCGCCGTCACCGCCGTGCTCAACCTGGACACGTCGGTCCTCTTCCTCACCCCCGTCCTGGTGGGAGCGGCCCGCAGCCGGGGAGCGGGAGAGGCTGCCTTCGCCTACGGCAGCGTGTTCATGGCCAATGCCGCCTCCCTCCTGCTGCCCGGGTCCAACCTGACCAACCTGCTCGTGCAGGGCCGCTCCCACCTGTCGGGCGCGGCCTTCGCGGCCCGCATGCTGCCGGCGTGGCTGGCGGCAGTGGTGGTCACCGCCGCCCTCGTCGCCGCCCTCCATGCACGCGACCTGGGCCGCCCACCGGCTCCGGAGGACGGCCGCCCGGCGCCGGCGTCGCCTCCCCGAGGCGTGTTGGCCGGGTCGGCGGTGGCCGCCGTGGTCGTCCTGGTGCTCGCCAGTGCCAGCCCCGCCCCCGCCGTCCTGGCGGTGGGAGCGGCCGCCGCCGGCGCCCGGATGGCGGGTCGGCGCCTATCGCCGTCGCGGGCCGTGGAGGTCCTGAACCCCCTGGTGCTGGCCGGCCTGTTCGGGGTCAGCGTGGCCGCCGGCACGTTAGGCCGGGCGTGGTCCGGCCCGGCCCGGCTCCTGGCCGCAAGTGGGCGGGTGGAGGCGGCGGTTGTGGCTGCCCTTGCAGTGGTGGTGATGAACAACCTGCCGGCCGCCGCCCTGGCCGCCGCCCGCCCGGTGGGGCATCCGTCCGCCCTCCTCGTGGGGCTCGACCTGGGTCCCAACCTGGCGGTCACCGGCTCGTTGTCGGCCGTGCTTTGGTTGCAGGTGGCCCGCCGGCTGGGGACACCGGTGTCGGCCCGGCGGTTCACGGCCGTCGGACTGGCCGTTGTGCCCATCTCCATGGCCGCCGCCCTGCTGGTCCTGGGGCCGCGCTGACGGGAGCAGCTGCCGGCGAAGTGGGCAAAATGGGCTACCCGGGGGTGGAGGCAATGCCACCAGCCGGTCCTGCCCTCGACCGGAAACCAGGCGGCGGCCACCACCGACCGCTCCCCCAAATGGACGAAGGGCGGCGGTCCCGGGCCCGACTCAGGGGCCGGCCCCGCCGGCCGGCGGAGAACACAGGCCGGCCAGCAGGGTCTCGCAGATGGCCCGCAGGTCGGCCACCTGCCCGGCGCTCAGGCGGTCGAAGACCAGGGCCCGCACCTCGGCCACGTGGCCCGGCGCCGCCGAGCGGAGGGCGGCCCGCCCCGCGGCCGTCAGCTCCGCCACCTGACCTCGGCGGTCGTCCCGAGCCGGGCCCCGCCGGACCCAGCCCCGGCCCTCCAAGCTGGCCACCGCATGGGCCAACCGGCTGGCCGAGAACTGGAGGGACAGAGCCAGGTCGCCCATGCGGCGGGCCCCGTGGGGCGCCTCGGACAACCCCACCAGGATGGCGTAGTACGCGTGGGGCATGCCCGCGTCCCGGGCAAGCTGGCGGTCGAGGGCCCCGTCGAGGAGTTGGGTGGTGAGGCGAAAGGCCTGCCACGCCGCCTGCTCGTCGTCGGTCAGCCAGCGGACGTCGTCGGACATCCAGTCAGGCTAGCGGGAATGGTTGAACGCTCAACGACGTTCCTCCCCTGTGACCGTCGCCCGCCGACCACGAGCCACCGAGGAGCCGGACATGCCCGTCACCCGCTTGAACCACGCCGTGCTCTACGTGCGCGACGTCGCCCGCACCCGGGAGTTCTACGAAGGGGCGCTGGGGTTCCGAACGCTGCGCGACGTCGGCGGTCGGGCCGCCTTCCTCCAGGCGCCGGGCTCGACCAACGACCACGATCTGGGCGTGTTCCAGGTGGGGGCCGGGGCCGGGCCGTCGGCTGCCGGCCGGTCCACCGTCGGGCTGTACCACCTGGCGTGGGAGGTGGACACGCTGACCGAGCTCCAGCGCATCGCCCGGATCCTCGCCGAGCGCGGCGCCCTGGTGGGTGCGTCCGACCACGTGACCACCAAGGCCCTCTACGCCGTGGACCCCGACGGCCTGGAGCTCGAGGTGTGCTGGCTGGTCCCCGCCGCCCACCTCACCGACGAACTCGTGACCGCCGCCGAGGACCCCCGGCCTCACCCCCTCGACCTCGACGCCGAGATCGCCCGCTACGGTGCCGACACCAGGGGCGGCATCGGGGTCTCGGTGCCCGTTCCCGCCTGACGCGACCCCCGTCCGGCGGCAGGCGGCCCGAGCGGGCGAGGGTTGCGGTTCCCGGCCACCGGGGTAGTTGCACGCCCAGCGGCGGTTGAGCCGGAGCCGGTCCGTTGCCAAGCACCTGGGCGCCGTACTGGCGGCCTCGCCGGCCAGGTTTCACCCGGAGCGCCGGCCGCCCACAGGGAGGACAGCCCATGCACGCCAGGGCCACCGTCACCGTCAACCGTCCGCCCGACGAAGTGTACGCCTACTGGCGGGACTTCGAGCGGCTTCCCACCTTCATGTACCACCTGGAATCGGTGGACGTCAACGAGGGGGGCCGGTCCCACTGGCGGGCCAAGGGGCCGGCGGGGACGTCGGTGGAGTGGGACGCCGAGCTGGTGGACGACACGCCGGGCGCCCGCATCGCCTGGCGGTCGGTGGAGGGGTCGGTGGACAGCCAGGGGCAGGTCGCCTTCACCCCCGCCCCCGGGGGCCGCGGCACCGAGGTGGCCGTCGACCTCGACTACTCGCCGCCCGGCGGGGCCGTGGGCGCGTTGGTGGCCAAACTGTTCGGCGAGGAGCCGACCCAGCAGCTCAAGGACGACCTGCGCCGCTTCAAGCAGGTCCTGGAGACGGGCGAGGTGCTGCGCTCCGACGCCAGCCCCGAGGGGACCCGCACCCAGAACCAGCGCTCCCAGCGGGACGCGCAGCCGATGGCACCAGGGAGCCGGGCATGAGGGCCACCTGCTGGATGGGCACCACCTCGGTGGAGGTGCTCGACGTCCCCGATCCCACGATCCTCAACGCCCGAGACGCCATCGTGCGGGTGACCTCCACCGCCATCTGCGGCTCCGACCTCCACCTCTACGACGGCTACGTGCCCACCATGGAGAAGGGCGACATCCTGGGCCACGAGTTCATGGGCGAGGTGGTGGAGGTGGGCCCCGGCGTCGGCACCCTGGCGGTCGGTGACCGGGTGGTGGTGCCCTTCCCCATCGCCTGCGGCGCCTGTGGCGCCTGCCAGCAGGGCCTGTACTCGCTGTGCGAGAACTCCAACCCCAACGCCGGACTGGCCGAGAAGGCCTACGGCTTCTCCCCCGCCGGCATTTTCGGGTACTCGCACATGCTGGGCGGGTTCGCCGGCGGACAGGCCGAGTACGTGCGGGTCCCCTTCGCCGACGTGGGGCCCCTCAAGATCGACAATGGCCTGCCCGACGAGCAGGTCCTGTTCCTCTCCGACATCTTCCCCACCGGGTTCATGGGCGCCGAGATGTGCGACATCCAGCCCGGCGACGTCATCGCCGTGTGGGGCGCCGGGCCGGTGGGCCAGTTCGCGGTGGCCAGCGCCTTCCTGCTGGGGGCCGAGCGGGTTGTGGTGATCGACCGCTTCGACAACCGCTTGCGGATGGCGGCCGACCGCTGGGGAGCGGAGACCCTGGACTACGAGGACACCGACGTCTCCGAGGCCCTCAAGGACCTGACCGGCGGCCGGGGGCCGGACGCCTGCATCGACGCCGTCGGCCTGGAGGCCCACCACGGCTCGGCCCCCATCCGTGCTTACGACCGGGCCAAGCAGGCGGTGCGGGCCGAGACGGAGCGGCCCCACGCCCTGCGCCAAGCCATCACCAGCTGCCGCAACGGCGGGACCGTCTCCATCATCGGGGTGTACGGCGGGATGATGGACAAGTTCCCGATCGGCTCGCTGATGAACCGGTCGTTGACGGTGCGGACCGGCCAGTGCCACGTGCAGCGCTACATGCGGCCGTTGCTCGGGCGCATCGAGAAGGGCGAGATCGACCCCAGCGTGATCATCACCCACCGGCTGTCCCTGGGCGACGCCCCCACCGGCTACGAGACGTTCAAGCACAAGGGGGACGACTGCATGAAGGTCGTCCTCACCCCCTGAGCGGGCCGGCCGCGGGCGGGCGCGCCGGCGCGCCGGCTCGCCCGCCCGCGGCCGGCGGGGGTCGAGGCGTCCGCCAACCCTGAGGGGTCGGGCCGGGCCGGCGGTGAACGACCGGCCGGTGAGGCCCGGCCCGCTACTTGGCCCGCCGCTTGGTGGTTTTGACGACCCGGCCCAGCGAGTCGGTGCTGTAGACGATCACCGTCGGGTTGCCGCGCCCGTCGAAGGTCGTCAACTCGGAGCGGTGGTAGCCGGAGGAGGGAGTCGGAGCCTGAGGAGCCTCGGGCTCGGCTGTGTTCTTGGTGCGCTTCGCTCGGAACATGGCGGGGATTGTGGCGGGCGCGCCGGTGACCGTCAAGGGACGGGGTGCCGGCCGCCCGCCGCGTCGTCCTCCCCGGGGCGGGCCCGGCGACGCCGCCCGTCCCGGGCGTACAGTGGTCCCGACCCGGTCGAGGACGGAGCGCCGCCGGCCTCCCGACCGACGAGGCGGCCGACCTCGACCCAGGCGGAAAGCGAGGACGACATGAGTCTCACGTGGCCGTTGCTGCGCCAGGACCATCCGGCGCCCGGTCCCCTCGAGCTCGAGCCCATCCGGAGCCTGCAGTACCTGCTCCGCCAGCACGGCCACCCGGAGGTGGTGGTGGACGGCATCTTCGGCCCGAGGACGGAGGCCGCGGTGCGGGCGTTCCAGCAGTCCCGGGGCCTCGTCGTTGACGGTGTCGTCGGCAACCAGACGTGGCCGGCGTTGGTCGTCTCGGTACACGAGGGCAGCACCGGGGACGCGGTCCGGGGCGTGCAGAGCCAGTTCCGGGCCCGCAGCCTCTCGGGCGAGCCGGGCACCGGCCTGGCGGTGGACGGCATCTTCGGTCCGCAGACCGACACCGCCGTGCGGGGGTTCCAGCAGGCGGCGTCGCTGGCGGTGGACGGGATTGCCGGCCCCATCACCTGGAACGCCCTGGTCAACGGCGTCCTGGCCCTGTAGGGGCGCGGTCAGCGCCGGCACGCCAGGGGTTGCGGTCAGCGCCGGCGGAGCCACCCGGCGGGAGTGTCCACCAGAAGCGGCCCGGGTGCGGGCCAGGTTGAGGAGGCGCCACTCGGCGTCGGCGTAGGTCGAGAGGTCGTAGGACGCCATGGTGAACACCCCCCCCCGCCGCCCACCGCGGCGGCCAGGAGCCGCCTCTGCCAGGGTTCCAGCCCGGTCTGGACGGGCCGGAGCAGGAGGCAGTCCCGGTCGTCGGCCTGCTCGCCGACGCCCTGGCGCATCGCGTTCAGACCGAGGCGCAGCGCCTCGGACAACCTGGTAGCCCGTCCCCCAGCACGCGCCTAAGAACTTGGACAGAACCTTCTCCCCCGCCGGTGGCCGGCGCCGGCCGGCAGCCAGACTGTGGCCGCACTCGCCGGCACCGCCGGGGTGGCCGGGACGAGGAGGGACGCCGGAGTGATCGAGGTCGTCGGGGTCACCAAGCGCTACGGGACGACCGTGGCCGTCGACGACGTGACCTTCACCGTCCGCCCCGGCATGGTCACCGGCTTCCTGGGTCCCAACGGCGCCGGCAAGTCCACGACCATGCGGTTGATCGTCGGCCTCGACGCTCCCAGTGCGGGCCGGGTGTCGGTGCTGGGCCGGCCGTTCACCGACCTGCGCTTCCCGCTGCACTCGGTGGGCGCCCTGCTCGAGGCCAAGGCCATCCACCCCGGGCGCAGCGCCCGCAACCACCTGCGCTGGCTGGCCGACTCCAACGGGATCGGTCGCCGGCGGGTGGACGAGGTGCTCGAGCAGGTCGGCCTGGCCTCGGTGGCCAGGCGCCGGGCCGGCAGCTTCTCCCTGGGCATGGGCCAGCGGCTGGGCATCGCCGCCGCCCTGCTCGGAGACCCCGAGGTGCTGATCCTCGACGAGCCGGTCAACGGGCTCGACCCCGAGGGCATCCAGTGGGTGCGCAAGCTGCTGCGTTCGCTGGCCGGGGACGGGCGCACGATCTTCGTGTCCAGCCACCTGATGAGCGAGATGGCGCTCACCGCCGACCACCTGGTCGTCATCGGCCGCGGCCGCCTCATCGCCGACGCCAGCGTGGCCGAGGTCATCGCGTCGAGCTCCGGCAACCACGTGCGGGTGGTGTCCCCGCAGGCCGCCGCCCTCCGCCGCATGGTGGAGGACCGTGGCGGCACCGTCTCGGTGGACACCGCGGCCGATGCAATGGGCAGGGATGGTGCCGGCTCCCTGATGGTGACCGGACTCACGTGCCGCGACGTGGGCGAGCTGGCCGGAGGCGCGGGGATCGTGCTCCACGAGCTGTCGCCCCAGGAGGCGTCGTTGGAGGAGGTCTTCATGGAGATGACCCGTGACAGCGCCGAGTTCTCCGGCCAGCGGGTGCCCCAAGGGAGCCGGCCGTGACCGCGGTTGCCACCCGGCCGGCGGGGCCATCGCCGCCGCCGGCACCGTCGGCCGCACGGGTGTGGCGGGCGGCGGCCAAGGCCGAGTGGACCAAGCTGCGATCGGTGCGCTCCACCACGTGGTCGCTCCTCGTCACGCTGGCCCTCACAGTGGGGCTGGGCGCCCTCTTCTGCGCCGCCCGGGTGAGCCGCTGGGACCGCCTGGACGCCGGCGAGCGCCTGCACTTCGACCCCACCAGCTTCAGCCTCAACGGCCTGTTCCTGGCCCAGTTGGCGGTGGGCGTGCTCGGCGTGCTGGTCATGAGCTCGGAGTACGCCACCGGCCAGATCCGGGCGTCGCTGGCCGCCGTCCCCCGGCGCCGGACCGTGCTCTCGGCCAAGCTGGCGGTGTTCACCGCCGTCGCCTTCGTCGTGGGGCTGGCCGCCAGCGCCGTCGCCTTCGGGATCGGCCAGGCCATCTTCTCGGCCAAGCACGCCGGGGTGTCTTTGGGCGACCCTGGCGTCCTGCGGGCGGTGGTGGGCGGCGGTCTCTACCTGGCGGTCACCGGCGCCCTCGGACTCGGCCTGGCCACCCTCCTCAGACGGACGGCGGGCGCTATCGCCGCCCTCGTCGGCCTACTGCTCATCTTGCCCATCCTCGTGAACTTCCTGCCGTCGCCGTGGAACGACGACATCGCCCGCTACCTTCCCGGCGAGGCGGGCGCCGCCATCTTCCGGGTGATCCCCGACAGCTCCACCGCCCTCGGGCCGTGGGCCGGCCTGGCCGTGTTCGCCGCCTACGCGGTGGCCGCCCTGGCCCTCGGCTGGCTGGTGCTGCAGCGCCGCGACGCCTGACCGGGCACCGCCGTCGATGCGTCACCTCGCGGCGCGAGACTCGCCGGCGGCGACGCTGATCCGGGCCGAAGACCGACCCGGCCCCGAGGAGACCCGACCATGCCGTTGCACGCTGACGAGTCGGGCGACAAGGGGCTGGACCCCCAGTCGGCCGAGCTGGAACGGCGCGGCGTCAACATCCTGGCCGACCTGTGGCACGCCTCCTCGGCCGAGACGGCAGCCGGGTGCTCGACCACCGGGTCCCGCGAGGCCTGCATGCTGGCCGGCCTGGCCCTCAAGTGGCGGTGGCGGGATCGCCGCCGGGCGGCCGGCGCACCGACCGACCGCCTTCGGGCTGCCCGAGGGCGTGCCCTACAGCGTCTTCGACGCCTCCGAGGCCCTGCGGGGCCGGGGGTGGATCCTGCCCGCCTACGCCATGCCTCCCGCCCTCGACGACGTGCATGTGCTGCGCATCGTCGTCCGCACCGGGTTCACCCGGGACCTGGGCGGCATGCTCCTGACCGACCTCGCCCACGTCGTCGGCCGCCCCGGGCCCGGCGCCCCTTCACGTACTCCGTCGCCAGGGCCGGAGGGGCACACGCCAACCAGCCGTCGACCAACGCCTCGCGCAGCGCCCGTGTCGTGACGACCTTCAGCTGGACCAGCACGGCCGCGTACCCGTCGAAGTGCGGGATCGTGAAGAACGCCGTCGGGTTGGCGGCCAGCACGGCCTCCTTCTCGCCGAGGTCCTCGACGCGCACGGCGAGGATCGGGCCCTCGGGCGGGCTGACGGCGCCGAACCGGCGGATGTCGGCTTTGCTGAACGGCCGCTCCCACGCGAAGCCGGTGCCGGCCACGAACCACGTGCGGTGCCCGTGCCGCTCGCCCTCGGCCACCTCGGGTAGCTCCAGCGCGATCCGAGCGGCCTGGGCGATGCTCACCACGCCTCGACCGTACTGTGGCCGCCTGTCGCCGGGATTCCGCTCGAGTGCCCGGATCCGCGAGACTTGGTGTTCGTGGTGCCGTCCGCCCGTCACTTGCTGAGAGCCAAGGACCTGGTCGATGCCCGGTACGCCGAGCCCCTCACGGTGGCCGACCTGGCTCGTGAGGCCGGCCTGTCAGCGGCCCACTTCAGCCGGGAGTTCCGGCGGACCTTCGGCGAGACACCACACCAGTACCTGCTCACCCGGCGTCTCGAGCGCGCCGCCGCACTGCTGCGCAACACCGACCGCACGGTGACCGACATCTGCTTCGACGTGGGGCTCACCAGCGTCGGCTCGTTCGTCACCAGCTTCAGGCGCGTCCACGGTGCGTCACCTCTGGCCTATCGGGAGACGTTCCCGCCCGCCGAGCGCCACATCCGCATCCCCGGATGCGTGGCGCGTGCCTTCGGCCGCCCCCAGAACCGCACGTTTCGAGAAGCCGAGCCCTGCCCTCGTCCGTAGCCTTTCCCGTACCGACCACGAGGAGGGTTTTCGATGATCAGGATCGCCAACGCCCAGTTCTGGGTGCACGACCAGGAAGCGTCACTCGCGTTCTACACCCGGGTGCTCGGCTGGGAGGTGCGGGCCGACGTGACGATGGACGAGTGGAATTTCCGCTGGTTGGTCGTCGGACCGGTCGGCCAGGACCACGTCGGGCTCGTGCTCATGCCTGTCCCCTCCTCCCCGATGCTCGACGCCGGGAGCAGTGAGCAGCTCGCCCAGCTGGTGGCCAAGGGCGCCGGCGGCACCCTGTTCCTCGAGACGGACGACTGCCAGGCCTCCTACGACGAGCTGTCGGCGAGAGGCGTGGTCTTCAACGACCCGCCGACGCGCCAGCCCTACGGCATCGACACGTCGTTCCGCGACCCGTCGGGCAACAACATCCGCCTCACCCAGGTCCTCGAGTTCTCGCTCGACCGTCGCTGACCGCTCGGGTGTGGTATCGCCGCCCGCGGGCTGATCAAGCGTTGCCGGACAAGCCGTGCCGGTAGGTCCTTCGACTGGCGGAGGCCTGCGGCTAGGGCGTCACGACCTCGGGGAAGGACAAGGCTCTGCCGATCGCTACCAGAATTGCGCGATGGCCCCGACGGGAGCGCCGCCATCCCATCCACTCGAGGAGATCATCAGCATCGTCCAACCGGCGAACGCCGCCTCGGTTCGGGTGGCGGAGAGGCTGGGTTTCCGCCTCTTGCGGACCACGTGCGATCCCTTGCGGGACGTTGATCTGGACATCTACCAGCTGCAACGAGCCGACTGGGAGAACAACTCGGGCGCCTGACGTGGGCCATCGGGCGCTCGGGGCCCAAGAGCGAGGGAACTCGCACGTTCGAATATGGGCTCATACCAGTCACGAGGGGCCTGTCGGTCGATCCAGGTAGCGCCCTGCATGCGCCTGATGGGGCGGCGGACTGGCTCGATCCCTAAGCCACCATCTCGCACTCGCAGGCGACAGCGCCATGAACGCCGACCACACGAGATCTCCTGGCCGACGTCTACCGGCGCTCGACGTGCTACCCGAGATACTGCCGTCTCCCGGCGAGGCCTGGTCGGACCCGCTACTTGGGGCCCACGGTCCAACTCGACGTGTTGTTTGCCGACACTGGGTCAGTCGTAGCCGACGTCGGCGAGCTGACCCCCTCGGATCCCGTCTGCACCTTTTGGTTGCCCTGGAAGAAGTAGACGACCTGCACCGTCCGCGACGCGCCGGCGGCGAGCGTCGGGTAGGTGCAAGTCACGGTCGTCGCGGTCGCCGACGCGGTGTGCGAGCAGGCCGTGCCGCCGTTGTCGGACACGTAGTGCCCGACTTTCGTGCCGGGGAGGGTGACGACCATTGCCACGCCGCTGTCGTCGCTGGGCCCGTTGTTCGTGACCACCGCGGTGAACGTGACCGTGGTCGACGGAGTGTACTTGTGCGACGGTGCCGTAATGTTGGCCGCGAGGTCCGCAACCCGACGCACGCTTGTGCGTGCAGTGGCGTCGTCGTTCCCGGAGTTGGAGTCGGTCGTGCCGGTGGCCACGTGCGCGGTCGTGGTGAGGGCGTCGGTCCCGAGGGGAGCCGAGGGGTTCACGACCACCTGGGTGTAGATGGTGTCGGACTGGTTCGGATCGAGGTCGTTGAGCTGGCACTGGATCTGATGCGGATTGCCGACGACCTGGGCGCAGGTGCCCGAGCCACCGTTGGAGATGGTGGCGGACTGGAACGACACGTTGGCGTCGAGGTTCTCCAGCAGCGTGACGGTGCGGGCGGCGGACGGGCCGCCGTTGTTGGTGACCACCGCGGTGTAGGTCAGGCTCGTACCGGCGACGACCGGGTCGGGAGAGTCGCCGAGCGTGACCCCGAGGTCGGCGAGGGTGCTTACCGCCGTGTCCGTGTGGGCGAAGTTGTCCGAGTTGTTGTTGTCCAACGTGGAGCTCGTCACCGACGCGTCTGCGTGCAGCGTTCCCGTGGTCCGCGCCGCCACCGTGGTGACGATTGTCATCGTTGCCGAGGACCCGGAGCCGAGCAGGTCGAGGCCGCACGTGGCCGGCTGGAACGGGTCACCGGGCACACCGGCGTTGCACGAGGACCCACCCGGGAGGATGATCGACGTCACCGTGACGCCGGTCGGCAGCGCGTTCTTGAGCACCACGTTCTTCGCAGTGGACGGCCCGGCGTTCGTCACCGTCACGGAGAAGGTGAGCGTCTGGCCCGCGACGACAGGGCTTGGAGTGGCTGTGTCGCTCGTGATACGCAGGTCGGCCACCGCCGTCACCGGCAGTGACGCACTTTGGGAGTTGTTGGCGCTGTTGGCGTCGGGTGTGTCAGCGGTCGCAGTCGCCTGGTCGTGGATCGTCTGGCCCTCGTTGGCCGCGTAGGAGACGACGACTGTCGCCCGGCCCGGTCCGGCGTTGGTCGCCGGCCCGACGTCACCGAGCTGGCACGTCACCGAGCCGCTCGTCTGGTTCGGCGCGGGCAGCGGCCCACACGTGCCTTGGCTGGGGTTGGCCGCACTCATCGTGAACGTGCCGTCCGACGACGCCGCATCGGTCAGGACCACGTTGCGCGACGTCGAGGGGCCGTTGTTGTCGACGAAGACCGTGCAGTTCCCCGGCTGGCCCGCGAGCACGCTGGTGTCGCAGGTCTTGTTCACGGCCAGATCCGCCTGCTCGTTCACCACCACCGACGACGACGCCGAGTTGTTGGCCGGGTTGGGATCGAGCTGGTCGGCGCTGACGGTTGCGGTATTGGTGACGGTGCCCGGACCGCCGCCGGCAACGTCATAGGACGGCGAGACCTGAGTGCGGATGACGATCGGGACCGTCGCGCCTACGGCGAGCGTCCCCAACGCGCAGGACACGTGTTGTCCGGCGATGGTGCACGTGGGTGGCGTCGCGACCGCGAACGGGGTGTCGCCCGCCGGGAGGTCGTCGACGACGGTGACGTTGTCGGCCGCGTCCGGGCCGTGGTTCGTCGCGTCGACGTGCCAGTCGAGCTCGCCGCCGGCAACGACCGGGCTCGGCGTCGCCGACTTCGTGATCGACACGTCGGCGGGGTTGCAACTCGGGAACTTGAACGACCCGACACGCGTCTGCCAGGGGGCCGGGCCGGTGGCCTGGATGTACTCCGTCGTGTACCAGAACGTGCAGCCGTCGGTCGGGTCGAGCATCATCGAGCTGTAGTCGCCCCACCGGCCCCGGCCCGCAGTGTCCTGGAGTGTCTGGGAGCCGTTCCCACTGATCACCGTGAGCTCACCTTGGGGAAGCAGCCCGAGGGGATCGCCCGCTTGGCGGGCGCTGACCCTGATCGACGGGAATACGTTGGGGTTCTGCGGCGTCGGCGATGCGGGCGCACTGGCGACGCTGTAGCCGAGCGCCATGTTGCCGGTTTTGTCCATGGCGATGCTGCCCATCCATCGGTTGGCTACATCGGGTGCGAAGGTCCCCTGCTGGTAGAGCGACCAGTTGGGCGTGCCGGCGCGGCGTAGCTCGTACCAGCGCACGCCGGCGTGGCCGGCGCCGTCCACATTCACGCTGTGGTTGACGACGAGGCTCTCGTGGTCGGCGAAACGGCGGTACTGAAGCCGGTACATGAGCCGGTCGGCGAGCGAGTCCAACGTCTGGGTGGTGCTCGGTTGGGGGATATCGGGCAGGCTCGAGTTGAAGTTGGCGACGGTGACGTCGGTGAGCTGCGTCAAGGTGGAGTTGGCCGGAACCTGCCAGTCGGTGTGCATGGCGAAGCTGCGCAGCGTGTTCCCGCCCGTGAAGCGCGTGAACGTCTCCGGCGCGCCGAAGTCGGGGAGGGTCGAGCCGTCGAGGTCGCCCGGCAGCAGCTGGTTGTCGCCGGACAGGTTGCCGAAGTTGTCGCCGCCGTTCAGGCCCAGACCGGTGTCACAGCCAAAGCAGATGAAGCCCGCCGGATTCCCGTTGAGCATGTTCGAACGGTCGAATGCGAAGGCTCCGCCGGCGCCTGCGTCACCGTTCCAGTTGAACGAGAAGTAGTACCCGTCGGGCCAGATGCCCATCTTGCCGTAGTCGTTGAACCGCTGGTTGCTGACGAGGAAGTCGTAGAGGTACCAGCCGCCCGCGACCGGGTCCGACGTCTTCGACACCGCGAAGCACTGCTCGAACGGCGCGATCGGGTTGCTCGACGAGTCGACGTTGAACGCGAATTGGGAGATCACCCAGCGATCGGCCATCGCGTCGTGACGCACGATGGCGTCACCGTTGTTGGTGGTCCGGCACAAGCTGGTACTCGGCGTGTAGGTCGACCACAGGGTGTTCGTGTTGAATGGCCCGGCCGTGTACCCCGGCCGACTGGGACTCTGCTTGTCGAAGATTTGGAACGAGCTGTTGACGATCTGGATGTAGTTGTTGGGACCGACGTCACCGTTGGTGTCTGGCGGAAAGACGCCGTTTATGTTGCTGATCCCCTCGAAGTTCCGGATCGTGCCGGACAAGGCGCCGGGGCCGGCCGGCGCCGGTGCGCTCACTTGGGCGGCCACGAGCGGATCACTGGCGCTGTTGGGTTGCTGCGGGGTGCCGTTGTGACCGTATCCAGGGTGAGACGGGCCCTGATTGGGTCGTGACGGTGCCATCTTGCTGAAATCGCCGTCGAAGGATTGGGCGGCCTGTTTCTTGGACTGTCCCGGCGGCGGGTTCTGTGGTGCGGCGGAGGCGGCCGCCGGCACCAGAATCGTTCCCACCAGTGCAGCGAGGATCAGCGCCCGCGCCACCGGTCGCCCGGCATTCGAAACGCCCGACACCTTTGTCCGGTGACGACTCTCAGACGCGCGCGAAGACAGCGACTTCATGACCCTCACACCCCTTCCAGCCCCCGCTTCACCGGCCCAGACGGGCCAGTTTCAGCACAACCTGCGGGAGGGTAACCTGGAGAGATCCTAGAGTCAAGAAAAATAAGGTCACCATGGCCTGTTATTTTTGTAGCCGGCAACTTGCCTCTCGGCGTGCTCATTATGCTTAGCGCTTCGCTTGTCGCCGGTTGCGCGTCTGAGGCGCGGTCGCGGTCAGCGACCACGACGCCGGTCACAACGCCGTCTTCGACGACGGTGGCCGCCGATTCGGCACGACCGACGACAGTCCCGTCGGACGCCGGCACGCCGCCGGATCGAACGTCGACACCGCGTCCGACGGCCGCCCCAAGGCCGCCGTCGCTGGCCACGCCCATCTCGGGCAGGGTATGGGCCGGCCCGACCTGCCCGGTGGAGCTGGTCGACAACCCGTGCCCGGCGAGGGCCCTCACAGACGTGACCGTACAAGCCGTCACCGCGGACGGAAGGGTGTACGACGAGGTCACCACCGATGCCGACGGGCACTATGAGCTTCGTCTCGTACCGGGGACGTACTCGCTGCGGGCCACTCACGAGTCCCCGTTCCCACGGTGCCCCGACACGAGGGTGTCCGTGGTTGCGGGATCGCCACAATCGATTGACATCTCGTGTGACACGGGGATCCGCTGAGCGCTCGCTCAAGCTGTCAGGCCGCGGCACCGCCGTCACCGCTATGGGACCTCAAGGCGGGCGAAATGTATGACCTCCTTGACGGCAAATGTTTGCGATATTGTGGAGCGCCCGCGAAGTATGGGTCGGCGGAATGGCTATTTGTCCGGACGATCACCGCACGACCTCAGGCATCGCGCAGCGACAGTGACCGCACGGATGCCCGGCATCACGACCAAGGAGCTCATGGGGCGGACCGGCCACGCTTCGCCGCGCCCGGCCCTCATCTACCAGCACGCAACCCGCGAATGAGACCGCGCAGTGGAGTCGTTCCTCGATGACGTCGTGGCCGCTACCAAGCCCACCTCGAGCGCCGACGTCATCGACATGGCTGGGTCGCGTGTGGCTGGTGTGTGGTCGGACACCTGACCCGCCGTCCCTGGTGGGCTCGTACCACCCCTGACCAGGACATTTGTTGGAGGCGGCGAGGAGAATCGAACTCCTGTGCAGGGCTTTGCAGGCCCTTGCCTAAACCACTCGGCCACGCCGCCTGGGGCAACCAGTCTACCGGGGCGCCGGTGTGGGCGGAACCCCGCTCGGGTAGGCCGGCGCCCATGACCGAGTCACGACCCGCCATTCTCTTCGACGTCGACGGCACGCTGGTGGACACCAACTGGCTGCACACCCTGTCCTGGTGGCGAACCCTCCAGAAGGCCGGCCACGACATCGCCATGAGCCGCATCCACCCGCTCATCGGCATGGGGTCCGACCACCTCCTCACCGAGCTGTTGGGCGAGGCGCCCGAGGGCCTCCGCGACGCCCACACCGAGGAGTACAAGCCCCTCAAGGAAGAGCTGCACGCCTTCCCTAAGGCCGCCGAGATCCTCCAGGAGGTGGACCGCCGGGGAGCCCGGGTGGTGCTGGCCACGTCGTCCAAGAAGGACGACGTGCCCGAGCTGTGCGACGCCATCGGCGCCGGCGACACGGTGGACCACGTGGTCAACGGGAGCGACGTGGACGCCACCAAGCCGTCGCCCGACATCTTCGCCGTGGCCCTGGAGCAGCTCGGCCTCGCGCCCGACCGGACCCTCGTGGTGGGCGACACCGTGTGGGACGTGGAGGCGGCCGGCAAGCTGGGCATCCCGGTGGTGTGCGTGCTTACCGGGGGGGCCACCCGGGCACAGCTGGAGGACCGGGGGGCGGCCGCCGTCTACGAGGACGTGGCCGACCTCCTCGACCACCTCGACGACAGCCCCCTGGCCGCCCTCCTCGACCAGAGCTGACGGCGCCGGCGGGCGGCGGAAGACGGCCAGCGTGGGCCTGGGCATCACCCTCATCGCCCGCGACGCGGTGGCCCGCGAGCTGGAGGAGGGCACCCTCGAGGAGTGGACGTGCGCCACCCTCCCCCGCTCGCGGGCCTGGCACGTGGTGGCCCGGTCGGGCGACGAGCTGGCCCCGACGGCCCGGCTCTTCCTCACCCACCTGGTCGGCCGCGAGGCGGGGGCCGGGGGCGACCCCTTCACCCTGGCCGACGACCTGGCCCCCAGGTTCGCCGCCTGACCCCTTTTGTCGCCTGACCTCCCCGGGCTAACGTCTCGCCGAGCACGCGCGGACGACGAGGAGGACCCCCGGTCATGAGCGACAACGATCTCAGGGAGATCGCCCAGGCGATGGTGGCTCCCGGCAAGGGCATCCTGGCCGCCGACGAGTCGGTGGCCACCGCCAGCAAGCGCCTGGAGTCGGTGGGCGTGGAGCCCTCCGCCGAGGTCCGGCGGGACTACCGCGACATGCTCCTCACCACCGAGGGGCTGAGCGACTACATCAGCGGCGTCATCCTCTTCGACGAGACGATCCGCCAGTCCTCCGCCGACGGTACGCCGTTCCCCTCGCTGCTCGACAAGCTCGGCATCCTGCCCGGCATCAAGGTGGACACCGGTGCCAAGGAACTGGCCTTCGCCCCCGGCGAGAAGATCACCGAGGGCCTCGACGGGCTGCGCGACCGGGTGGCCGAGTACGTCTCCATGGGCGCCAAGTTCGCCAAGTGGCGGGCGGTCATCACCATCGGCGACGGCATCCCCAGCACCTACTGCATCAACGCCAACGCCCACGCCCTGGCCCGCTACGCCGCCATCTGCCAGGAGGGTGGCCTGGTGCCCATCGTGGAGCCCGAGGTCCTGATGGACGCCGACAACGACATCGACCGCTGCTTCGAGGTCACCGAGACCACCCACCACGCGGTGTTCGACGCCCTGTACGAGCAGCGGGTGCAGCTCGACGGCATGGTCCTCAAGCCCAACATGGTCCTCCCCGGCAAGAAGTCCTCCACCCAGGCCAGCGTGGACGAGGTGGCGGAGCGGACGGTGGAGCTGCTGAAGCGCACGGTGCCCGCCGCCGTCCCCGGCATCGCCTTCCTGTCCGGCGGCCAGAGCTCGATCGTGGCCACCGAGCACCTCAACGCCATGAATGCCATCGGCGGGGTGCCCTGGACGCTCACGTTCTCCTACGGCCGCGCCCTGCAGGACGACGCCCTCAAGGGGTGGGCCGGCAAGCCCGACAACGTCGCCACCGGCCAGAAGGCGCTGGCCCACCGCGCCAAGGCCAACAGCCTGGCCACGTCGGCCTCCTACAAGCCCGACATGGAGTCCGACGCCGCGTAGGCGTCTCGCCCCCCAAGGCGGCGGCCCTCCACGCCGGCGGAGCGGTTCCCTGAGCACCAGGGCGATGCGGGCCGTGGCCGTCCTGGCCGTCGCCATGGCCGCCGCCTGCTCGGGCCACCAGCGGGCGGCCGCACCCACCGCCGGCACGGGGACCAGCGCTCCGGCCACCACCGGGCCAGCGGTCGTACCGACCACCGGCGAGCCGACGACGGCGCTGGCGCCGGCGCCGACCAGCGCCCCACCGCCGGCGGCCGTCCCCGAGCGCTGCCACACGTCGGACCTGACGGCCACCGCCGGCGACAAGGGCGTCGCCCTGGGCAACGTTGGCGTGGTCGTCGCCCTCGTCAACCAAGGATCGACCCGCTGCCGGCTCCAGGGCTATCCCGGTGTCTCGCTCGTCGACGGCGTCGGGGCCAGGATGCCGACCGACGTGGCCCGGGGCGGCAGCTACGTCTTCCCCGACCCGGCGCCGGCGACCGTCGACCTGGTTCCGGGCGGTGCGGCGTCGTTCGGCCTCGGTTGGAACCACACCCCGACCGGCGAGTACGCGACCACGACCTGCCCGGCCTCGGCGTCCGTCGCCGTCATCCCGCCGGGCGAGACGGCGGCGCTGGTGGTCCCCCTGGCCGTCGACGTCTGCCCCGGCTCCCCGGTGGCGGTCACCGCGCTGCTGGCCGGGGCCGCCGGTCCCCGGCCGGGCTGACGTACCTCCGGGCCGAGGGTCAGCCCGCCGGGGCAACGGCGGGGGGCGGCGAGGCCGGCACCACCACCTCGATGCTGGTGCCCCGGCCCGGCCAGGACGACACGGAGAGCCGCCCACCGATCAGCTCGGCCCGCTCGTTCATACCCGCCATGCCGTAGGAATGGCGGTCCTCGGCGCCCACCACGGCGTCGGTGTCGAAGCCTCGGCCGTCGTCCTCCACCGCCAGGCGCACCCCGCCGGGAACTGGGCCCAGCGCCAGGCGCACCCGTGACGCGCCGGCGTGCTTGACCACGTTCTGGAGGGCCTCCTGAGCGATGCGGTACAGGGCCACCTCCACGTGCGGCGGCAGGCGCTCGGGCACGATGTCGAGCTCCACGTGCAGGCCGGCCAGCGAGGTGGCCAGGCTCTCCAGCCCCGGGCCCAGCCCCAGGTCGTCGAGCACCGACGGCCGCAGTCCCACGATGGCGGACCGGGCCTCGTCCAGCGCCGCGGTGGTGAGCTCCTTGGCCACCCCCAGCTCCTTGAACAGGGTCGGCAGGTCCCTTGCCGCGTCCTCGGCGGCCAGCAGGTGGTACCAGAGGCTGACCAGGCGCTGGCTGATGCCGTCGTGGATCTCCCCGGCCAGGCGCCGGCGCTCGAGCTCCTGGGCCTCCACGGTGCGGGCGGCGAAGCTCTCGAGGGCCTCCTCCCGCTCGGCCAGACGCCGGTAGAGGCGGGCCTTCTCGATGCTGCGGGCGATGAGGCTGGCCACCCCTGTGAGGAGGGCGAGGTCGTGGGGTCCGTAGGTCCGGTCCTCGCGGGAGTGGACGTTGAGGACGCCGACCACCCGGCCCAAGGCGACCATCGGCACCGAGACCAGCGAGACGAAGTCCTCGCCCCTCAAGGCGGGGATGTAGCGGTAGCGCCTGTCTGTCCACTTGTCGGCGATGATCGCGGGCTCGGCGTGGAGGGCGACCCAGCCCGCCACCCCCTCGCCGATGGCCAGCTCGATGGTGCCGACGACTTCGTCGAACGGCGGGGTGGCGCCGGCCAGCACCACCCGCTGGCGGTCGTCGTCGACCAGGTGGACGAAGCACACGTCGGAGCCGGTGGCCTCGGTGACCAGGGCGGGGACCCGCCGCAGCACCTCGCCCAGGTCGAGGTCGCTCGACGTGAGGTCGATCGAGAGGCGCAGCAGCCGGTTCTCGGCTTCGGTCGGCGGGCCGCTCTCCTCCGACGCACGAGGCCCTTCGGGCCGTGCGTCGGTCAATGGAAGATCCCCTCGCGCAGCGCGGTGGCGATGGCCTGGGCCCGGTCGCTGACCTCCAGCTTGCGGTAGACGCCCCGCGCGTGGGTCTTGACCGTCTCCTCGCCGATGAAGAGGCGCTGGCCGATGGCCCGGTTGGAGAGGCCGCGGACCATGAGCTCGAGCACCTCGCTCTCCCGCTGGGTGAGGCCCAGGCGGGCCCCGGGCCAGAACTCGCCGCTCTGGAGGTGGGCGGCGGTGAGGGCCACCCTCCCGGCCAGCGCGGGGTCGATCGCCACGTCTCCCTCCATCACCCGCTCGAGGTGGGACGCCAGCTCCGGGCCGGTGGTGGTCTTCAGGAGGAAGCCGGCCGCTCCCACCCGCAGGGCCTGGAAGAGGTACTGCTCGTCGTCGTACACGGTGAAGAACACGACCTTGAGCCCGGGATGGCGCCGGATGAGCTGCTCGCCCAGGTCGAGGCCACTCGCGCCCCGGAGGCGCACGTCGAGCAGCACCACGTCGGGGGCCAGCTCACCGGCCAGGCGCCCCGCCTCGTCGGGATCGGTCGTGGCACCCAGAATGGCGATCCGCGCGCTCTGCGACGCGAGCATCGAGGTCAGCCCCTCGAGGACCACCTGGTGGTCGTCGACGAGGAGAAGGCGCACCCGTTCCCCCGGCGAGGATCGACTCCCGGTCACGGACACGCCCAACGGTATCCCCCCCGCGACCCACCCTCCGGGGGACGTGGCCGGGGCCGGTCGTGGGTAGGTTGAAAGGCTCAGACTGTTGTAGGAGTCTGCCCCCCGACCCCGAGGACCGGCCGATGACCGCACTCCCCGCCACCGAGGACGCCCCCGCCCCGGCCCCCGCCGGCACCGTGTCCATCGTCCCGTCGGTGCTGCCCGCCGACTTCGCCCGCTTGGGCGAGGAGGTGGCCGCCCTCGAGAAGGCGGGGGTCGACCGCATCCAGTGCGACGTGATGGACGGTCGCTTCGTCCCCAACCTGACCTTCGGCCCCGACGTCATCGCCGCCTGCCGGGAGCACGCGTCGGTGCCGTTCGAGGCCCACCTGATGGTCGTCGAGCCCGACGAGCTCATGGAGAAGTACGTGGAGGCGGGCTGCGAGGTGGTCATCGTGCACGCCGAGGCCTGCCCCCACCTCCACCGCAGCCTGGGGGCCATCCGGGAGGCGGGGGCCAAGGCCGGCGTCGCCCTGAACCCGTCGACCCCGCTCGACGTGGTGCGCCACGTGCTCGACCTCACCGACCTGCTCCTGGTGATGACGGTCAACCCCGGCTTCGGCGGCCAGGCCTACATCGCCACCATGGAGCCCAAGATCGCCGAGGCCGCCGCCATGATCGAGGCCTCGGGCCACGACATCGACCTCGAGGTCGACGGCGGCATCTCGCCCGACACTGTCGCCGGAGCGGTCTCCGCCGGCGCCCGCATCCTGGTGGCAGGCAGCGCGTTGTACAAGCATGAGGGAGGTCTGGCCGACGCGGTGGCCGCCCTCCGGGCCCGGGCCGAGGAGGCCCTCACGTGACCGGGCGAGGCGTGGTCCGGAGAAGGAGCGCCCTGTGATGATGGTCGGCAGGACCCTGCCCAGCTTTGCCGCCGCCATCCCGCCTCGCGGGTCGAGCGAGGAGTTCCCTGCACCCGCCGGCACGGAGGTGGCCACCGCGATGCCCGACAAGCC
>JBHELO010000112.1:0-9273 GCA_046263055.1 Acidimicrobiales bacterium | reverse complement strand
TCGCCGCCGCGACCACCCGCCCCGTCGCCGCGACCGCCGCCCGTCGGGCCCGTCCCGCCGGCCTCGGACGGGAGACGTCGCCACGTGGCGATGAGGCCGCCGGCCAGACCGAAGGTGGCGGCCAGGAAGGCGTTGGACACGAGGCTCACGGGGTCGAGGGACCGGCCCCGCGCCAGCCGGACCACCGACACCACCACCGCAATGGCCGCGTAGGCGGCCAGGGCGGCCATGGCCCCGTTGCTCAGCGGGGCGTCGGGCCGGCGGCGGGCGGCCAGCCGTCCCCCCACGGTCAGCCCGGCGAGGTACACGAGGAAGGCGATGAAGACCGCGTTGGACGTGGCGTCGATCCCGAGCAGCGAGGCGATCACGATCGTCGGGATGGCCACGGCCAGGGCGAGGAGCGCCCCCACGGCCACCGCCCGGCGGTCGATGAGGCGGCCGTCGTCGCTCGGCCGGGCGGGGCTCACCGGCCGGCCGCCAGCTGGGCGTAGGGCGCCCGCAACCCGTTGCGCAACAGGGGCACCAGGGACCGCCGGTTCCGGCCCACCATGACCAGGGCCAGCGCCAGGTAGACCACCGAGACGATCACCAGCTCGGCGCCGTGGGCCGACGCCGGCATCACCGCCCCCAACAGGAACTGAGCCCAGAACAGCCCGAACAGGGCCCACCCTTCCCGGGGCGAGAGGCGCAGGTTGAGCAGCACGGCCAGGGCGAAGATCCCCTGGGCGGCGGTCAGCAGCAGCTCCTCCCGTTGGCGGGCGACGATGGGGAGGCCGTGGTGACTGCCCGACGCGAGGGCGAACACCACCGGCAGGGTGCCCACCAGCAGCGTCCACTGGTTGACCTTGGACGACACGAGGGTGCCGAGGCCGGCGTCGGTGTTCAGTCGCCAGGCGTACAGCCCGGCCACCAGCAGCTCGGGCGTCTCCGAGGCCAGCGGCGCCAGCCACTGCACGAGCAGGAACTCGCTCACGCCGAACTGGGCGCCGGTGTCCACCAGGGCGTCGGCGAAGCGCTCGGCGCACAGCAGGATGACGCCGGCCGCCACCACGAACATGACGCCCACCGTTGCCCGCCTCGCCCGCGTCGGGAGGCGCCCGATGGCCTCGGCCGGTCCCACCAGGTGCGGCTCCTCGGCCGGTGCCTTGGAGATGCGGAGCGTGTAGGCCACGAAGATGGCCACCAGGACCACGGCGTCCACCAGGGTGATCGTGCGCTTGAGGGGCAGTGCCAACGAGTACATGCAGGCGATGGCCAGGAACGACAGCTCCACCGAGCGGCTGCGGTCGAGCTCGATCTGCCGTGTCGGATCGCCCTTGGCCCGCCAGCGGTACCAGGCCACGAACACCACCATGGCCCACCCCACGCCGATGAGCAGGCGGTTGGCGCCCGTCATGTTGGCGAGGGCCAGCGAGCACGGGGCGTCGCCCCCCGCGCCCGGGGCCTGGCAGGCGGGGCCGAACCGCTGCACGGCATTGCCGCCCTTCCAGGCGAAGACCAGGTCCACGGCGTACTCGGGCAGCACGGCGATGAAGGCGAGCACGGCGATGGCGGCACCGGCCGAGATGTCGAGCTGGGCGGCCTCGGCGGCCCAGGCCAGCAGGAATGCGGCCCCTACGATGGCCAGCCCGTACAGGAGGGCTTGGACGGGATGGGCCAGGCCGGCGCCGGTCAGGCGGAGCAGGACGCCGGGCAGCAGGATGGCCGCCGCCCCCCACATGGGGAGGCGCTGGCGGCGGTGGCCGCGGCCGACGTCGCCCTCGGCAGTCGGGGTCACGGCGGCATCCTAGGGGGGTGCCCGTGGCGGCCCCGGGCGCCCGGCCGCCCGGCCTCAGCGACCCGGTCTGGACTTTGGCAACGGGCCTGTTCCATAATCGAGGCGAACTCCGGGCCCAGCCCGACCCCGTGTGTGGCTGCCCGTTTCCGGGGCGGTTTGGGATACGAGCGATGGAGGAAGTGATCTTCCGTGATTGACATGTCCTGGCGTCAGCGTGGCGCGTGTCGGGGCCTCGACCCCGACGTCTTTTACCCGGCTTCCGACGAGGACGCGGACGAAGCCAAGCGGATCTGCGGCAGCTGTGTGGCCCGGGAACCGTGCCTGGAGTACGCGCTGGGGAATCGCGAGACCGACGGCATCTGGGGCGGTGCGACCGAGCGGGAGCGCCGCCGGATCCTGCGCCAGCGCCGCAAGACCGCCGCCGCCTGACCGACCGGCCCGCCGGGCCGCCGACCCTCCTCGCCACCCGCCCGGCCGGTGCGCTCCGGCGGCCCCTGCCGCCCCCCAGGCCGACGGCTACCCTCCTCGCCGTGCCCGCCCCGCTCGCCACCGGCCAGCCGGCGCTGGCCGACCTGGGTGGGTGGCGGGCCGTGCTGGGAACGCTCACGTCGGGCACCGATCTCACCGCCGCCCAGGCGTCGGCGGCGATGGCCGAGATCCTGGAGGGCGCCGCCACCTCCGCCCAGATCGCCGCCTTCTGCGTCGGCCTGCGCATGAAGGGCGAGTCGGTGGAGGAGATGTCGGCGCTGCTGGCCACCATGTTGGCCTTCGCCGAACGGGTGCCCGTGCCGCCCGGTGCCGAAGTGGTGGACACGTGCGGCACGGGCGGGGACCGCAGCCACACCGTCAACGTCTCCACGATGGCCGCCCTGGTGGTGGCCGGTGCCGGGGCGCGGGTGTGCAAGCACGGCAACCGGGCCATGTCGTCGGCCAGCGGGTCGGCCGACGTCCTGGAGGCGCTCGGGGTGGCCATCAACCTGGGGCCCGCCGGGGTGGCGGCCTGCATCGAGCAGGCGGGCATGGGGTTCTGCTTCGCCCCCCGCTTCCACGCCGCGCTCCGCCACGCCGGTCCGACCCGCCGGGAGCTGGGCGTGCCCACCCTGTTCAACTTCCTGGGCCCCCTGGCCAACCCCGGGCGGGCCCGGCGCCAGGCCGTCGGCGTGAGCGACCCCCGCATGGCGGAGACGATGGCCGGCGTCCTCGCCGCCAACGGGGCCGAACGGGCCCTGGTGGTCTACGGCCACGACGGCCTCGACGAGCTGTCCACCACCACCACGTCCACCCTCGTCGAGCTGCGCGACGGCGCCACCCGCACCTCGGTCGTCGACCCTGCCCGACTGGGTATCCCGGTGGCCGATCCCGCCGACCTCCGGGGGGGTGACGCCGCCACCAACGCCGACCTGGCCCGCCGGGTGCTCGATGGCCAGCGGGGCGCCCACCGCGACATCGTGGTGCTCAACGCCGCCGCCGGCATCGTGGCCGCCGGCCTCGCCGACGACCTGGCGGCAGGAATCGAGCAGGCGGTGGCGGCCGTGGACGACGGCCGGGCGGCGGCCGTCCTGGACCGGTTGGTGGCGGTGTCGCAGGCCCAGGCGTCAGCCGCCTGATCCCGATCGCCTGCGCCCGAACCAGTGGACGATGCCACCCGAGTGCACGAGACGAGCGAACGAGAAGGAGTGACAGACGTGAAGCGCCCAGCCCTCACCGACCGGCGGTGGAACCGAGGGGCCCGGGTGGCGGCGGTGGCCGCCGGCCTCGGCCTGGCCGTGGTGGCCTGCGGCGGGTCTTCGGGGTCGAGCACGAAGGCGACGAAGACGGCCTCGGCCCCTCCCACCAGCTACACCGGCGACCCCAACAAGGCCTGCTCCCTGGCGCCCAAGGCCGACGTGGAGGCGGCGGTGGGTGCCCCCGTCGCCCCCGGCGTCGGCAGCAACGGGGTCGTGTGCCGCTACGAGTTCGCCAACTCCACCGCCTCGTCGGTGGTGATCGCCACCAACCAGACCTCCGAGGCGTCCCGCCTGTACGACTTGGAGCTGTCGTCGGCGGCGGGCGCCGAGACCCTGAACGGAGTGGCCGACAAGGCCTTCGTCACCGCCAACCGGGCCTACGTCCTGCGCGGGTCCAACCTGACCATCGTCACCCTCACGACCACGTCGCCCCCGCCGACCGCTACCGCCGCCCTCAAGAAGCTGGCCCAGGCGGTGGCCTCCCACAGCTGAGCCGTGCCTCCCGACCCCGTCGGGCGCCACCCCTGCGGGGTGGCCCGGGCCTAACCGGGTCGGGGACGCCGGCGGCCGGTGGGCTACTCGGCCCCGAGGTCGAACATGGCCTCCAGGTCGTGGCGGCTGTAGGCCCGGAAGGCGATCATGGTGCGGGTGGCCACCACGCCCTCCAGGCGGGCGAGGTGGCCGGTGACCACCTCGGCCAGGTCTTCGTGGCGGCGGACCCTCACCACCACCAAGAGGTCGTCGTCACCGGTGACCGAGTACACCTCGGCCACGCCGGCGATGTCGGCCAGCTCGGGCCCGAGGTCGGCGACCCGGTCGGGCTTGGCCTGCACCAGCACGAAGGCGGAGAGCACGGGCGCCGAGCCTACGAGCCTGCGGGCTCGAGTGGTCGGCCGAGCGGTGGTCGGCCGAGCGGTGGTCGGCCGACTGGCGGGCTCTGCTGGGGATCGCTCTGGCGGGGCGAACCGGATGGGTTCTCGTGCTCGGACGGCGGCGGCACGGCCAGGGGTGCCAGCGGCGGGATGGGCGGGAGGCGGGACGCCAGCTCGCCGTCGCAGCGGATCAGCCGGACCCGGGCCGCCTCGGCGTCCAGCCACGAGGCCACGCACGCCAGCTCGTCGGCCAGGTGGCGAGGAAGGGGCAGGCCCGGCGGCCCGGAGCCGTCCTCGGCGGCGGCCCCTCCAGCCAGCCCGGGCGCCGGGAGCAGGTCGAGGCCGAGGTCGAGGTCGAGCTGGCCCTCCCCGCCCAGGAGGCGACCGCTGGCCAGCACCAGGCGGCGGGCACGGCCCCGACCGCCCGACCCCTCCGGCAGGTCCAGTTCCACCCGGCCGGCCCGCCTCAGGCGGTCGAGCAGGCGCTGGCGCTGGAGGGCGCGGCCCAGGGCCTGGGCCCGGTCCCGGACGGCGGACGCCTCCTCGAACCGCTCGGCGCCGGCCAAAGTGGCCATGCGGGCTCGTAGGGGACCGAAGAGCACCGACGGGTCGGTGGTGAGGCCCTCCACCACCTTTGCGACCAGCACGGCGTAGTCCGCCTCCCCGATGGTGCCGGCGCACGGGCAGGTGGCCACGCCGAGTTGGGCCGGGGTGCAGGGCCACCCGCGAGGCGCCCGCCCCGGGCGACCGGTGCACCGGCGGATGGGGACCGCCGCCTCGATGGCTTCGGCCACCAGCCGGGCGGCGCCCGAGGAGGGAAGGGGCCCGATGTAGAGGCAGCCGTCCCCGGCCCGGGCGGCTCGCACCACCGACAGCCGGGGGAACCGCTCGTCCAGCGTGAGCTTCAGGTAGGCGTAGCGGCGCCAGAGCTTGGACCGGCGGTTGAACGGTGGCAGGTAGTGGTGGATGAGGCGGACCTCCAGCACTGCCGCCTCCAAGGGCCCGGGGCAGACCACGTGGTCTATGGCCTCCGTCTCACGCAACAGCTGACCTACCTTGCGCCGCTCGTCGCCCGAGAAGTAGGAGCGGACCCGGGCCCGCAGGTTGGTGGCCTTGCCCACGTACAGCACCCGGCCGCCACGTCCCCGGAACAGGTAGACACCGGGGCGCCGAGGCAGGGACGCCGTGAGCCGCAGCTTGCCCACCTGGGGATGGGCCCGGATCGTGGGCAGTTGCATGAGGTCGTCCAGGCCGAGCACGCCCAGGCTCCCGGCCCGCTCCAGGAGCAGGTGGAGCAGGTCCACGGTGGCGACGGCGTCGTCGAGGGCCCGATGGCAGGGCTGATGGGCCAGCCGGAGGCGGCTGGCCAGGGTGGCGAGCCGGCAGTCGGGCACCTCGTCCCGCACCAGCCGGCGCGCCAGGGCGCAGGTGTCCACCACCGGGTTGGCCAACCTGGGATAGCCGGCGGCGGCCGCCGCCGCCTGGAGGAACCCGAGGTCGAAGCGGGCGTTGTGGCCGACCAGGACGGCGTCCCCGGCGAACTCGAGGAAGGCGGGCAGCACCGCCCCGATGGTGGGTGCCGGCAGCACCATGGCGGTGGTGATGCCGGTGAGGACCACGATTTCGGGCGGGATGGCCGAGCCGGGGTTGACGAGGGTCTGGAACCGCCCCAGGCACTCCCCGCCCCGCACCTTCACCGCTCCCACTTCGGTGATGGCGCAGTCGGCGGGGGACGCGCCGGTGGTCTCCAGGTCCAGCACGCAGAAGGTCACCTGGTGCAGGGGGGTGCCGAGGTCGTCGAAGGACCGTTGCACGGCGTGGAACCGTAGTCGAACATCAGTTCGTCGAACAAACGTACGGGTCGACGGGCGTCGCGAAGGCCGGCCGGTACGATGCCCGGTCGTGGCCGTCGTCCGTTACCGCTGCTCCGCCTGCGGCAACCTCACCCGCTTCGACGTCACGACCACCCGCCGCACGCGGGCCTACCACCACTACTCGTTGAGCGGCGACCTCTCGGTGGAGGATCCCGAGGTGCTCCACGAGGTGGTGGAGGACGTGTCCTGCCGCTGGTGCGGGTCGGGGCGGGCGGTGGAGCTGGTGTCCCCGGGGCTGCCGTCGGGTGACGGCGACGAGACGGCAGCGGCCCGGGCCGAGCCCGAGGCCCGGTCGTCGGGCGCCTGACGAACCCGGACGACGCCCTGCTGCGCCCGGCGTTGGAGGCGGCGGTGGCGGTGGCCAAGGCGGGAGAGGACGACGTGCCCGTCCGCACCTCCCCGACCGGCCTGCGGCCCTTCCTCCAGTTCGCGAGGCTCCCGCCGCGGGCCCTGGTGGCGGCCCGCAAAGCCCTCGACGGTGACGAGGACTTCCGGGCCCGGGTGGCGGCCGAGGTTGACGAGTCCGGCGTGGGACGGGCCGGGTGGCTCTTCCTCACCCGCCCCGAAGGCTGGGAGGCGGAGGTGGACGCCTTGGCCCGCCGGGTCGACGACGACCGGGCTCGGGCCGCCGACCGTCGGGCCGACACCGACGCCCGCCGCCGGCTGGGAGCGGCCGAGGAGGCGACCCGGCGGGCCGAGGAGGCGGCCGCCACCGCCCGCGCCGAGGCGACCCGGGCGGCCGAGGCATTGGCCGAGGAGCGACGGGGCCGCCGGGCGGCGGCCCGCCAGGTCACGGAGTCGGCGGCCCGCCTGGAGGCCCTGGTCACCGAACGGGACTCGGCCAGGACGGCCATGGCCGCCGCCCAGGCCGAACTGGCCGCCGCCCGGGTCACCGCCGAACGGTTGCGCGCCGAGTTGGCCGGCCGACCGCCACCCCCGGCCACCGGTCGACCGCTTCCGCCGGCGGGGCGGCCGCCGCCGCCCGGCATCGTCCGGCCTCCGGCGCCGGCCGCCGACCCGTCAGCCGCCGAGGTTCCGCCGCCGCCCGGCGGGACGGCCGGCGGGGAGGCGCTGCGGGCGGCGGCGTCAGCCGCCCGGGCCCTGGCCGACGCCCTCGCCCGGGCGGCCGACGCCGGGGTGGGCGGCCGGGCCCTCACCGGCATCGCCGATGTCATCAGGCTGCTGGAGACGTTGCGCGCCGGGCGGTTCGGGCCCGGCGAGTTGCTCGAGCGGGTGCTGGCCGACACGGGCTACGTGGCCGAGCTCCAGGCCGACGGCTCCATCGAAGCCCAGAGCCGGGCCGAGAACCTGGGTGAGCTGGTCGGGACGGCCCACGAGTTCGAGGCCCTGGCCGCCGAGGCGGGCGAGGCCGCCACCCCCCGAGCGTTCCTGGAATCGGTCAGCCTGGTGGCCGACGCCGACGATCTCGACCCCGACGAGTCGAGCGTGGTGCTCATGACCCTGCACACGGCCAAGGGCCTCGAGTTCGACGGCGTGTTCATGATCGGGCTGGAGGACGGCGTGTTCCCGCACCTGCGCTCGCTGGGCGAGCCCGACGAGCTCGAGGAGGAGCGGCGTCTCTGCTACGTGGGCATCACCCGGGCGCAGCGACGGCTCTACCTGACGCACGCGTGGAGCCGCATGCTGTTCGGGTCGACGCAGTACAACCCGCCGAGCCGCTTCCTGAAGGAGATCCCCGAGGAGCTGACGCATCTCGTCGACGGTGGCAAGCGTCGGCCCGGGGCGCGGCACGGTCGTGAGGGCATCGTCGACCGCGCCATGGACGCCGGGCGCGTGTTCGGCAGCGGGCGTGGTCCGGCCACGCCGGCGAAGACGACCGGCGCCGAGCATCTCGGTCTGGCGGTGGGCGACGACGTCGTGCACGGCAAGTGGGGCGAGGGCGTGGTGCTCGAGGTGCTAGGGAGCGCCGACAAGGCGGAAGCGGTGGTGCGGTTCCGCAGCGTCGGCGAGAAGCGACTGCTGCTGGCGTGGGCGCCGCTCAAGAAGTCCGCGTCCTGACGCACGCCGGAGCAACGTCTCGTAGCGGCGACGACGGCCGCGGTGGGACCATGCAGGGCGTTGCGTCGGCTGAGGGGGGAGCATTCGTGAGAGCACTCGACCGGGCCAGCCTCGTGCTTCGCCGCGACGTCACCCTGGGCACGCTCCTGGAGCGTCTGGCCAAGATCAATGGTGATCGGCGCCTGGTCACCGAGGCGACGACGGGCCTCGAGCTCACCTACCGCGAGGGCGCCGATCGCGTCGCCCGCATGGCCGGGGGCATCGCGGGGAAGACCGAGCCCGGGGCCCGAGTCGTGATCGGCGCGCCGAACGGCTACGAGTTCTTCCTGCTGTGCCTGGCCGCGGCACGCGCCGGCGCGGTGGTGGTGCCCGTCAACCCGCAGATGACGAAGGACGAGATCGACTACGTCGTCGGCGACTCGAAGGCGCCGCTGGTGGTGCGGAGCGCCGCCGAGGTCGAGGGCGGTCTCGATGGCGATGGCGGCATCGACGCCGCGGCCGCGAAGCCGAGCGACGTCGCCGCCATCTTCTACACGTCGGGCACCACCGGGAAGCCGAAGGGCGCCGAGCTCACCCACGCGGCGCTGATCGGGTCGGCGGCGGCGGCGGCGCTGTACCCGGCGCGGCTGCGCCGCGACGAGGTCGTGTGCGGGATGCCCGTCGCCCACATCGCCGGGTTCACGCTCGTGCTGATGGCCGCGTGCACCGGGATCCCGCTGTACCTGCTGCCGCGGTTCCGCCCGACCGACGCGCTCGACGCCATCGAGTCACGGCGGGCGACGGTGTTCATCGGCGTCCCCGCGATGTACCGCATGATGCTGGAGGCGGGCGCCGAGCAGCGGGACCTGCGGTCGGTGCGGCTGTGGGCGTCAGGCGCCGACGCCATGCCACAGGAGATCGTGCAGACGTTCCAGAAGCTCGGGGCCACGGCCACGCTGCCGGTGATCGACAAGAGCGTGGGCGAGGCGATGTTCATCGACGGCTACGGCATGGTCGAGCTGGCC
>JBHELO010000111.1:0-9794 GCA_046263055.1 Acidimicrobiales bacterium | reverse complement strand
CCCTCCACCACCTCGCCACCCGGCAGCTCGGCCCGCACCGCCCGCCCCAGCGTCAAGCACCGGCGGCGGTAGTCGGCCATGGTGCGCCGGCCGCCGGCCGCCATCACGTCGGCCCAGCGGTCTTCGAGAGCGGACAGGTAGGCGGTGAGGAGGGCGCTGCCGTTCACCGTCCGCCCCGCCACCTCCTCGGCCGAAACGGCGATGGCCGCCACCGTGCGGTCGCCCGAGGTGGCGGCCATCGCCGTGTCGGCCGAGGAGGTGGCGGGGCGGGCGGTGGACGGCAGCGCCGTCCTCACCGCCTACCTGTCCGCTCTCGAAGAGCGCTGGGCCGACGTGATGGCGGCCGGCGGCCGGCGCACCATGGCCGACTACCGCCGCCGGTGCTTGACGCTGGGGCGGGCGGTGCGGGCCGAGCTGCCGGGTGGCGAGGTGGTGGAGGGAGTGGCGGACGGGATCGACGACGACGCCGGCCTGCTGCTGGCGGCGGCCGGCAGCATCCGCCGGCTCACCGCCGCCGACGTCGAGCACCTGGTGGCCGGCGACTGACCCGACCGTCGCCCGCCCCTGCGCCGAATTGGGTTCGGTTACCGCCTCCGGGGACCGCCCAACCGAACCCGGTTCGGCGGTGGGAGCGCCGGTCGTCAGATTCCCGCCAGCCGCACTTCGCGTACTGGAAACGGCTCGGCGAACCCGCCGTAACAGGCCCTGGGTAGCGTCCGGCCATGGCAGCTTCGACGGCGAGAGTGCAGCGCGTGCCCGAGACGTGGCCCGTCCTGCACCTGGAGGCCGAGGTGCCGGCGTGGGACGCCCTGGTCCTCGACGGCCTGCTCGGCCACCCGGCCCGGTGGACGCTCGCCGACCTGGCGGCCATGGGCACCGAGACCCGCGGGGTCCCCGTCCACTGCGTGTGGGGGTGGTCGCAACCCGAGGCCACGTGGGACGGCATCGGCGTCGACCAGGTGCTGGAGCGAGTCCGGCCCCGAGGTGGCTGGGTCACCGTCCGGGCGTCGTCGGGCACCTACTCCTCGTGCCTGCCTATCGCCGACGCCGCCCGGGGCATGCTGGCGTGGGCCCGCGACGGCCGGCCCCTCGCGCCCGACGCCGGCGGGCCACTGCGGTTCGTGGGCCCGCCCGACCTGTGGGGCTACAAGGGCGTGAAGTGGGCGTCCCGGCTGACGGTGGGCGACCGCTTCGTCCCCGGCCTCTGGGAGTCGCGGGTGGCCGACCCCGTGGGGCGCATCCCGGCCGACGTGCGGCTGCCGTGATGGGCAGCCTGGAAGAGGTCGCGGCGGCCCGAGGAATGGTCCGGCGGGACTGCCGGGAGTGCGCTCACTTCGAGCCCGAGGACCCGGCGCTGGCCTACGGCTGGTGCCGGGCCCACGACCAGTTCGTGAAGCTCTACCACGGCCGATTCTGGTCCCAGTGCCAGTTCAAGTCCCTGGCCCGGGAGCGGGAGCGGGAGCGGGAGCGGGAATAGCCCCCCGGCACGGCACGCACATTGAGAGCCGTCATCGTGGGCGTCGCCGGGTCGTCAAGCCCGCGGCCGACGCCCGGCCCGGAGGCCCGGTGGGGCCGCTTGAGCGTCAGGCTGGCGGCGCGCCCCTCGTCAGGGGTCGGGGTCGGCGGTCACCAGGGCGGCGAAGGCCGCCATGGCGGCCGCCGTCAGGGGGCCGGGGGCGGCGGGGAGCACGGTGCCGTCCACCGCCCGGATGGGCTGGACCTCGCGTGTGCTGGAGGTGAGGAAGGCCTCGTCCACCTCGGGGAAGCGGGCCAACGGCAGGTCCTCCTCGGCCACGTCCACCAGCTGGAGCAGCAGGTCCCTCGTCACGCCCGGCAGGCAGCCGGCCGACAACGGCGGGGTGAGGAGGCGACCACCCACCCCCACGAACACGTTGGTGCCCGTGCCCTCGCACAGGTTGTCGGCCAGGTTGCCGAACACCGCTTCGCCCGCCCCCGCGTCACGGGCCCGGGCCAGGGCCACCACGTTCTCGCCGTAGGACACCGTCTTCAGGCCGGCCAGCGCCCCCCGTTCATTGCGGGGCCAGGGCACGACCACCACGTCGGTGGTCGGCGGCCACGCCGGCAGGGGCGAGCCGGCCACGATCACGGTGGGAGCCACCGCCGCCCGGTCGGAGCCCAGGGCCCCCTCGCCGCCGGTGACGGTGATGCGCAGGCGTCCGTCGTGCAGGCGGTTGGCGGCCACCACCTAATCCATGGCCGTGCACAGCACGTCGGCTTCGGGGACGGGCAGGCGCATCCCGGCCGCCGAGGTCGCCAGCCGGGCCAGGTGGCGGCGGGGGGCGAACGGCACGCTGGCGTAGACCCGCAGGGTCTCGAACACGCCGTCGCCGGTCAGCAGCCCGTGATCGAGGGGCGACACCCGCGCTTCGGCCACCGGCCGCACCTCGCCGTCCACCCACACCCAGGTCACGGCGCCACCCCCTGCCCCGAGGCCACCGCCAGCAGGCGGGCGGCCTCGAGCCCGGTCTCCGCAAAGTCCCCTTCCGGCGTGGAGCCCCAGGTGTAGGCGTCCGGCCCCAGGCTCGACGTCCATGACGAGGGCGGCGGCCCGGACCACGGCCCGCCGTCCACCACGCCGGGTGGCCCCACCTGGGCGAAGCGGGCGAGCACTGGCGGCCCGTCGAAGGCGAGCACCACCGCCCACCGCCCCGGCGCCCGCCGGTCGAGGGCGCCGAGGTCGGACGACAGCTCCACCCGGCCGGTGCACACCCGGCCGCCCACCACGGCCAGGTCGCCAAGCGGCCTCATGGCGCCAGCCTACGGTCGGGCGTGCGGGGGGTCGCGGGATCCCCGGCGCCCGGCCCGGATAGCCTCGTCCCCGTGGTAGCCCTTCGCGGGGCGACGCGCCCGGCGACGGCACCTCCGCCGGCCGGCCGTCGCTGGCCCCGACGACTCGCCATCGGTACTTGCGTCCTGCTCACCGTCGCCCTGGTGGCGGCGGGAAGCGGCTACGCCTACTTCAAGTGGCGACTGAACCAGATCCACCGGGTGACGCTGCCCAACCTGGCGAGCGACAAGGGCGCGGTCATGAACGTCCTGCTGGTGGGCTCCGACAGCCGGGCCAACCTCACCGGCGACCTTGCCGACCAGGCCGGCAAGAACCAGGTGAGCGGCCAGCGCAGCGACACGATCATGGTGCTGCACATCGACGCCAACGCCCAGAAGGCGGCGATCCTCTCCATCCCCCGGGACCTGTACGTCCGCATCGCCGGCGGCACGAAGTCGGACCGGATCAACTCGTCGTTCGCCAGTGGCGGGCCCAGCGCCCTCGTGCAGACGATCAAGGACAACCTCGGCATCTCGATCAACCACTACGTGGAGGTCGACTTCGTCGGGTTCCGGGACATCGTGAACACCGTGGGCGGGGTGAACGTGTACGTGCCCGCGCCGGCTCGCGACGCCTACAGCGGCCTGGACATCAAGAACCCGGGGTGCATCGCCTTCAACGGCGACACCGCCCTGGCCTGGGTCCGCAGCCGGCACTACGAGTACTACGAGTCCGGCCAGTGGCGCACGGACCCCACCTCCGACCTGGGCCGCATCCAGCGCCAGCAGGACTTCATCCGCCGCATGATGAAGAAGGCGGTGGCCTCGGGCATCGGCAACCCGCTCACCCTGAACCGCCTGGTGGGCATCGGTGTCAAGGACGTCACCATCGACTCGGCCATGTCCACCAGCGACATCGTGAAGGTGACCCGGCGGTTCAAGTCCCTGAACCCCGACACCGTCGACATGCTGACCCTGCCCACCACCCCCGTCACCATCGGCGGTGCCGACGTGCTCAAGCTCAACCGGGCCGACGCCCAGGCGTCCCTGGACCGCCTCAACGGCGTGGGCGCTCAGCCGGGGACGGCCGTCCGCCCGGGTGACGTGCGGGTGCGGGTGCTCAACGGCAACGGGTCGGAGGGGGCGGCGGCCAAGGCGGGCGCCGACCTCCAGCGGGTGGGCTTCACCGTGGCCGATCGGGGCGACGCCGACGCCTTCAACTACACGCACACCACCATCCGCTACGCCTCCGGTCAGAAGGCCAAGGCCGACGCCCTCGCCGCCTACCTCCCGTCGGGGGCCAGCGAGAAGGAGGACGCCACCCTCCGCACCATCGACCTCACCCTTACCGTGGGCACCGACTACCGGGGCGTCCGGGACACGCCGGCGGCGGGCGCGGGCTCGGGCTCCGAGCCCTCCACCACCGCGTCGGCCCCCACCACCAAGGCCCCCACCGGGGTCCCCCAGCCCAAGGGCGCCCCCAGCACCCCGTCCTGCTGACCGGGCGGCCGGCCGCGCCCGGCGCACCGGTCACTCCGGCTGGAGCCGGCGCACCGACTGGCGACGGCCCCGGTGGGCCGGCGCTGCCCAACCGGTAGCGTGGGCGCCATGAGACTGCTCGTGACCGGGGCGGCCGGGTTCATCGGGTCGAACTTCGTCCGGTACTGGACGTCGACCCACCCCGGCGACTCGGTCGTGGCCTTCGACGCCCTGACCTACGCCGGCAACCGCGCCAACCTCGACGGCCTCGGCCCCGAGGTCACCTTCGTGGAGGGCGACATCGGCGACGGCCCGGTGGTGGAAGCCACGCTCCGCCGGTCGTCGGTGGACACGGTGGTCAACTTCGCGGCCGAGTCCCACAACAGCCTGGCGGTGGTCGACCCCGGGCGGTTCTTCCGCACCAACGTGGTCGGCACCCAGACCCTCCTGGAGGCCTCCCGCCGGGCGGGGGTGGGCCGCTTCCACCACATCTCCACCTGCGAGGTCTACGGCGACCTCGACCTGGACACCGACGAGTCGTTCACCGAGGAGTCGCCCTACCGGCCCCGGACGCCGTACAACGCGTCCAAGGCGGGGGCCGACCACGCGGTGCGGGCGTACCACGAGAGCTTCGGTGTGCCCGTCACCCTCACCAACTGCTGCAACAACTACGGGCCCTACCAGTTCCCCGAGAAGGTGATCCCCCTCTTCACCGTGCGGGCCCTCGACGACCAGCCGCTGCCCATGTACGCGTCCACCAAGAACCGGCGGGAGTGGCTCCACGTGGACGACCACTGCCGGGCGGTGGAGGCGGTGCTCGAGCGGGGAACGGTGGGCGAGACCTACAACGTCGGCAGCGGGGTGGAGCGCAGCATCGAGGAGATCGCCGACGTGGTGCTCGCCGCCCTGGGCAAGCCGGCCGACCTGAAGACCATCGTCCCCGACCGCCCCGGCCACGACCGCCGCTACCTGCTCGACTCCTCCAAGATCCGCCGGGAGCTGGGATGGGAGGCACGCGTGCCCTTCGACGAGGGCCTGGCCCAGACCGTCGCCTGGTACGCCCGGCACCGCGACTGGTGGGAGCCCCTGCGGGACCGGGCGCCGGTCGTGGAGACCGACTGGGCCGCGCCCCAGCCCCCCGCCTGACCGTGCGGGTCCTCGTCACCGGCGCCGGCGGCCAGCTGGGCCGCGAGTTGGTGGACGCCTTCGCCGGCCACGACGTGGTGGCCACCGACCTCGACACCCTCGACGTGGGTGACCGCGACTCGGTGCGAGCGGCCATCGCCGGGACCTCGCCGGACGCCGTGATCCACGCCGCGGCGTGGACCGACGTCGACGGATGCGAGTCCGACCCCGACCGGGCGTTGCGGGTCAACGCCCTGGGCACCCGACACGTCGTCGAGGCGGCCCGCCTGGTGGGCGCCCGGGTCTGCTACGTCTCCACCGACTACGTCTTCGACGGTGCCTCGACCCGCCCGTACACGGAGTGGGACGCCCCCAACCCGCTCTCCGCGTACGGCCACTCGAAGCTGGGCGGCGAGATCGAGATGGGCCCCGACGACACCGTGGTGCGCACCTCGTGGGTGTGCGGGCGCTACGGGCGCAACTTCGTGCGCACCATCCTGGTCCGGGCCGCCGGCGGCCACGGGCTGGCGGTGGTGGCCGACCAGCACGGCTGCCTCACCATGGCCGCCGACCTGGCGGGCATGATCCGCCGCCTGGTGATCGAGCGCCGGCCCGGGCTCTTCCACGTCACCAACCAGGGGCCCACCACGTGGTACCAGCTGGCCCGCGATGCAGTGGCGGTGGCCGGCCTCGACCCCGACCTGGTCCGGCCCATCGACACCTGCCAGCTCGACCCACCCCGCCCGGCCGTGCGCCCGCCCTACGCGGTGCTCGACAACGCCGCCCTCCGACTGTCCGACGTGCCCCTCCTCCCCGACCACCATGACGCCCTGGCCCGCCTCGTCCCCGACCTCCTGCCCGGTCCCGTCCCGGCCGCCCGGTGAGCCGGATCGCGGTCGTCGGGACGGGCTACGTCGGCCTGACCACGGGGGCCTGCTTCGCCCACCTGGGCCACGAGGTGGTGTGCGCCGACGTCGTGCCCGACAAGGTCGAGCGCCTGTCCAGGGGTGACGTGCCCATCCTCGAGGCGGGGCTCCCCGAGCTCGTCCGCGAGGGGATCGACAGGAGCCGGCTGTCGTTCGTGCTGGGCGCCGCCCACGCCGCCTCCACCTGCGAGTTCGCCTACCTGTGCGTTCCCACGCCGCAGTCCGACGACGGCTCCGCCGACCTCTCCTACCTGCGGTCGGCGGCGGCCGAGATCGGGCCGGTGCTGCCCACCGAGGCGGTGGTGGTCAACAAGTCCACCGTGCCGGTGGGATCCACCCGCGTCGTGGAGGAGGCGCTCGGGCGGGAGGACGTCTCCGTCGTGTCCAACCCCGAGTTCCTGCGCGAGGGCTCCGCCGTCTCCGACTTCCTCCACCCCGACCGCATCGTCATCGGCAGTGAGGACCAGGCGGCGGCGGGGAGGGTGGCGTCGCTCTTCTCGTCGATCGCGGCGCCCGTCATCGTCACCGACCCGGCCACCGCCGAGACCATCAAGTACGCGTGCAACGCCTTCCTGGCCACCAAGGTGAGCTTCGTGAACGCGGTGGCCAACGTGTGCGAGGCGGTCGGCGCCGACGTGCGCGACGTGGTGCTGGCCATGGGCTACGACCGCCGCATCGGCTTCGAGTTCCTCCGCCCCGGGCCCGGATGGGGGGGCTCCTGCTTCCCGAAGGACACCAGCGCGCTGGTGCGCATCGCCGAGGACCGGGGATACGACTTCGGGCTGCTCCGGGGCGTGCAGGAGGTGAACCGTGAGCAGTTCCAGCGGGTGGTGGCCAAGGTCGTCCGCCTCGCCGGGGGGTCCGTGCATGGGGCGACGGTGGCCGCCTGGGGCCTCACCTTCAAGGCCCGCACCGACGACCTGCGCAACTCTCCGGCACTGGAGGTCATCGGCCGACTGCGGGCCCTCGGGGCCCGGGTCCAGGCCTACGACCCGTCGGTGCCCGCCGCCGGCGTGGCCGCCACGATGCCCGCCCTGGAAGGCATCGAGCTGATGGCCGATCCCTACGCGGCATGCGGGGGGGCGGCGGTGCTGGCGGTGCTGACCGAGTGGGACGAGTTCCGCCGCCTCGACTTCGCCAAGGTGGGCGAGGCCCTGTCCCGACGGGCCATCGTGGACGCCCGCAACCTCCTCGACCCCGCAGTCCTCCGCCCGGCCGGCTTCGCCTACGAGGGCATCGGTCGGTGATCCGTCCACCGACGAGAGGGCGGGCATGAGCAGCCGGCGGGTGGTCGTCACCGGCGGCGGGGGGTTCGTGGGATCGCACCTGTGCCGGGACCTGCTGGCCCGGGGCGACGAGGTGGTGGCCGTCGACAACCTGGTCACCGGTTCGGCCGCCAACGTCGCCATGCTCGACGCCGACCCCCGGTTCTCCTTCGTCCTCCACGACGTCACCGAGCCGTTCCGGGTGGACGGCGCGGTGGACGCGGTGCTCCATCTGGCCAGTCCCGCGTCGCCCGCCGACTTCGACCGCATCCCGATCCCGATCATGCTGGCGGGCAGCCGGGGGACCCACAACGCCCTGGGCCTGGCCCGCGCCAAGGGCGCCCGCTTCCTGCTCGCCTCCACCAGCGAGGTCTACGGCGACCCCCTGGTCCACCCCCAGCCCGAGACGTATTGGGGCAACGTCAACCCCAACGGCCCCCGCAGCGTTTACGACGAGGCCAAGCGCTTCGCCGAGGCCATGACCATGGCCTACTCTCGCCACCACGGCGTGGACGTCCGCATCGTGCGCATCTTCAACACGTTCGGGCCCCGGATGAGGCCCGACGACGGGCGGGCGGTGTCCAACTTCTTGGTCCAGGCCCTCGCCGGCCGGCCGCTCACGGTGTACGGGGACGGAAGCCAGACCCGGAGCTTCTGCTACGTGGACGACGAGGTGCGGGGCATCCTCGCCCTCCTCGACTCCGACCACCTCGGCCCGGTGAACATCGGCAACCCCGAGGAGTACACGATCCTGGAGTTGGCCGAGGCCGCCCTGGCGGTGACGGGCTCGTCGTCCGAGCTCACGTTCCTGGCCCGGCCCGTCGACGATCCCGCCCAGCGGCAGCCCGACATCTCCCTGGCCCGGCGGGTCCTCGGGTGGGAGCCGACCACCGGCCTGGAGGACGGGTTGGCCCTCACCGCCGAGTGGTTCCGCCGTGGCTGACCCCCCGGGCACGGCGCCGGAGGTCCCAGCGCCCTTCCCCCAGGCCGCACCGGCCTACCGCTCCCGTCGGTGGTGAACCACTCCTTGCGGCTGTTGGCCGGCAACCGCCTCGCATCCCTCGCCACCAACGTCGCCTACCGCACGACGCTTACCGACATGCTCACCGGCTACAAGCTCTTCGACCGCGGGCGGGTCGCATGACCAACGCCGACGTGGCCGCCATCGTCGTCAACTACAACACCCGCGATCACCTGCTGCGCTGCGTCGCCAGCCTGCGGGCGGAGGGGGTGGGCGACGTCGTGGTGGTGGACAACGACTCGGCCGACGGCTCGGATGCCGCCCTCGCCGGGGCCGACCCCGCCGCCACGTTCCTCCCCACCGGCGCCAACCTGGGGTTCGGGCGGGCCGCCAACCGGGGCGTGGGCGCCACCACCGCCCCCCTCGTGCTGATTCTGAACCCCGACGCCGTGGTGTGCCCGGGCGCAGTGGCGGCCCTGGTGGCGGCCCTGGGCGCCGACCCCTCCCTGGCCGTGGTCGGACCCCGGGTGGACAACCCCGACGGCTCCCGGTACCCCTCGGTGCGCCGCTTCCCGGACCTCGGCGTCGCCCTGGGCCACGCCTTTGTGGGCCTCGTTTGCCCCGACAACCGCTTCAGCCGCCGCTACAAGATGCTCGACGCCGACTGTGACCGCCCGGGCGACGTCGACTGGGTGTCGGGCACCTGCCTGCTGGCCCGCCGGGGCGCCTTCGAAGCGGTCGGCGGGTTCGACGAGGCGTACTTCATGTACGTGGAGGACGTGGACCTGTGCTGGCGGCTGGGGCGCGCCGGCTGGCGCGTGGGCTACGTGCCCGAGGCCCGGGTGGTCCACACGGTGGGAGCGTCGAGCGACCTGGCGCCGTACCGGATGATCGCCGCCCACCATCGGTCGCTACTGCGCTTCGCGGGCCGGACCACCACGGGCGCCCGCCGCGCCGTACTGCCTCTCGTGGCCGCCGGGCTGGCCGTGCGCACGGTGCTGGCGTGGGCCCAGCGGGCCCGCCGCGGCCTTCCCCACGCCGTCGAGGCCGGGGGGGCGGCACGCCGCCGGTCGCCATCGCCGCCAGGGGCCCAGCGGGCGGGACGAGGCGGGGGCCGCAGCCCCGTGCGGTAGGTTCGAGCCCACATGGGAAAGGCGTCCTCCAGCAAGAAGGTGGCCCGCGTGGCCCGCACCGGCGGCGGCCGCACGAAGCGAGGGTCGTCCACGTCGTGGTTCTGGCCCGTCTTCGTCG
>JBHELO010000110.1:0-19945 GCA_046263055.1 Acidimicrobiales bacterium | reverse complement strand
GCACCGGTGACTCGCTGACCCGCATCAAGATCCCGAGCATCGGCGTGGACGTGGTGGTGGTGGAAGGCGTCAGCCCCAGCGCGCTGCGGGCCGGGGCCGGGCACTACCCGACCACCTCGCTGCCCTGCGACGTCGGCAACGTGGCCATCGCCGGCCACCGCACCACCTTCGGCAAGCCGTTCGCCAACCTGGACCGGCTGAAGGCGGGCGACACCATCGAGCTGGACACGCCCATCGGCGGGTGCACCTACCAGGTGGCCAAGGACCCGTTCGCGGTGTCGCCCAACGACATGTCGGTCCTCGACCCCACCGCCGACCGGGCCCTCACCCTCACGACGTGCCACCCCAAGGGCTCGGCCGCCCAGCGGCTGATCGTGCGCGCCACCTGGTCCAAGGACCTGAAGGCGGCGTGAGGCGGTCGGCGGCGGCGGGGGCGGTGCTGGCCGCCGGCGCCGCCCTGCTCTGGCCCCTGGCCGGACCGGCGTCGGCGGCCGACGTCCCGGGCGTCACCGTGGCCACCGCCGTCAGCGGTGGCCGGGCCACCGTCTCCGGCTCGGCGCAGATGGCCAACTTCCTCAACCAGCTCACCGCCCTGCACGTGGGCGTCACCTCGCACCTCCACCCCGCCACCACCGCGTCGTGCGACGGCACCGGGTGCGGGGCCACCCTGAACCGCAGCAGCACGTCGTACTCGTTCACCACGCCCGACCTGGCCTACAACGGCCCCTACGACGTCACCGTGACGGCCACCGGCCAGACCCTGCTCGACGGGCCGCAGGACGGCTCGGCCACCGGGACCTTCGGCGTGGAGGTACCGCCCGCCCCGCCCGCCGACGTCAAGGCGACGGTCAACCCCGACCGCACCGTCACCGTGTCGTGGTCCCGCAACACCGAGCCCGACCTGGTGGGCTACCAGGTGCAGCGCCGGCCCGTCGGCGGGTCGTCCTTCACCGCCGTGTCGGGCGCCATCGCTCAACCCGCCAGTGGCACCACCCTCAGCTACACCGACCAGAGCACGGCGGCCGCAGGCGGCACCTTCGAGTACGTGGTCCTGGCCGTACGCCCCGATGCCAGCGGCCACGTGTCCGACCGGGCCACCGCCCGCTCGGCGCGCAGCGCGGGTGCCTCGGTCAGCCCCCCCGACGGGCCGAACCCGACCAGCGGCCTGACCACGCCGGCGGGCCCCGCCCCCGGCGTGGCGGGCGCCGCCCCCGGGAAGGGCCTGGCCTCCCTGGACCTCGGCTCCTTCCTCTCCAAGGCCACCTCGTCGGCGCCCCCCAAGGTGTCGTTGCCGACGGTGCCCGACAACGGGTTCGTGTCCACCCTCCCCCTGCGCGTGCCCGGAGCGGCCGACAGCACCTCGGGAAGCAACGATTCGGCCGTCGTCGGTGTCCTCCGGGACGCCTCCGACCGCCGGGCCCTCATGGTCCCGGTGGCCGCCGGCCTGATCCTCTGCCTGGCCGCCTTCCACCTCCGCTGGTTCAACCGCCGGATGGGCGCCACGGTAGCCATGGCCTACGGCGGCGAGCCCCTCGACCCCGCCGCCGACGCCGACCCCACGGTGGCCATGGCCCTCGTCGCCGGCCGGGGACCGACGGGACCACCGAACCGGGTGGTGGCGGCCGGGCGTCCCCGTCTCCGGTCGGCGCCGGTGCCGCCCCCGCCTGCCACCGAAGCCGACGACGACCTCTGGCGCCCGCCGCCGGGGGCGCCGTCGCCGTCGCGGCCACGGCGGCCATCGGGGGCGTCCTCGTCGTCTCGGGCGTCGCGGGCGTCGGCGGCCTCGTCGACGTCCGCCCCCTCCAGGACCGCGCCGTCGCGGCCGTATGACGGGGTGGCGGCCGGCGACGTGGCTGCCGGCGACCGCCTGGAGCGGCGAGCAATGGCCCTGGTGGGCGGCCCTGAGGCCGGGAACAGGGGGTCGGCGTCGCCGCCTCGCTAGGGTCGGGCCCGACCACCATGCGCTTCCGCCTCATTCCCACCGACGACACCTTCTTCGACCTCTTCCGGTCGGTGGCCGCCAACGTGGCCGAGTGCTCCCGCCGGCTGCGGATGCTGGTCGCCGAGCTGCCCAGCACCGACGGCGGCCACGCCTCGGTGGTGGAGTGCGAGCGCCGGGGGGACCAGCTCACCCGGGACATCCTCCACCGCCTGGACTCCACCTTCGTCACGCCGTTCGACCGCGAGGACATCCACGCCCTGGCCGAGGAGCTCGACGACGTGGTGGACGACATGCACTCCGTATCCGCGCTGCTCACCCTGGTCCACGTCCGGGAGGTGCTGCCCGAGCTGGCCGAACAGGCCGACATCCTGGTGGCCATGTCCGACGAGGTGGTCAAGGTCATGGAGCGGCTCCAGGAGATGAAGGGCGTGTCCGACCACCTCGAGGCCATCGACCGCCTGGAGACGGAGGGGGACGAGGTCTACCGGCGGGCCGTGGCCCGCCTCTTCGGCGGCCACCTCGAGGCCATCGAGGTCATCAAGTGGAAAGACGTCATCGCCGCCATGGAGGACGCCCTCAACACCGTCGAGGACGTCTCCGACGTGGTGGAGGCCATCGTCCTCAAGCACGCCTGACCCAGCCGACGCGACCAGGAGACGACACCGGGTGACGGATCTGGGCGTGGTCATCGTCGTGGCCGTCGCCCTGGCGTTCGACTTCACCAACGGCTTCCACGACGCCGCCAACTCCATCGCCACGGTGGTGGCCACCGGCGTGCTGAGCCCCCGGCGGGCGGTGGCGTGGGCCGCCTTCTTCAACTTCGTCGCATTCCTCGTCTTCGGCACCAAGGTGGCCAACTCCATCGCCAAGGATGTGGTGGACCCGACCCGCCACATCCTCACCGTGGGGGTGGTCTTCGCCGGCCTGGTGGGCGCCATCGGCTGGAACCTGTTCACGTTCTACGTGGGGCTGCCCACCAGCTCGTCGCACGCCCTGGTCGGGGGGCTGGCGGGCGCGGCGGTGGCCCGGGCCGGCTTCGGCGTGCTGGAAGGGCCGGGCCTGCGCAAGATCGGCGTGTTCATCGTGCTGTCCCCGCTCCTCGGCCTGGCCCTGGCGATGGTCCTCTCCCTCGTCATCCTGTGGGCCTTCCACCGGGTGAAACGGGTGGAGGCGCTGAACACGGGCTTTCGCCGGGGCCAACTGGTCTCCGCCGCCGCCGTCAGCCTCGGTCACGGGGCCAACGACGCCCAGAAGACGATGGGCGTCATCCTGGCCGTGCTCATCGGCAGCGGCCACCTGGGGGCCAAGGCCGGCGTCCCCCTGTGGGTCGTCCTGGCCGCCCACACCGCCATGGGACTCGGGACCCTGAGCGGTGGCTGGCGCATCGTCAAGACCATGGGATCGAAGATCACCCGGCTGCAACCGGTGGGGGGGGTGGCGGCGGAGACGGCAGCAGCCGCCACCCTCTTCCTCACCTCGTCGGCCGGCGTCCCGGTGTCCACCACCCACACGATCACCGGCGCCATCGTCGGGGTGGGCGCCACCCGCCGGCTGTCGGCGGTGCGCTGGGGGGTGGCCAGCCAGGTCGTGTGGGCCTGGGTGCTCACCATCCCCGGGGCGTTCGCCATCGGGTTCGCCACCCGGGCCGTGGTGGGGCTCTTCTCGTGAAACGGCGCGCCGCCGGCGACCGGCGGGTGCCGTTCTTCCTGGGGTCCGCCCTCGTCTGCCTGCTCCTCGTCCCGCTGGCCGACGCCCAGTTCCGCTGGGTGGCGTGGTGGACGGCCGCCGTCTACGTGGTGCTGGCCGGCGCCGTGGCCCTCGACGCCGCCGCCCGGGGCCGCCCCCGCCGGCGGGGCCCCGAGCCGCCGACCGCCCCCACCGATCGGGGTACCGGCGAACACGGGGGGACTTGGTAGCGTTGGTACCGACCGACCAAAAGGAGCAGGGCATGGATCTCGGCCTCGACGTCACCGAACGAGGCAAATACACGGTGCTGAGCGTGCACGGTGAGGTCGACGTCTACACCGCTCCGAAGTTCCGGGAGCGACTGATCGAGCTGGTGACCGAGGGGCGCCACCAGATCGTCGTCGACCTGGAGGGTGTGGACTTCCTCGACTCCACCGGCCTGGGCGTGCTGGTGGGCGGGCTCAAGCGCCTCCGCAGCCACGACGGAGACCTGCTCCTGGTCTGCACCCAGAGCCGCATCCTCAAGGTGTTCGAGATCACCGGCCTGACCAAGGTGTTCGCCATACACCCGTCGGTCGACAAAGCCACCGCCGACGCCTGAGGCCACCGTGGTCGGTGAGGTGGTCGCCCTGGAGATCCCGGCCCGGGCCGAGTTCGTGGCCCTGGCCCGCCTGGTGGTCTCCGCCCTGGCCGCCACCGACAGCCAGCTGGCCGACGAGCGGGTGGACGACCTCAAGATCGCCGTCTCCGAAGCCTGCACCAACGCCATCGAGGCCCACGACACGGTGCCCACCGACGAGCGGGTGCGGCTGCGGTGCAGGTCGGACGACCGGGGCCTGGAGGTGTCCATCGAGGACCAGGGGCCGGGGTTCGACCCCGCCGAGCTCCCCGACCACCCGCCCGTCACCGACCCTGACCGCCTCAAGTTCGAGCGGGGCCTGGGCATCCCCCTCATCCGCGCCCTCGTGGACGAGGTCGAGATCTCGTCGTCGGCGCGGGGAACGGCGGTGCGCCTGGTGATGCTGCACGGGGCCGACGACGTCATGGCCGACGGGCCGCTCCCCGGATGACCCTCAAGAGCCGCCTGCGGGGGCTGCGGACCTCGGCCGCCGAGCTCGACCTGAAGAGCCTGCGCGACTTCTGCTCCCGCCACGCCGGGATGGTGCCCATCGGCGAGGCCCAGGCCCGCCAGGAGGTTGCCGTCGTCGGTGAGATCAGCTCCTTGCGCATCGTGCCGAGGGCGGGGTCACCGTCGCTGGAGGCCGCCATCAGCGACGGCACCGGCTGCCTGGTGGCGGTGTGGACCGGCCGCCGCCAGATCGCGGGCATCTCCCCCGGCCGCCGCCTGGTGGTGGCGGGCCGGGCCAACCCCGGCTCGGGGGACACCCGCCTGTACCTCTACAACCCCCGGTACGAGCTGCTCTGACCGGCCGGCCGCCGGGTCAGGCGGGGCCGACCAGCAGGGCTTTGACCTCGTCCACCGACTCCGGGCTGACCAGCAGGAGCACCTCGTCGGCGGCCTGCATGGTGGTCTCCCCCCGGGGGACGATCACGTGGCGGTCCCGGATGACGGCCACCACGGTGGCGTCGCGAGGCACGCCCATCTCGGAGATGGCCACCCCCACCGCCGGCGAGTCGCCGGCCAGCGTGACCTCCACCAGGTTGGCGTCCTGGAACTGGAGGAGGCGGACCAGCGTGCCCACCTGCACCGCCTCCTCGACGAGGGCGGTGAGGAGGTGGGGCGTGGAGACCGACACGTCCACGCCCCACGCCTCGTTGAACAGCCACTGGTTGTCGGGGTGGTTCACCCGGGCCACCACCCGGGGGACGGCGAACTCCTGCTTGGCCAGGAGGGCGATGACCAGGTTGTCCTCGTCGTCGCCGGTGGCGGCCACCATCACGTCCACCTCCTCCAGGCCCGCGTCCCGCAGGTTGTCGGGCTCGCAGGCGTCGCCGATGAACCACCGGACGTCGAACTTGGGGCGGAGGATGGCCACCAGGTCCGGGTCCTGCTCGAGGATGAGGACGTCGTGGCCGCCCTCCCGCAGGTCGTAGGCGATGTACTGGCCCACGTTGCCGGCACCGGCGATGGCGACCCTCACGACGCCCCGCCGACCAGCCGGGCCTCCAGGTCGTCCATCGAGTCACGGTGGACGACGAGGTGCATGATGTCGCCTTCCTGACCGACGGCCTCGGGCCCCACCACCCGGGCGACTCCCCCCCGCGTGAGGCCCATGAGGCGGAAGCGGTCGCCCTCGGTCAGCTCGGCCAGGCGGCGACCCGCCCACTTGTCGGGCAGTGGCCGCTCCACCACGCTGATGGTGCCGGTGGGGTCGCTCCACTCGGTGGTGGAGCGGGCGGGCAGGAGCCGGCGCAGCACCTGGTCGGTGGTCCACTGCACGGTGGCCACGGTGGGGATGCCGAGCCGCTGGTAGATGGCCGCTCGGCGGGGGTCGTAGATGCGGGCCACCACGTTGCGGATCTCGTAGGTCTCTCGGGCGATGCGGGCGGTGAGGATGTTGGTGTTGTCACCGTTGGTCACCGCCGCCAGGGCGTCGGCCGTCGTGACCCCCGCCTCCTCCAGGTGGTTGCGGTCGAAGCCGAACCCGAGCACCGCCTTGCCCGTGAACCGTTCGGGCAGGCGCCGGAAGGCGTAGCGGTTCTTGTCGATGACCGAGACCCCGTGGCCGTCTCGTTCGAGAAAGGTCGCCAGCTCCGAACCGACCCGGCCGCATCCCACCACCACGACGTGCACGAGCGACCATGCAACACGCCGCAGGGCCGCAACACAACTCCGCCGGACCGCTGAGTACGACACCGCCCGGCACTAGCGTGCCCGTCCATGTCGTCGTTGCTGAAGCGGGTCCTGGTGGGCCGCCCCATCCCCACCGACCAGCAGGAGCACCAGCGCCTCCGCAAGGTCATCGCCCTCGCCACCTTCTCCTCCGACGCCATCTCCTCCACCGCCTACGCGACCGAGGAGATCCTCTTCGTGGTGGCCCTCGGCGGGTCGAGCCTGGCCCTCGGCCTGGCCAAGCTGGTCCCCATCTCGGTGGTGGTGGCCATCCTGCTCACCCTGGTGGTGGCGTCCTACCGCCAGACGATCTTCGCCTACCCGAGCGGCGGGGGCTCCTACATCGTCAGCCGGGAGAACCTGGGGGAGTACCCGTCGCTCATCGCCGGGTCGTCCCTCCTGGTGGACTACGTCCTGACCGTGTCGGTGTCCATCTCCGCCGGAGTGGCGGCCATCATCTCCCTGCCCGCCTTCCGGGGGCTGGAGAGCCAGCGGGTGCCGCTGTGTCTCCTGCTCATCCTGATCATCACGGTCGCCAACCTGCGGGGGATCAAGGAGTCCGGCGCGGTGTTCGCGGTGCCGACCTACATCTACATCTTCAGCCTGGTCGGGCTGGTGGGCTACGGCCTGGCCCGGGTGTACTTCGGCCACATCGCCCCCATCGCCTTCGACCCCTCCAAGGCCGAGGGCGTGAAACAGATGGGCGGGTCCCTGGGGCTCGTTCTGCTGCTGCGGGGCTTCTCGTCGGGCGCGGTGGCGCTCACCGGGGTGGAGGCCATCTCCAACGGCGTGCCCGCCTTCCAGAAGCCCGAGAGCAAGAACGCGGCCACCACCATCACGTGGATGGCCCTCATCCTGGGCACCCTGTTCTTCGGGGTGTCGGTGCTGGCCCACCACCTCCAGCCCTACCCCACCCACGCGGAAACGGTGATCTCCCAGATGGGCCGGGCCGTGTACGGCGGCGGGCCCATCTACATCATCCTCCAGTTCTCCACCGCCGCCATCCTGACCCTGGCCGCCAACACCGCCTACGCCGACTTCCCGCGGCTGTCGTCGATCATCGCCGCCGACGGCTACCTCCCCCGCCAGCTGGCCAGCCGGGGCGACCGCCTGGTGTTCTCCAACGGCATCATCATCCTGGCCGTCCTGGCGTCGCTCCTGCTGGTGGCGTTCGGCGGCCTCACCAACGCCCTCATCCCGCTCTACGCGGTGGGCGTGTTCACCGCCTTCACCCTGAGCCAGGCGGGCATGGTCGTGCACCACCGCCGCCTCAAGGAACCGGGCTGGCGGCGGGGCATCGCCATCAACGCGGTGGGGTCGGTGGCCACCTTCATCGTGCTGCTCATCGTGGCCTCCACCAAGTTCACCCGCGGCGCCTGGGTGCCGATCGTGGTGGTGCCCGCCATCATCGCCCTCTTCCTCGGTATCAAGCGCCACTACGACCGCATCTCGTCGGCCCTGGCGGTGGAGGCGGCGCCGATCCGGCCGGAGTCCATCAACCACACGGTGGTCGTCCTGGTGGGCAGGGTCCACCGGGGCGTACTCAAGGCCCTCTCCTACGCCCGGTCGCTGCGCCCCCAGCACCTGGTGGCGGTGTACGTCTCGTTCGACGACGAGGACCGCCTGGCCCTGGAGAAGCAGTGGAAGGACATGGGCATCGACGTGCCCCTCGAGATCATCCCATCGCCCTACCGCGAGCTGGTGGGGCCGGTCGAGCGCTACATCGACGAGCTCGACGACCGGTGGACCAACGACACCATCACCGTCGTCATCCCCGAGTTCGTGGTGGGCAGGTGGTACGAGCAGCTTCTCCACAACCAGACCGCGCTGGTGCTCAAGGCCAAGCTGCTGTTCCGGGAGGGCACGGTGGTCACGTCGGTGCCGTACCACGTGACCCACGCCGACGACCGTGAGGAGTCCTACGAGGGGGCGCACTCGTCGCGGGCCGAGGGGTCCACCAGGCGGTAACCGACACCCGGCTCGGTGACGAGCCGGGGCCGGGCCGGGTCGTCGCCCAGCTTCTTGCGGAGCTGGCTGGCGTAGACCCGCAGATACTGGGTCTCGGTCTGGTAGCCCGGGCCCCACACCGCCTCCAAGATGGCGCCGTGGGTCAGCACCCGCCCCGCCAGCGGGCGAGGAGGAGCAGGAAGGCGAACTCCTTGGGGGTCAGCTCCACCCGGCGGCCGGCCACGCTCACCTGGTGGCGGGCCACGTCCACCCGCAGGTCGCCCACCTCCAGCAGCGACTCGTCGGGGGCGGGCGACCCCCGTCCCGGCCGGTGGCGGAGCGCCACCCGTACCCGGGCCAGCAGTTCGGCCATCGAGAACGGCTTGGTGACGTAGTCGTCGGCCCCCTCGTCGAGGGCGACGACCTTGCGCGCGTCCGAGCCGTCGGCCGAGAGCACGACGATGGGCACGTCCGACCACCCCCGGATGCGCCGGCACACGTCCACCCCGTCCAGGTCGGGCAGGCCCAGGTCGAGGACCACCAGGTCGGGTGCATCCAGGGCGGTGAGGTCGATGGCACCCTGGCCGGTGGTGGCGGTGCGCACCTTGTAGCCGCGCGCCTCCAGGCCGGCCCGCACCGCCCGCAGGATGGCGGGCTCGTCGTCCACCACCAAGACGGTGGTGGTGTCGGGCGCCGCCACCGTCACGCCGGCACGTCGCGCAGCGGAACGGTGAAGACGAAGGTGGCCCCGCCGCCGGACGTGCGCTGCACGGCGATGGTCCCACCGTGGGCCTCGACGATCGCCTTGCAGATGGCCAGCCCCACGCCGCTCGACGCGCTGGCCCGGGCACCGTCGCCGCCTCCCCGCTCTGAGGGGCCGCTCCGGCCCTGGCCTCCCCGCTCTGAGGGGCCGCTCCGGCCCTGGCCTCCCCGCTCTGAGGGGCCGCTCCGGCCCTGGCCTCCCCGCTCTGAGGGGCCGCTCCGGCCCTGGCGGAACGGCTCGAAGATCAGCTCGCCCTCCCAGTCGGGCACGCCCGCTCCCTCGTCGCTGACCCGGACCTCCAGCATGCCGTCGCGGCGGCGGCCGTCGATGCGCACGGTGGACCCCTGGGGCGCGTGGCGCGCCGCGTTCTCCAGCAGGTTGGTGAGCACCTGGTCCAGCTGCGTGTAGTCGCCGTCCACCAGCGGGCGGTCGGGCGGCAGGTTCACGTCCACCCGCACCTGGCGGAACATGCGGGCCAGGCGACGCACCCGGTCGGCCACCAGCTCGTCGAAGGGGACGGCCTGGCGCTCCGGGCGCAGCGCCCCGGCCTCGATGCGGGACAGGGACAGGAGGTTGGCCACCAGCCGGTCCAGGCGCTCGGCCTCGTCACACACCGTGGCCAGCAGCTCGGTGCGGGTGACCTCGTCGTACACGGTGCCGTCCCGCAGGTCGCTGGCCACTGGGACCACCGGCTGGTGTTCTCCAACGGCATACTCGCCCGGGCCGGCACCGCCATCTTCCTGATCGTCACCACCCAGGCCAAGGTGGACCGCCTCATCCCGCTCTACGCCATCGGTGTGTTCACCTCCTTCACGCTGTCCCAGGGCGGGATGGCCAAGCACCACATCACCGCCAAGGAACCGGGCTGGCGGCGTGGCCTGTTCGTCAACGGCACGGGGGCGGTGCTGTCGCTGGTGGTGGACGTGATCATCGCCATCACCAAGTTCAGGCCGTCGGGCGCCATCCTCGGGGCCTGGGTGATCGTCGTGCTGGTGCCGGTGATGGTGGCTCTACTGGTGCGCCTGAACCGCCAGTACGAGGCGGAGGCGGCCGAGCTCGAGGAGGACGCCCGGGCCGCGGCCAGCGCGCCCGTCCTCCGACGCCACGTCGTGCTCGTCCTCGTGCACAGCCTCGACCGCAGCGCGGCCCGGGCCATCCAGTACGCCCGGTCGCTGGCGCCCGACGAGCTGCGGGCCGTCCACGTGGCCGCCGACCTCCACCACGCCGAGCACCTGGCCGCCGACTGGCGCCGGCTCGGCTTGTCCCGCCTCCCCCTGGAGCTGGTTGACTGCCCCGATCGTCGCATCGCCCGCTCGGTGCTGGAGGTGGCGGCCGAGGCGGCGGCCGACGGCAGCACCGAGGTCACCGTGCTCATCCCCCGTCTGGAGCACAGGCGGGCGTGGCACAAGCTGCTCCACGACCGCACCAGCGACGCCATCGCCCGGTCCGTCTCTCCCCCACGCCAACGTGACGTTCGTGCCCTACCACCTCGGCCTGGGCCAGCCCAGCGATCGCCGGGGGCGGGCGGGCGCCGGCCGTGGTGGGGGCGACCACGCCGGTGCCACGGCCGCGCCCGGGACAGCCTCGACCAACGGGGACCGCCAATGAGCATCCTCACCCGCCCGGCGCGCCGCCCCCGCCGCCGCCGGACCGCCGGCGAGGCCGGCGCCTACGAGCCGGGGCCCGCCGGAACGGGACCCGCCACCGCCAGGGTGACGTCCATCGGCGACCTCGTGTGGCGCGGCCGGTCGGTGGTGGAGGGCCGCGTGCGGTCCGTCCGGGTCCAGCCGTGGGGTGGCGCGCCCACGCTCTAGTGCACGCTCGTGGACCCCACCGGCGGCGTCTCGGTGGTCTTCCTGGGCCGCCGGGAGCTGGCCGGCATCCACCCCGGCTCCCGCCTGCGGGCCTCGGGCATCGTGGGCGCCCACGACGGTCGCCTGGCCATCCTCAACCCCGTCTACGAGCTGATCCTGCCCGGCCACTGAGCAGGCCCCGGGAGCGCCTCCCCACATCCGGCGCGCCCGACGGGCTTGACTTCGGAGGCTCGAAACCGTAGGTTCCCACCTCCGAAAGCCATGGACGTACTGCCCAACAGATCTGAGCGCGAGGCGCTGAAGTCGCTGTACCGCCTGTCCCGTGACGGGGCCGACGCCCACACCGGCCACCTTGCGGAGGCGCTGGGCGTCTCGCCCGCAACCGCCACGGCCACCGCCAAGCGCCTGGCCCAGCGGGGCCTGGTCGTGCACCGCCGCTACCGGAGTGTGGAGCTGACCGACGCCGGAAGGGCGGCGGCGGTGGCCGCCATCCGCCGCCACCGCATCGTCGAGCGCTTCCTCTCCGACACCCTGGGCTACGCCTGGAACGAGGCCGACCGCCTGGCCGGCGCCTTCGAGCACGACCTCCCCGCCGAGGTGGAGGAGCGCCTCTTCGTGGCCCTGGGCCAGCCCACCTCGTGCCCCCACGGCTTCCCGATCCCCACGCCCGAGGGCGTCGACATCCCCGCCCTGCCGCCCCTGTACGACCTGGAGCCGGGCGACGTGGCGGTCGTCGCTCTCCCCGGCTCCACCGACCCCGGGGTGGTGGACTTCCTGGAGAGCCTGGGCCTGCGCCCGGGCGTGGTCGTGGAGGTCCGGGACAAGCAGCCCTTCGACGGGCCCCTCGTCGTCCGCGTCGACGGCGCCGACCGCACGGTGGGCGACAAGGTGGCCCGCCAGATCTTCGTCGAACACCATGCATCGCGAAAGGAGCAGGCGGTATGAACCAGCTCGTAGCGGCGGAGGGCGGCTACCAGGCCTTCCACCTCGGGGGGGCGGAGTGGTTCTGGCTGGTGTTCTCGGCCGTCACCGCCCTGCTCGCCCTGGCCGTGGGCTACACCCTCATGCGCGGCGTGCTGGCCGCCGACCAGGGGACCCCCAAGATGCAGGAGATCGCCCTCGCCATCCAGGAGGGGGCCATGGCCTACCTCCGCCGCCAGTTCCGCACCATTGCCATCATCGTGGTTCCGCTGGCCGTGCTCGTGTTCCTCACGTCCACCCGGATCTTGAACGACTCCGGCGGCACCGCCCTGAGCTTCGCCCAGTCGGGCACCTTCCGGACGCTGGCCTTCCTGGGCGGGTGCCTGATGTCCGGCCTCACCGGGTTCATCGGCATGGGCCTGGCCGTGCGGGGCAACGTGCGCACCGCCGCCGCGGCCCGCACCGGCTCCCTGCCCGGCGCCCTGAAGGTGGCGTTCCGCACCGGCGGCGTGGCCGGCATGTTCACCGTCGGCCTGGGCCTGCTGGGCGCCACCGTCATCATCATGCTGTTCCAGAACACGGCCACCTCCATCCTCATCGGGTTCGGATTCGGCGGCTCGCTCCTGGCCCTGTTCATGCGGGTGGGCGGCGGCATCTTCACCAAGGCGGCCGACGTGGGGGCCGACCTGGTGGGCAAGGTTGAGGCCGGCATCCCCGAGGACGACCCCCGCAACGCCGCCACCATCGCCGACAACGTGGGCGACAACGTGGGCGACTGCGCGGGCATGGCCGCCGACCTGTTCGAGTCCTACGAGGTCACGCTGGTGGCCTCCATCATCCTCGGCTTCGCCGCCTTCAGGTCCATCGGCCTGAACCCCGCGCTGGGCGTCATCTTCCCGGTGATCGCCCGGGCCCTGGGCGTGCTGGCGTCCATCATCGGCGTGTATGCGGTACGGGCCAAGGAGGAGGACACGTCGGCCATGGCCCCCATCAACCGGGGCTTCCTGACCGCCGGCATCCTGACCGTGGTCGGCACTTTCCTGGTGGCCCAGTTCTACGTCCACAACCTGCGCATCTTCTGGGCCATCGTCAGCGGCCTGGTGCTGGCCCAGGTGGTCAGCAGGCTCACCGAGTACTACACGTCCACCGAGACGTCCCCGGTGCGCGAGATCGCCGAGGCGGCCCGCACGGGGCCGGCCACCACCGTGCTCTCGGGCATCAGCTCGGGCCTGGAGTCCACCGTGTTCGCGGTCGTCGCCATCGCCCTGGCCCTGGGCGTGGCCATCGGCCTCGGCCAGGGCAACATCCAGTTCAGCTTCTACCTGGTGGCTCTCACCGGCCTCGGCATGCTGGCCACCACCGGCGTGGTCGTGTCCGAGGACAGCTTCGGGCCGGTGGCCGACAACGCCGCCGGCATCGCCGAGATGTCGGGCGAGTTCGACGGGGACGCCGAGCGCATAATGGTGAGCCTCGACGCGGTGGGCAACACCACCAAGGCCATCACCAAGGGCTTCGCCATCGGCTCGGCGGTGATCGCCGCGGTGGCCCTGTTCGCCTCCTTCATCGAGACGGTGGGCGACGAGCTGGGCCTCTCCAAGGTGGACCTGTTCCGCAACCCCGCCACCCAGATCAACGTGGCCGACCCCAAGACGTTCATCGGCCTCCTGATCGGCGGCTCGGTGGCGTTCATGTTCTCGGCCCTCGCCATCCGGGCCGTGGGGCGCACCGCGGGGACGGTCGTACAGGAGGTGCGCCGCCAGTTCCGCGAGCACCCCGGGATCATGGACTACAGCGAGCGCCCGGAGTACGGCCGGGTCATCGACATCTGCACCGCCGCCTCGCTCCGGGAGCTGGCCACGCCCGCCCTGCTGGCCGTGCTCACGCCGGTGGTCATCGGCTTCGGCGTCGGTTACCTGGCCCTGGGCGCCTTCCTGGCCGCGGTGATCCTCACCGGCCAGCTCATGGCCGTGTTCCTGTCCAACGCCGGCGGGGCGTGGGACAACGCCAAGAAGTACATCGAGGACGGGCACGAGGGGGGCAAGGGCTCGGAGGCCCATAAGGCGGCGGTCATCGGCGACACCGTCGGCGACCCCTTCAAGGACACCGCCGGCCCCGCCCTCAACCCCCTCATCAAGGTGATGAACCTGGTGTCGCTACTGATGCTGCCGGCCGTCATCAAGCTGCGCAACAACAACGGCGCCCGCTACACCATCGCCCTCGTCGCCCTCCTGGTCCTGGCCGCCGCCATCGCCTTCTCCAAGCGCAAGACGACGGCCATGGACTCCGACGTGCCCGGCCCCGAGTCCAAGGCCCTGGAGGCGGCCGGCGAGCGCTGACCCCCGTCAACCGGGTTCGGTTCCCATGCGCCGGCGCCTGCCAAACGAACCCAGTTCGGCTCGGTCCCGGCGGGCCGCCGTTTGACATCGCGCTCCGGACCTGCAAAACCAGTCGCCTCGTGACCAAACCCCTCGTCATCGTGGAGTCCCCCGCCAAGGCCCGCACCATCGGGCGCTTCCTCGGCCGCGACTTCGTGGTGGAGTCCTCGGTCGGCCACATCCGCGACCTGCCGCGGGGGGCGGCCGACGTGCCCCCCGCCTTCAAGGCCGAGCCGTGGGCCCGCCTGGGGGTGGACGTGGAGAGCGGCTTCAAGCCGCTCTACGTGGTGGCCCGGGAGAAGAAGCAGGTCGTCACCCGGCTGAAGCAGCTCCTCAAGGACGCCGACGAGCTGTACCTCGCCACCGACGAGGACCGCGAGGGGGAGTCCATCGCCTGGCACCTGCTGGAGGTGCTGTCGCCCCCGGCGCGGGTGCCGGTGAAGCGGATGGTGTTCCACGAGATCACCGCGGCCGCCATCCGCACCGCGGTGGAGCAGACCCGCGACCTGGACCTCCGGCTGGTGGACGCCCAGGAGGCACGCCGCATCCTGGACCGCCTCTACGGCTACGAGGTGTCGCCCGTCCTGTGGAAGAAGGTGCTGCCGAGGCTCTCGGCCGGTCGGGTCCAGAGCGTGGCCACCCGCATCCTGGTGGAGCGGGAACGGGCCCGGATGCGGTTCCGGGCCGCGTCCTACGCCGGCCTGGAGGGCACGTTCGCCCCCGCCCGCCCGCCGGCCGCCGCCGGCGCCCAGGGGGCGTCGGGCGGAGCGCCGGTCGACCGGTTCGGCGCCACCCTCGTCGCCCTGGACGGCACCCGCCTGGCCACCGGCCGGGACTTCGGGGAGACGGGCGAGCTGGCTCCCGGCGCCTCGGTGGTGGTGCTCGACCGGGCCGCCGCCGAGGGGCTGGCCGAGCGCCTGGCCGGCGTCGACGTGGCCGTGCGCTCGGTGGAGGAAAAGCCCTACCGGCGCTCTCCCTACCCGCCGTTCATGACGTCCACCCTCCAGCAGGAGGCGGGGCGCAAGTTGCGCTTCGGCTCCCAGCGAACGATGGCGGTGGCCCAGCGGCTGTACGAGAACGGCTACATCACCTACATGCGCACCGACAGCACCAACCTGTCGGACGCCGCGGTGGGCGCGGCCCGGGCCCAGGCTGCCTCCCTGTACGGGCCGAGCTACGTGCCCGAGTCGCCCCGCCGCTACGCCAAGAAGGTGAAGAACGCCCAGGAGGCCCACGAGGCCATCCGCCCGGCGGGCGACACCTTCCGCACCCCCGACTCGGTGGCCGGAGAGCTGCAGGCCGACGAGCGGGCGCTGTACGACCTGGTCTGGAAGCGCACGGTGGCGTCGCAGATGGCCGACGCCCGGGGCCAGAGCGTGCAGGTGCGCCTGGGCGGGCGGTCGTCGGCCGGGGAGGACGCCGAGTTCGCGGCCTCCGGCAAGGTCATCGAGTTCGCGGGCTTCCTGCGGGCCTACGTGGAGGGATCCGACGACCCCGAGAGCGACCTGGAGGACCGCGAGGTCCGCCTCCCGGCCCTGGCCGCCGGCGACCCCCTGGTCACCGTGGCGCTGGAGGGCAGGGACCACACCACGGCGCCGCCGGCCCGCTACACAGAAGCTTCACTGGTCAAGGCGCTGGAGGACCTGGGCGTGGGCCGGCCCTCCACCTACGCCTCGATCATCGCCACCATCCAGGACCGTGGCTACGTGTGGAAGAAGGGCTCGGCCCTGGTGCCGTCGTTCACCGCCTTCGCGGTGGTCAACCTCCTCGAGCGCCACTTCGCCGACCTGGTGGACTACGAGTTCACGGCCCGCATGGAGGACGACCTCGACAGCATCGCCGCCGGCAGCGAGGAGTCCCTCCCGTGGCTGTCGCGCTTCTACTTCGGCAACGGCCGCACCGGCCTCAAGGCAATGGTCGAGGAGCGCCTGGGCGACATCGACGCCCGGGAGGTCAACTCCATACCCATCGGCCGCGACGCCGACGGGCGCGAGCTGGTGGTGCGGGTGGGCCGCTACGGGCCCTACGTGCAGCGGGGCGACGACAAGGCCACCCTGCCCGACGACCTCGCCCCGGACGACCTGACCGTGGACCGGGCCGCAGAGCTGCTGGCCCGACCCAGCGACGATCGGGTGCTCGGCGCCGACCCCGACACCGGCGTCCCGGTGGTGGCCCGGGCCGGCCGCTACGGCCCCTACGTGCAACTGGGCGATGCCGAGGGCTCCAAGGACAAGCCCCGCACCGCGTCGCTGCTGTCCACCATGAGCCTGGGCACCATCACCCTGGACGACGGGCTGCGCCTGCTCAGCCTGCCCCGGGTGGTGGGGCTGGATCCCGCCGACGGCGGGGAGGTAACCGTGCAGACAGGGCGGTACGGGCCCTACGTGCGCAAGGGCAGCGAGAGTCGCAGCCTGGACACCGACGAGCGGCTGTTCACCATGACCCTGGACGAGGCCCTGGCCGTGCTGGCCCAGCCCAAGCGGGGCCGGGGGGCGGCGCCCAAGGGGCCGCTGCGCGAGCTCGGCACCGACCCGGCGTCGGGCGAGCCGGTCACCGTGCGGGAGGGGCGGTTCGGGCCCTACGTCACCGACGGCACCACCAACGCGTCCCTGCGGGTGGGCGACGCGGTGGACACCATCACCCTGGCCAGGGCCGCCGAGCTCCTCCAGGACCGGCGCGACCGCGGTCCGGCCACGCCCAAGGCCCGGGGCGCCAAGAAGGCGCCCACGGCCGCCAAGGCACCGGCCCGCAAGGCGACCAAAAAGGCGGGCGGAAGGACAGGGGCCAAGAAGTCGGGCGGGGCCAGGGCGTCGAAGCGCAGCCCGTAGGCGGCGGCGTCGGCCCCCGAAGTACGGCGGCGGCCAGGGACCCGGCGGGCAGGCCGTCATGCCCGCTGCGTGCGCACCCGGCGGCCATCATCGCCATGACCGCGGCCGCCACCGGGACCCGAGCCCCGCCCGGCCCGTCCTTTAGCCTACGGCCGTGGCGACCACCGGCACGTCCCCCGACGGCGACGCCGGCCCCGAGGCCGGAGCCCCGAGCGCGGCCGGTGAGGGGGAGGACGGCGAGGCGCGGGAGCCGGCGGGGCCGAAGCTGCTGGGCTCCTCGTCGTTCTTCCGGCTGTGGGTGGCCCAGGTGGTGTCCTCCCTGGGCGACTGGACGGGTCTGGTGGCCATCCTGGCCCTGGCCGCCCGGGTGGGCGGGTCGTCGCCCGAGGCCGCCGTCGGCATCGTCATGAGCGCCCGGCTGATCCCCGGCCTGTTCCTGGGCTCGGTGGGCGGCGTGCTGGTGGACCGCTGGGACCGTAGGAAGGTGATGGTGGCCTGTGACGTGGGCCGCGGCCTGGTGATGGCCGCCCTGCCGTTCGTGGACTCGGTGGCCGGGCTGTTCGCGGCGTCGTTCCTGCTGGAGGTCCTGACCCTCCTGTGGTCGCCGGCCAAGGAGGCGTCGGTCCCCAACCTGGTGGCCGGCGAGCGCCTGGCCGGCGCCAACTCCCTCTCCCTGGTGGCCGCCTACGGCACCTTCCCGGTGGGTTCGGCACTCTTCGCCTCGCTGACCAAGGTGGCCGAGTTCCTCGGCCGTCACGCCGGCACGTTGCATGTCCTCCGCCTCAATCAAGAGTCGCTCGCCCTCTACGCCGACATGTTGACCTTTTTCCTGTCTGCCCTACTCATCTCCAGCCTCTCCCTGCCCCGCCGCTCGTCGACCGGGCGCCGGGAGCGCATCGACCTGGGCCACACCGTGACCGAGGTGAAGGAGGGGTGGCGCTACATCGGGAGCAGCCCGGTGGTGCGCTCGGTGATCGTCGGGCTGGCCACCGGGCTCATCGGCGGCGGGATGGTTGCCCCCCTCGGCCCCACCTTCGCCAAGGACGTGCTCCACGCCGGCCCCGCCGGCTTCGGGCTCCTGCTCACCGCCCTGGGGATGGGCGTCGCCATCGGCGTCGTCGGACTGTCGACCGTGCAGCGCCGCCTACCCCACCACACGGTATTCCCATTGGCGGTTCTCGGCGCCGGGTTGTCGATGATGGTGGCCGTATCCATGTCCAGCCTCGGCCCCACGATGCTGTTCATCGGCGCCATGGGCATCTGTGCCGGTGCTGTCTACGTGCTCGGGTTCACCATTCTCCAGGAGAGCGTCGAAGACGAGCTGCGAGGGCGCATCTTCGCCACCCTCTACACGCTGTCGCGACTCTGCCTGTTGGTCTCCCTGACGCTGGCGCCGCTCGTGGCGGGTGCCCTCGATGGCATGTCTGAGACGTTGTTCGGCGGCTCCGTGGAGATCGGCGGGTTGAGCGTGGGGTTGCCGGGTGTGCGGCTGACGCTTTGGATCGGTGCGAGCATCATCGTCGTGGCCGGGTTCCTCGCACTGCGGTCGCTGCGCGCAGCACGAGAAGAAGTGGACGGCCGCCGACCCGAGGCGCCCGTGCGCGACCGCACCGATCCCACGTGAGCCCGTCCCGTGGCCGGCTGATCGCATTCGAAGGGGGCGAGGCGGCCGGCAAGTCCACCCAGGCCCGTACGTTCGCGGCACGGTTGGGCGCGACGTTCACGCGGGAGCCGGGGGGCACCGAGGTGGGCGCCCGGATCCGGTCGATCGTGCTGGATCCGTCGGCGTCGCCGCTCGATGCCCGCGCCGAGGCCCTGTTGCTCGCCGCCGACCGGGCGCAGCATGTCGCCGAGATCGTCCGTCCTGCCCTCGAATCAGGGGGTGCCGTAGTCACCGACCGGTTCTCGGGGTCGACCTACGCGTACCAAGGCTGGGGGCAGGGTCTCGACCTCGACCAACTGCGATCAGTCTCATCATGGGCGTCCGGGGGGCTGGAGCCCGATCTCGTCGTCTTGCTCGACGTCCCCCCCGACGTGGCGGCAGCGCGGCGCGCCGCGATCCGGCCCGACCGGCTCGAAGCCATGGGTGACGACTTCCACGAGCGGGTGGCCGAAGGCTACCGGGCCCTGGCCGCCGCCGACCCGAGACGGTGGGTCGTCGTCGAAGGCGAAGGCGACGTGGACGAGGTGGCGATGCGCGTCTGGCGCGCCTACGAAAGCTGGTGCGGCGAGCCGTGACCGCTGCTTCTGTTTTCGATGACCTGATCGGCCAAGCCGGGGCCGCCGACCAGTTACGCGCCGCGGCGCGCGCCCCGGTGCACGCCTACCTGTTGGTCGGCCCGCCGGGCAGCGGCAAGAGGCCGGCGGCGCGGGCATTCGCGGCCGCGCTGCTGTGCCCCACTGGAGGGTGCGGCGTGTGTGACGTGTGTCGTCGGGTGCGCGCCGGCGCGCACCCGGATGCCGTCAGCCTCGAGCGCCAAGGGCCGTTCATCACCGTGGCCCAGGCCCGTGAGATCCAGCGCCTAGCGCTGCGTAGTCCAAACGAGGGAAGCCGGAAGGTGTTGATTCTCAACGATTTCCACCTCGTTCGCGAAGCGGGCCCGACGTTGCTCAAGGTCGTCGAGGAGCCTCCGCCCAGCACCGTCTTCGTGATCCTTGCCGACGCCGTTCCGCCCGAACTGGTGACAATCGCGTCGAGGTGCGTGAGGATCGACTTCGGCAGTCTCGTCCACGATGACCTGGTCGCCGCCCTCGTCGCCGAGGGGATTGACGCGGTGGTCGCGGCCGAGGTGGCCCCTTCGGCCGGAGGCCGGCTCGACCGGGCCCGCCGGCTGGCCTCCGACTCCGGCTTCTCGGCCCGCCGGGATAGCTGGCG
>JBHELO010000109.1:0-37677 GCA_046263055.1 Acidimicrobiales bacterium | reverse complement strand
GACGGCGGCAGATCCGTCGACGGGGGCAGCGGTCCCCGCCGTCCCATCCGCCGCCTCTCGGCGGGCGTCATTCCCGTCGGGCCGAACCCCGACGCAGCCAGTACCGACGCCCTCGAGCGCGACGCCCTCCCGGCCCACCCGCGTTCCCGCCGCCTCCCCGCCCGCTGCCACCGCGGTGGACATCACGCAGGGCACCGCACCGGCGTCGCCCCCGGCCTCGGCGTCGCCTGCCGCCACCGCGCCCGAATCGCCCCATCCTTCCCGCACCGAACGTGGCCTCGGCGCCTCCCCGTCCGTCACCGCTCCGGCGCCCGCCACCGCGGCTCCCGACACTCCTCCGACCGCCGCCAGGCCGGATCCCACCGACCACGCCCCGGGCCCCGAGACACCTCCGGCCGGGGGCGCCGTTGCGCGTGGAGTTGACGACCTGCCAGCTGGTCAGCTCCACGCGGAACAGGCGGCGCCGGCGGCCGAGGCCGATCGGCGGGCCGTTGAGGTCGGCGTGGAGGGCCTGGTGGCCGAGGTGGGGGAGGCGGCCCAACTGCTGCCGGGCCGTCGGCCATGGCGCCCTCGACGGGCCGGTCCGACCCCTCCGCCCGCTTCCGGCGCCCACGACCCGGCGGCGGCCGACGCCCTGGCCGGTGAGCTGTCGATCTCGGAGTTGCTGTCCGAAGACCTTCCCATACCGGAGTCGGACTCCGATGACCGGCTCTCCATCCGCGAGCTGTTGGCCGAGGACCTCCAGTACCCCGATGCCGCCACGGGCGGCGACGCGTCGCCTGACCCGACAGCCGCCGGCGCCCCGAGCCCGGCCGGCCCGGCCGGTGCCGGCGCACACGACGTGGAGGGCGCCCGGGACGACGACCCACCGGATGGCGAAGACCCGGCGCCCCGACCGTACCGGCCGCTGCCGGAGGCGCTGCCGGCCCGGCTCCGTGGCCGTCGGTCACGGCTGGGTCGTCCCGACTGACGTCGTCCCCGGCCGTGCCCACCCCGGGAATGCTCGCCCTCGCGGCCCTTGTTAGGAGTGGTATCAAGTTTCTTAGTTGCTTGTGTGGCACTGGAACCCCGATCGCAGGAGGACCCCAACACCCCGATGGCACTGGACCCGAACCGCTGGACCCGCAAGACCCAGGAGGCGCTCGCCGCCTCCCTCGAGCTGGCCCGCCAGCGCAACCACCCCGAGGTGAGCCCCCATCATCTGCTGGCTGCCCTGTTGCGCCAGGAGGATGGTGTGGTGCTGCCCACGCTGGAGCGGGCGGGGGTCGCGCCGCTGCCCCTGCGCACCGCCGTCGACCAGCACCTGGCCGGCGTGCCCAAGGCCTACGGGGGGTCGGAGCCCCAGCTCAGCCGCTCCGTCCGGGCCGTGATCGACACCGCCGACACCGAGCGCGCCGGCCTGCACGACGAGTACCTGTCCACCGAGCACCTCCTGCTCGCCCTGGCCGCCACGTCGGAGACTGCGGCACTCATCCCCGTCGACCGCGAGCGCCTGCTGGAGGTGCTGCGCGACGTCCGGGGCAGTCACCGGGTCACCAGCCAGGACCCCGAGGAGTCCTACCGGGCCTTGGAGCGTTTTGGCCGCGACCTGACCGGCATCGCCCGCCAGGGCAAGCTCGACCCCGTCATCGGCCGGGACGAGGAGATCCGCCGCATCATCCAGGTCCTGTCCCGTCGCACCAAGAACAACCCGGTGCTCATCGGTGAGCCGGGCGTGGGCAAGACCGCCATCGTCGAGGGCCTGGCCCGCCGCATCGTGGAGGGCGACGTCCCCGAGGGCCTGCGCGACAAGCGCGTCATCGCCCTCGATCTCGGCTCCATGGTGGCCGGCTCCAAGTACCGGGGCGAGTTCGAGGAGCGCCTGCAGGCCGTCCTGAAGGAGATCGTCGACGCCTCGGGCGAGGTGATCACCTTCATCGACGAGATGCACACGGTGATCGGTGCGGGGGCGGCCGAGGGCGCCATGGACGCCTCCAACATGCTCAAGCCCATGCTGGCTCGGGGCGAGCTGCGCATGATCGGCGCCACCACCCTCGACGAGTACCGCAAGCACGTGGAGAAGGACGCCGCCCTGGAGCGGCGCTTCCAGACGGTGTACGTGGGCGAGCCGTCGGTGGAGGACACCGTCGCCATCCTGCGCGGCCTCAAGGAGCGCTATGAGGTGCACCACGGCGTCCGCATCCAAGACGCCGCCCTCGTGGCTGCCGCCGTCCTCGGCGACCGCTACCTGACCGGGCGGTTCATGCCCGACAAGGCCATCGACCTGGTGGACGAGTCGGCCAGCGGGCTGCGCATCGAGATCGATTCCATGCCCACCGAGATCGACGTGGTCGAGCGGCGCATGCGCCAGCTGGAGATCGAGAAGGTGGCGCTGGAGAAGGAGACCGACGCCGCCAGCCGCGAGCGCCTGGCCTCCCTCGACGCCGAGCTGGCCAACCTGCGCGAGCAGGCCGACGCCATGAAGGCCCACTGGACGTCGGAGAAGGAGGCCATCGGCCGCATCCGCACCCTCAAGGAGGAGCTGGAGGCGGCCAAGGCGGAGGCCGAGCGCGTCTCGAACGCCGGCGACCTGGCCAAGGCGGCCGAGATCCGCTACGGCCGCCTGCCCGAGCTGGAGCGCCAGGTGGCGGAGGCCACCGCCGCCCTGTCGGAGCTGCAGTCCACCCAGAAGATGCTCAAGGAGGAGGTGGACGCCGAGGACGTGGCCGAGGTCGTGAGCAAGTGGACCGGCGTCCCCGTGTCACGCTTGCTCGAAGGGGAGGTCGACAAGCTCGTCCGCATGGAGCACGTCCTCCACGAGCGGGTCGTCGGCCAGGACGACGCAGTCCGGGCGGTGGCCAACGCCATCCGCCGCAGCCGGTCGGGCCTGTCCGACCCCGACCGCCCCATCGGCTCGTTCCTGTTCCTCGGGCCCACCGGGGTGGGCAAGACGGAGCTGGCCCGCAGCCTGGCCGACTTCCTGTTCGACGACGCCCGGGCCATGGTCCGCATCGACATGAGCGAGTACCAGGAGAAGCACACGGTGAGCCGTCTGATCGGCGCCCCGCCCGGCTACGTGGGCTACGACGAGGGCGGCCAGCTGTCCGAGGCCGTCCGCCGCCGCCCCTACTCGGTGGTGCTGCTCGACGAGGTCGAGAAGGCCCACCCCGAGGTGTTCAACGTGCTGCTCCAGGTGCTCGACGACGGCCGCCTCACCGACGGCCAGGGGCGCACGGTGGACTTCTCCAACGTGGTGCTCATCATGACGTCGAACCTGATGGTGGAGCCCGAGTCGTTCTTCCGGCCCGAGTTCATCAACCGCATCGACGAGATCGTCCGGTTCCGGTCACTGACCGAGGACGACATCGAGCGCATCGTGGCCATCCAGCTCCGCCGCCTGGGCGACCGCCTGGCCGCCCGGCGCCTCAGCCTGGAGGTCAGCCCGGAGGCAGTGGCGTGGCTGGCCCACGCCGGGTTCGACCCCGCCTACGGCGCCCGTCCCCTCAAGCGGGTCATCCAGCGGGCCATCGCCGACCCCCTGGCCCTGGCCCTCCTGGAAGGCCGCTACGCCGAGGGCGACCACGTCACCGTGGGCGTGGCCGGCGAGGACCTCATCCTCAAGTAGCGGCGGCGCCCCAGGGCTGCTACCGGCGCGCGAAGCGGCTCGTCCACCGCGACGAGCTGACCGGGCGATCGGGTGGCCGTCTCGCCGCTCAGCCCTTGCCGAAGAAGGGCCCGGGCCGGCTGGGGCCGGATCGCCGGTGGTGGTGGCGGGCCATCCCACCGCAGCGGGGGCGCCGGCCATGGGCGCCGCCCGCCGACGCCGGCAGCGACAGCAGGCCAGTCTCGATCGGGCCGACCCCGGGCACGTCCACCGACAGCCGGAAGCCACCGCCTCCCGCCGGCCGGGCGCCACGCCCACACCCTCGGCCCCCCCAGCGGGGGGTGACGGTCACCGGCAGTGGGCCACGGCCCACCAGGTCCAGCGTCGGCCGGGGGCCGGCCACAATCAGGTGGGACCGGCGGCGCCGGCCAGTGACGAGGCGCAAGGTCCGGCCAACGTGAACCAGCAGCGCCCGCACCTGGTCGGCCCCCAGCACCGGCAGCGTCACCGTGACGGGGGCCAGCGTCCACGCCCCGGCGGACGCCCCCGCCGCCGGTCTCCCCGCCGCCGCCGCCCCCGGGGTCCCCGCGCCCGCCGGAGCGGGTGCCGACGCGGCGGCGCGGGCGCCGTCGCCCGTGCCCTCGACGCTCACCGTGGCCCGCACCTGGACCCGGGCCCGGCCGGGAGCGGGAGCGAGCTGGGTGGGGAAGACGAAGCTGGCGGTCGGCCGGCACAGGCCGTCGGGGGCCAGGAAGTCCCTCCCGGCCACGAGGGGCCGCCCGCCCAGGTCGGTCACCGTCCAGGTGACCGCGGTCACGGGCGGGGGGGCAGGCCGGCCGGCTCCGGCCCCCGCCGGCAGCCTGACCCCCAGCTCCACGGCCTGGCCGGGCTGGGCGGCGACGGGCCCGGCGGGCGCGACGCTGAGCCCGTCGGGGAGGGGGACGCTGGTGGGACCGTTCGAGACAGGCATGGGCGTTGACCGCCTCCGGCGCGCTGGGTTCCTATGAGTAAGGGGCCCCAGCGCCCCTGGGGTTCAGTTCGGCTCGTCGTCTGCCCGTCTGAAGTCAGATCTTCGCCGTGCGCCTCCCAACGTGGATGCTCAGGGGGACGGCGGCGACGTCCGGTGAGGCGTGGCCAGGAAGGCGGCCCGCTCGCCTGCCCGGAGCCGACCGTCGTCCTCGACCGTGAACCACCGGCCAGCAAGGTTGTCTATCACCCCCGACCGGTTCCCGCCGGCCGTCTGCTCGGCGGCCCGGATCACGCCACCATGGGTGACGATCAACCCCGGCGTGGCCACCGTGTGGGCCCGCCCGGCCCGGCCCAGGGCCGCCCCGATCCGGGCCAGGAAGGCCGACCGCGTCTCCCCGCCGGGCGTGGCCAGGAGCCGTCCCTCCCGCCAGGCCTGGAGCTGGGTGGGCCAGCCGGCCTCGATCTCGGGGCGGGTCAGGCCCTCCCAGTCGCCCACGTCGTACTCCCGGAGGTCGGGGTCCACGGTCACCGGCCCCAGCCCGGCGGCACCGGCCAGGATGGCGGCGGTGGAGCGGGCCCGGTCCAGGTCGGATGCGGCCACGTCGACCAGGCCCAGCCCGGCGCCCGCCTCCCGCAGGCGCGCGCCCACCTCGGCCGCCTGCTCCCGCCCGAGGTCGGACAGCGGCGGGTCCGACCACCCCTGCCACCGGCCCTGGGCGTTCCAGGTTGACTGGCCGTGGCGGAGCAGGAGGAGGCGGGCGGCCACGGCGGGTGTCTAGCAGGCGGCATTTCGGCGGGGGATCGGCGCCCGGCCGCCTATGATGCGCGGACCGCCAGTTGCGCGGACCGCCAGTTGCGCGGACCGTCGGTTGTGTGTCGGAGGAGACGCGTGCCCGGGACTGTGGTCGTGGGGACCCAGTGGGGGGACGAGGGCAAGGGGAAGCTCACCGACCTCCTGGCCCGGGAGATGCAGGTGGTCGTCCGCTACCAGGGCGGCCACAACGCCGGCCACACGCTGGTGGTGGGCGACGAGTCCTTCGCCCTCCAGCTCGTGCCCAGCGGCGTGCTCTACCCCTGGGTCACCCCGGTTATCGGAAACGGCGTAGTGGTGGACCCCGCCGTCCTGGTGGACGAGGTGGACGCCCTGCAGGCCCGGGGGGTGGACTGCAGCCGCCTCAAGGTCTCGGGCAACGCCCATCTGATCATGCCGTACCACCACGAGCTGGACCGCCTGACCGAGCGCCACCTGGGCAAGAACCGGCTGGGCACCACCAAGCGGGGCATCGGGCCGGCCTACGCCGACAAGGCCAGCCGGGTCGGCATCCGGGTCCAGGACCTGCAGGACGCCAAGATCTTCCGGGAGAAGCTCGACGTCGCCCTCAAGGAGAAGAACCTGGTCCTGGCCAAGGTGTACAACCGCCTGGCCCTGTCGGCGGACGACATCGCCGACCTCTACCTGGGCGAGCTGGCCCCCCGCCTGGAGCCGATGATCGCCGACACCGTCGGCCTCGTCCACGACGCCCTGGACGCCGGGGCCAACGTGCTCTTCGAGGGGGCCCAGGCCACCTTCTTGGACCTCGACCAGGGCACCTATCCCTACGTCACGTCGTCCAACCCGGTGGCCGGCGGGGCGTGCACGGGCGCCGGGGTGGGCCCCGGCCACCTCACCCGGGTCATCGGCGTGGCCAAGGCCTACGTCACCCGGGTGGGGGCAGGGCCGTTCCCCACCGAGCTGGAGGACGAGGCGGGCGACGCCCTGGTCGAGCGGGGCAACGAGTTCGGCACCAACACCGGCCGGCGGCGGCGCACCGGGTGGTTCGACGCCGTCATGGCGCGCCAGGCCGCCCGCCTCAACGCCCTCACCGAGGTGGCGGTGACCAAGCTCGACGTGCTCGACAGCTTCGACACCCTCAAGGTGTGCGTGGCCTACGAGTGCGACGGGCGGCGCTACACCCACATGCCCTACCACCAGTCGGTTCTGCACAAGGTGACCCCTGTCTACGAGGAGGTGCCGGGCTGGCGCACCGACCTGTCGGGGGCCACGTCCCTCGACGACCTCCCGCCCGCGGCCAAGGACTACGTGGCCTTCCTGGCCGACCAGCTGGGCGTGCACGTGCGGCTGGTGGGCGTGGGCCCGGGGCGGGAGCAGTTCGTGGACTTCGGCCCGCCGCCCGGGGAGGCCGCCGACGACGAGGACGACGGCGACGAGGACGACGACGACGAGGGCGACGAGCTCTGGAACGACGACTGGGGCATCGGCCCCGGCACCCTCGTCATCTGAGCAGCAGGGCCGGGGTCGGGCGTCGGGTGCGGGTCTGCGTGGTGGGGTCGGGAGGACGTGAGCACGCCCTGGCCGACGCCCTGGCCGCCACCGCCGACGTGGTAGTGACGCCCGGCAACGCCGGCATCCCCATGTCGGTGCCCACGCCCCCCGAGGGGGTGGACGCCGACCTGTTCGTCATCGGGCCGGAGGCGCCCCTGGTGGACGGGCTGGCCGACCGGCTCCGGGCCGCCGGGCGCCTGGTGTTCGGGCCGGGGGCGGACGGCGCCCGGCTGGAGGGCTCCAAGGCGTGGATGAAGGACCTGCTGGTGGAGGCGGGGGTGCCCACCGCCGGCCACCGGGCGTTCACCGAGGTGGCGCCGGCGGTGAACTACCTCGGCACGCTGAGCCCGCCGTTCGTGGTGAAGACCGACGGGCTGGCCGCCGGCAAGGGCGTCCTCGTCACCGGGTCGCGCGCCGAGGCGGCCGACGACGTGGCCGCCAAGCTGGCCGGGCGGTCATTCGGCGACGCCGGCCGTCGGGTGGTGGTGGAGGAGGGCCTGGTCGGGCCCGAGGTGTCGGTGCTGTGCGTGTGCGACGGGACCCGGGCCGTCCCCCTCGCCCCGGCCCAGGACTCCAAGCGCCTGGGCGACTGTGACACGGGGCCCAACACCGGAGGCATGGGTGCCTACTCGCCGGTGCCGGTGGCCGGGCCGGCGGTGGTCGCCGAGGTCGTCGAGCGGTCCGTGGAGCCGACGCTGGCCGCCCTTCGGACCCGGGGCATCGACTACCGGGGTGTCCTCTACGCGGGCGTCATCCTCACCGCCGACGGGCCCAAGGTGCTCGAGTACAACGTCCGCTTCGGAGACCCCGAGGCCCAGGTCGTGCTGCCCCGCTACCGCGGCGACCTCGCCGCCCTCCTGGCCGAGGCCGCCGCCGGCCGCCTGCGGTCCGAGCCGTCGTTCGCCGACGACGCGGCGGTGACCGTCGTCCTGGCCGCCCCCGGCTACCCGGCGGCGCCCCGTACCGGTGATCCCATCCGGGGCGTGGCCGAGGCCGCTGCGGTGCCCGGTGTCCGGGTGTACTGCGCCGGCGTGGCCGCCGCCATGGCCCCGAGCCACCACCACGACCCGGCGGACGCCGCCCCGAACGGCGCGTATCCGCCCGGCCGTCGCTCTCTGGGCGCCGCTCGCTCCCGTAGCGTCGACGGCGCCGGACGGCACGGGGGCGCCGATGGCCGGGCCGGCGGGGCGGCCGTCGATGACACCTCGGGGCCGCCGCTGGTCACCGCCGGGGGAAGGGTGCTGGCGGTGACCGCCGTCGCCCCCGGGGTGGCCGCCGCCCGGGAGCGGGCCTACCAGGCCGTTGCTAAAGTCCGATTCCCGGGCATGCAGTACCGCACCGACATTGCGGCTGGCGCCGCCGACGCCCGTTTCGACCCTCAGGATCCAGGCCCAGGCTCAGTGCGCCGCTCGAGCGAAAGAACCGCTGGATCGTGATGCCGGCACTGCCCAGGTAGGTTCGGTCCTGACCTCAGGAGGTTGCGTGAAAGTCGCCGTGCTCATGGGCTCGCCCCGCGACAAGGACAAGATGGCCGGCGCCGTCGATACCCTCGGCGAGCTGGGATTGGAGGCGGACGAGCGGGTCCTGTCCGCCCACCGGGACCCCGAGGGGGTGGCCGCCTTCGCCAAAGGGGCGCGGGAGGCGGGCTACGCCGCCATCATCTGCGGGGCGGGCATGGCCGCCCACCTGGCCGGGGCGGTGGCCGCCAACACCACTCTGCCGGTGGTGGGCGTCCCCCTGTCGGGCGGTGCCCTCAACGGGGTGGACGCGCTGTACGCCACCGTCCAGATGCCCCGGGGCATCCCCGTGGCCACCGTCGCCATCGACGGCTCGATGAACGCCGCCCTCCTGGTCGCCCAGATGCTGGCCATCACCGACGACCGCCTGGCCGCCGCCCTCGACGACCGCCGCCGCCAGTCCCGATGACCACGCTCCCGCCCTCGCCCGCCCGCCGCCCGCCAAAGGCCGCCCTGCTGGGGGCAATCGCCCGAGCTGGGGGTGTGCCTCCGGTCCCGACTTGCGCAATTGCCCCGTACGGGGGCGTCGGCGCGGGCGGCTGACGTGATCCCCCGGTACTCGCTGCCCGAGATGGCGGCGCTGTGGACCGACGAAGCGCGCCTGGCCACCTGGTTGGAGGTGGAGGTGCTGGCCACCGAGGCGTGGGCCGCCCTCGGCGTGGTGCCCGAGGAGGACGCCAAGGCGGTGCGGGAGCGGGCCCCCCGGGTGGACGCCGCCCTGGTGGCTGCGGTCGACGACCGGGAGGCGGTCACCGACCACGACGTGGCCGCCTTCGTCGACGTGGTGCAGGACGCCGTCGGGCCCCCGGCCGCCAACTGGGTGCACTACGGGCTGACGTCGTCCGACGTGGTGGACACCGCCCTGTGCGCCACCCTGGCCCGGTCCGCCGACGTCCTCCTGGTGGCCAGCCGGGGCCTGGTGGCGGCCCTCAAGGACCGGGCCCTCGAATTGCGCGACGTGGCCATGGCCGGGCGCACCCACGGCATGCACGCCGAGCCCACCACCATGGGCGTGAAGCTGGCCCACTGGTGCCTGCAAGCCGACCGGGACCGGGCCCGCCTGGAGGCGGCCCGGACCGCCGTCGCCGTCGGCAAGCTGTCGGGCGCGGTGGGGACCTACTCCAACGTGGACCCGGCGGTGGAGCGCCACGTGTGCGCCGCCCTCGGCCTGCGGCCGGTGCCCGCCACCCAGGTGGTGGCCCGCGACCGCCACGCCGAGTACCTGTGGGCGTGCGCGTCGGTGGGTGCCTCCGTCGAGTCGTTCGCGACCGAGGTCCGCCACCTCCAGCGGACGGAGGTGGGGGAGGCCGAGGAGCCGTTCCGGGCTGGCCAGAAGGGCAGCTCGGCCATGCCCCACAAGCGCAACCCGATCACCGCCGAGCGCCTGGCCGGCCTGGCCCGGGTGCTGCGCGGCAACCTGGGCGCCGGGCTCGAGGACGTCGCCCTGTGGCACGAGCGCGACATCTCCCACTCGTCGGTGGAGCGGGTCGTGCTGCCCGACTCGTCGCTGCTCGCCCACTACGTGCTGGTCCGCATGCGCCGGATCGTGGAGGGCCTGGTCGTGCACCCGGAGCGCATGCTCGAGAACCTGGACCGCTCCTACGGCCTGGTGTCCAGCCAGCCCGTGCTCCTGGCCCTGGTGGCCGCCGGCCTGACCCGTGATACCGCCTACCGCATCGTGCAGGACGACGCCGCCGTTGCTTACCGCGACCGGCGCCCCTTCCGCGCCGTGCTGGAGGCCGACCCCCGGGTGCCCCTCGGCCCCGACCGCCTGGACGACGCCTTCAGCCTGGCCCGGGCCCTGCGCAACGCGGGCGCCGTCTTCGACGCATTGGAGGACGTGGCTCCGTGACCCCGCTGCCCAAGCTGTACTCCGGAAAGGTCCGCGACATCTACGACGCCGCCGACGGCCTGCTCCTCATGGTGACGTCGGACCGCATCTCCGCCTTCGACGTGGTGATGACCGAGCCCATCCCCGGCAAGGGCAAGGTGCTCACCGGGGTGACCGCCCACTGGCTGGCCGAGGTGGCCGACATCGTCCCCGGCCACCTGGTGTCCACCGACGTGGCCGACTTCCCGCCGGGCGCCGCCGACCTCGGGCCCGACCTCGCCGGGCGGGCCATGTTGGTACGCCGGGCGGAGATGCTGCCCGTGGAGCTCATCGTGCGCGGCTATCTGGCGGGCTCGGGCTGGAAGGAGTACCAGCGCTCGCAGACGGTGTGCGGCATCCCGCTGCCCGCCGGCCTCGACCAGTCCGACCGCCTCCCCGAGCCGCTGCTGACGCCGTCCACCAAAGCGGCCGAGGGGCTCCACGACGAGAACATCTCGCCCGCCCGGGCCGCCGAGCTGGTGGGTGAGGACCTGTACCGGGCGGCCGAGGACGTGTGCCTGACGGTCTACGCCCAGGGGGCGGCCGCCGCCGCCGCCCGCGGCCTCATCGTCTGCGACACGAAGTTCGAGCTGGGGCTGGTGGACGGCCGCCTGACCCTGTGCGACGAGGTGCTCACCCCCGACTCGTCCCGCTTCTGGGACGCCGACAGCTGGTCGCCGGGCACGTCGCCGCCGTCGTTCGACAAGCAGCCCCTGCGCGACTGGCTGGAGGCCAGCGGCTGGGACAAGACGCCCCCGCCGCCCTTCCTGCCCTACGACGTGGTGCGGGAGACGGGGGACCGCTACGTGGCCGCCTACGAGCGCATCACCGGAAAGCCCTTCGAGGCGTGGACCGGCGGGGCATGATCGGGCCATGAGGTTCCCCGTGATGGTGGAGGTCACCCTCCGACCCGACGTGGCGGATCCCCAGGGCGCGACCATCGAACGGTCGCTGCCCGCCCTCGGCTTCGCGGGCGTGGCCGGGGTGCGGGTCGGCAAGGCCATCCGCTTCACCGTCGAGGCCGACGACGAGGGGTCGGCGCGAGGCCGGGTGGAGGAGCTGTGCCGGCGCTTCCTCACCAACCCGGTGATCGAGGACGCCCGGGTGACGGTGGGATGACGGTGGCTCCCCGATGACCGCCACGGTGGGCGTCGTCCTCTTCCCGGGGTCCAACTGCGAGCACGACGTGGTGGACGCCGTCACCACCCTCGGCGGCGAGGCCCGGCTGATCTGGCACGCCGACAATCACCTGGCCGGCGTGGAAGCCGTGGTGCTGCCCGGCGGGTTCGCCCATGGTGACTATCTCCGCCCCGGCGCCATCGCCCGGTTCTCCCCGATCATGTCCGCCGTGTCGGAGTTTGCCGCCGCCGGGGGGCCGGTGGTCGGGATCTGCAACGGCTTCCAGGTGCTGACCGAAGCGGGCCTGCTCCCCGGCGCTCTGCAGAAGAACCGCGGACTGCGGTTTCTCTGCGCGACCGTGGACCTTCGGGTGGAGACGGTTCAATCACCGCTCACGTCCGCCGCCTCGGTGGGAGACGTGGTGCGCCTGCCCATCAATCACTTCGAGGGCAGTTACACGTGCTCACGGGCCACCCTCGACGAGTTGACGGCCGACGAACGGGTGGTGCTGCGCTACTTCGACAACCCCAACGGGTCGGTGGCCGACATCGCCGGGGTGTGCTCGGCGGCCCGCAACGTGGTGGGCCTCATGCCCCACCCCGAGCGGGCCGTTGATCCCCTCGCCGAGTCCCAGGACGGCAGGACGCTGCTGGCGTCGTTGCTGGCCGCCGCCGGGCTGCCCGGCCCCGCTGGTCGCCTGGGACGGCCGTCGCCCGTCCGGGCCTAGGCCCCAATCGTTCACGAGATGACCGGTGCCGATGGGCCGGCCCCCGCCGGCCGGCCCGGGACCAGCAGGCCCGCTAGCCCTCGCCGCCGCCCCTGCGGATGCCGGCCCGGCGGAGGAGGGCGGCGTCCACGCCGGCCTCCCGCCAGGCCGCGTAGGTGATCCCCTTGCGGTGACCGTAGGGACCGGCGGCGGCCACGAACTCCTCTTCCAATACGGTCATGTCGACCCCATTGTCCCCTGCGGCCAGCTCGTTCTCAAGGTCCATTCGCTCTTGGACGAGGTGCACCCGGGTGAGCGGATCGGCGTTCGGGAGCTGATCCTCGATGGTGGCCAGACGGTTCTGCATGGACTCCGTCGTGCGCTTGCGGCCGCGCTTGGGCTTGTGCGCTTCGAGCGCCTCCAGGTACCGGCGGACCGCTCTTCCCTGCTCCCGACCCTCGGCCAATGCCGCCTTGTGGCTATCGGACATCGGGGATCTTGTTGGTTTGGTCTTGGTAGGCATTGACCTATTGTGCAGCCCCGGCGCCCGGATTTCAAATCCCAGCTCGGCGGTCAGATTTCCGGTGGTACTCCCGTTCGGCGTCCACCCGGGCCGGCGGTGCCGTCCGGTACGGTGGCGGGGTGCCCCCGCCCGGACCCGCTGCCCCGGCCGGCACGCCGCCCGCCGTCCGGCCCCCCCTCCACCGGGCCCTGGGCCTGACCGACGGCGAGGCGGCCGCCATCGAGGGCATCCTCGGCCGGCCGCCCAACGACCTCGAGCTGGCCATGTACGCGGTGATGTGGTCCGAGCACTGCTCGTACAAGTCGTCCCGGGCCCACCTCGGGCGGCTGCCCACCGAGGCCCCGTGGGTGCTGGTGGGACCGGGCGAGAACGCCGGGGTGGTGGACGCCGGCGACGGCGTGGCCGTGGCCGTGCGCATCGAGAGCCACAACCACCCGTCGGCCATCGAGCCCTACCAGGGCGCCGCCACCGGGGCCGGCGGCATCCTGCGGGACATCTTCACCATGGGTGCCCGCCCCGTCGCCCTGCTCGACTCGCTGCACGCCGGCCCCCTCCACGACCCTCGCAGCCGGTGGGTGCTGGAGGGCGTGGTCAGCGGCATCTCCGGCTACGGCAACTCGGTGGGCGTGCCCACGGTGGGCGGGGAGCTGGCCTTCCACCCCCGGTTCGCCGGCAACCCCCTGGTCAACGTCATGTGCGTGGGCGTCATGGCCCAGGACCGCCTGGTGCTGGCCCAGGCGTCGGGCGTCGGCAACCTGGCCGTGCTGTTGGGGTCCACCACCGGCCGCGACGGCATCGGCGGCGTGAGCGTCCTGGCGTCCGCCGGCTTCGCGGGGCCCGCCGGCCCGGGCGGCGACGGTCCCGGCGACGCCGCGGCTGCCGGCGTCCTGGCCGACGAGGCCAAGCGCCCCAGCGTCCAGGTCGGCGATCCGTTCGAGGAGAAGCGCCTGATCGAGGCGTGCCTGGCTCTGTACGACGCCGGGCTGGTGGTCGGCATCCAGGACCTGGGCGGCGCCGGGCTGTGCTGCGCCACCAGCGAGACGGCGTCGCGAGGTGGCGTGGGAATGGACGTGGACCTCTCGGCCGTGCCCCTGCGCCAGGCGGGCATGACCCCGCCCGAGATCATGACCAGCGAGAGCCAGGAGCGCATGCTGGCCATCGTCCGCCCCGACGACCTGGAGGCCACGCTGGCCGTGTGCCGGCGCTGGGAGGTGCGGGCCACGGTGGTGGGCACCGTCACCGAGGGCCGGCGCCTGCGCATCCTTGACCGTCCCGGCGGCCGGGTGCTGGCCGACGTGCCCGCCGCGTCCCTGCACGACGACGCCCCCAGCTACGCCCGGCCCCTGCGCCGGCCCGCCGACCTGGACGCCCGCCAGGGCGACGATCCCGACCGCCTGCCCGCCCCCGCCGACTGCGGCCCCGCCCTGCTGGCCATGCTGGCCGACACCGCCTGGGTCTGGCGGCAGTACGACTCGCAGCTCTTCCTCAACACCGTCGAGGGCCCGGGCGGCGACGCCGCCCTCCTGCGCCTGAAGGCGCCCGGCCTTCCCCGCGGCAACCGGGCGCTGTCGCTGAGCACCGACAGCAACAGCCGGTGGTGCGGCCTCGACCCCCGGCGGGGCACCGCCTTGGTGGTGGCCGAGGCGGTGCTCAACTCGGCGTGCGTCGGCGCCCGGCCGCTGGCCGTCGTCAACTGCCTCAACTTCGGCAACCCCGAGCACCCCGAGGTGATGTGGCAGCTCTCGGAGGCGGTCGACGGCATGGCCGAGGCGTGCCGGGCCCTGGGCATCCCGGTGGTGGGGGGCAACGTCAGCCTGTACAACGAGTCGGGCGGGGCCGACATCGAGCCCACCCCGGTGATCGGCCTGGTCGGCCTCGTCGACCACCTGGACCGGCGCCCACCGGGCGTGGGCCTGGTGGCCGGCGCCGACCTCGTCGTGCTCGGGCCGCACGCCCCATCCGTTCTCTGGCGCGGTGAGCGCGCTGAGCGCGGCTGGCGCGCCAGAGTAGGCGCCCGCCCCTCGGAGCTGGCCGGGTCGCGCTGGGCGGCGGAGGCGCACGGGCACGTGGGCGGCGTGCTGCCCAGCCTCGACCCCGCCGCCCATCTGGCGGTGGCCGCCCTGGTGCGCGAGCTGGTGGCCGACGGCTTGCTGGCCGGCGTACACGACGTGGCCGACGGCGGTCTGGGCCTGGCCCTGGCCGAGATGGCGGTGCGTTCGGGCGTCGGCGTCCGCGTCGGTGGGGTGGGCAGCCACCGGGAGCTGTTCTCGGAGGCGCCGTCCCGGGTGGTGGCCTGTGTGGCCGCCGACCACGCCGACGAGGTGGCGCGCCGGGCGGCGACCGCCGGCGTGGGCCTGACGCCGCTCGGGTCGGCGGGCGGCGACCGCCTCGTGGTCGACGGCCTCGTCGACCTCTCCCTGCACGTCGCCGTCACCCGCTGGCACCGCGCCCTCCCCGAGGCCATGGGGGAATGACCCGCCCGTCGGTGCCGGGCGCCATGACCGCCGCCCCCGTCGGCAGGCGTCGCGGGGGACAATGGGCGTGATGCTCGACGTGGCCGACGACCGCCCCGCGGAGGCGTGTGGGGTCTTCGGGGTCTACGCCCCCGGGCACTCCGTCTCCCACCTGACCTACCGGGGGCTGTACGCGGTGCAGCACCGGGGCCAGGAGTCGGCGGGCATGGCCGTCAGCGATGGCGACAACATCACCGTGGTCAAGGAGATGGGCCTCGTCACCAACGTGTTCAACGAGCGCAACCTGGCGCCCCTGAACGGCCACCTGGCCATCGGCCACACCCGGTACTCCACCACCGGCGCCAGCACGTGGCGCAACGCCCAGCCCATCTTCCGGGGGGTGGGCGACGCCGAGTTCGCCCTCGGCCACAACGGCAACCTGGTGAACACCGCCGAGCTGGCCGCCGGCCTGGGCGTGCTTCCCGGCACCGTGCAGAGCGACAGCGAGGTGGTGGCCGAGCTCATCTCCGAGGAGATCGTGGCCGCCGGCCCCGGCGCCCGCAGCGACGGGCGCGACCTGGAACGGGCCCTCCTCAAGGTGCTCCCCCGGCTGCAGGGGGCCTTCTCGTTCGTGCTCATGGACGCCGCCCACGTCATCGGCGTGCGCGATCCCAATGGCTTCCGCCCGCTGTGCCTGGGTCGGCTCGACACCGGCTGGGTCATCGCATCGGAGACGCCCGCCCTCGACATCGTGGGTGCCCATTTCGTGCGGGAGGTCGAGCCCGGCGAGATGGTGGTCATCGACACCACCGGCACCCGGTCCCTGCACCCCTTCCCGGCCGAGCGCATCGACCCCAAGCTGTGCCTGTTCGAGTTCGTGTACTTCGCCCGCCCCGACAGCCGCCTCTACGGCCAGACCGTGCACAGCGCCCGCCAGCGCATGGGCGAGCTGCTGGCCGAGCAGGCGCCCCTGCCGGCCGCGGTCGACGGCAGCCCGGCGGGCGAGGCCATGGTCATGCCCGTGCCCGAGTCGGGCATCCCCGCGGCCGAGGGCTACGCCCGCCGCAGCGGCATCCCGTTCGGCCACGGCCTGGTGAAGAACCGCTACATCGGCCGCACGTTCATCGTGCCCAGCCAGCAGGACCGCACCCTGGGCGTGCGCATGAAGCTCAACCCCATCGGTGACAACATCGCCGCCAAACGCCTGGTGGTGGTGGACGACTCCATCGTGCGGGGCACGACGACGCGAGCCATGGTCTCGCTGCTGCGAGAGGCGGGGGCGGCCGAGGTGCACCTGCGCATCTCGTCGCCGCCCTACCGCTGGCCGTGCTACTTCGGCATGGACACCGGCAGCCGCAGCGAGCTGCTGGCCGCCGACCTCACCATCCCCCAGGTGCGGGACTACCTCGGCTGCGACACGCTGGCCTACCTGGACCTCGACCGCCTGGTCACGGCCACCGGGGCCGCCGGCTCGGGCTTCTGCACCGCCTGCCTGACCGGCGCCTACCCGGTGGAGGTGCCGGGGGTGGCCCGCCGCGACGACGACCAGGGGATCGCACTGCCCATCGTCGACGACCCGCCGGTGGCCATGCCCCTGATCGACCCTGTGCACCCCAGTGGCTGAGACGTACGCCCGGGCGGGCGTCGACATCGCCGCCGGCGAGGAGGCGGTGGAGCGGATCAAGTCCAAGGTGCGGGCCACGTTCCGCCCCGAGGTGCTGGGCGACATCGGGGGCTTCGGTGGCATGTTCGCGCTCGAGCCGGGACGGTGGCGCCACCCGGTGCTGGTCTCGTCCACCGACACCGTCGGGACCAAGGCCCTGGTGGCCTCCATGACCGGCCGCTACGGCACCATCGGCGTGGACCTGGTGGCCATGGTGGTGGACGACATCGTGGTGCACGGGGCCGAGCCGCTCTTCCTCCTCGACACCATCTCCGTCGGCCGCCTGGTGCCCGACCAGGTGGAGTCGATCGTGGAGGGCGTGATCGAGGGATGCCGGCAGGCGGGGTGCGCCCTGATCGGCGGGGAGATGGCCGAGAACCCCGACCTCTTCCCGGCCGGGCAGTTCGACCTGGCCGGGTTTGCGGTGGGCGTGGCCGAACGGGAGCGCCTGGTCACCGGCGACGACGTGCGCCCCGGCGACCGCCTCATCGGCCTGCCGTCGCCCGGCCTGCGCTGCAACGGCTACTCGCTGGCCCGCCGCGTCCTGCTGGACGTGGCCGGCCTGGCGTTGAACGACCCGGCGTGGCCGGGCGCGGCCCACACGGTGGCCGACGAGCTGTCGCGGCCGTCGGTGGTCTACGCCCCGGCGATCGTGTCGCTGTGCCGGGCGGTGCCGGTGCGGGCGGTAGCCCACGTCACCGGCGGCGGGCTTGCGGGCAACCTGGCCCGGGTCCTGCCCAAGGGGTGCGACGCGGTGGTGCAGACCTCGGCGTGGGAAGTACCCCGGGTGTTCGCCGAGATCAAGCGCCTCGGCCCGGTGGCCGACGAGGAGATGGCCAAGGTCTTCAACCTCGGCATCGGCATGGTGGCGGTGGTGCGCCCGGCCGACGTGTTTTCGGCCCACGACTCGTTGCGCGCCTCGGGCGTCGAGAGCTGCGACATCGGCGACGTCATCGCCGGCACCGGCGACGTCCACCTGGAATAGCCGGTGGCCCCGGTGGCGTCGCGACCGGCCGTCACCCCTCGCCCTGCTCGGGCGCGTCGCCGGCCCGATCATCTTCGTGGCGTCGGCCGCAACGGTGATCGCCAGCATCCGCCACCACCGGCGCGTGGTCAGCCCAGGTCGATGGTCGAGGTGATGCGCATGGCTTCGAGGAAGCGGCGGTCGTGGGTGACGACAAGGAGGGTGCCGTCGTAGCCGTCGAGGGCCTGCTCGAGCTGGTCGATGGCGGCCAGGTCGAGGTGGTTGGTGGGCTCGTCGAGGATGAGGCAGTTGGCGCCTGCGGCCATGAGCAGGGCCAGGGTGGCCCGCGTTCGCTCGCCGGGCGACAGCCGCCCGGCGGGGCGGCCGACGTGGTCGGCGGTGAGACCGAACTTGGCCAGGAGGGACCGGCTGTCGCGGGCCAGGAGCCCCGACGCTTGTTCGAAGGCGGCCAGCAGCGACTGGTCGCCCGCGAACGTCCGCCGGCCCTGGTCGAGCTCGCCGACCACCACGCCGGGGCCCAGCCAGCGCTCGCCCGCAACGAGCGGCACCTCGCCCAGGATGGCCCGCAGCAGCGTGGTCTTGCCCGAGCCGTTGGGGCCGGTGACGGCCAGGCGTTCGGCCCACGGGATCTCCAGGCTGACGGGCCCCAGACGGAACGTGCCCCGCTCCACCACCGCGTCCACCAGGCGGGCCACCACGTCGCCGCTGCGGGCGGCCGGGGCCAGCTCCAGGTGGAGGTCCCACCCCTGCCAGGGCTTGTCGGCCACGTCCAGGCGCTCGAGCGCCTTCTCGGTGATGCGCACCTTGGCCGCCTGCTTCTCGGTGCGGTTGACTCGCCAGCTCTGCTGCGCCTTGTCGTGGTCGGTGGCCTTCTTCTTCACCGCCCGGGCGCCGGTCTCCGCCCACTTGCGCTGGGTGCGGGCCCGGTCCCGGAGGTCGTCGCGCGTCTCGCGGTACTCGGCGTAGGCCTCTTGGGCGTGGCGGCGGGCGGTGGCCCGGGCCTCGAGGTACCCGGTCCAGCCGCCGCCGAACTCGGTGGCCCGGCGGGTGTGCTCGTCCAGCTCCAGCACCCGGTCGACGGTGTGCTCCAGGAACGCACGGTCGTGGGACACCACCACCAGGGCGCCCGACCAGTCGGCCACGAAGCGCTCGAGGCGGTCCAAGCCGGCGAAGTCCACGTCGTTGGTTGGCTCGTCGAGGAGGAGCACGTCGAAGCGCGACAGCAGGATGGCTGCCAGCGCGGCCCGGGCCGCCTGGCCGCCCGACAGGTCGGCCACCGCCACGTCCATGCGGTCGGCCGGCAGTCCGAGCGACGCGCATACCGCGCCAGCCCGGGCCTCCAGGTCGGGGCCACCCAGGGCCAGCCATCGGTCGAGGGCGGTGGCGTAGCGGTCGTCGGCGCCCGGCTCCCCGCTCCCGAGGAGGGCGGACGCCGCCTCCAGCTCGGCGTCGGCGGCGGCCACGCCGGTGCGGCGGGCCAGGTAGGCGGCCAGCGTCTCGCCCACCACCGCGTCCACCTCCTGGGGCAGGTAGCCCACGGTGGCGGTGGGCGGGGCGAGCGTGACCCGGCCACCGTCGGGCTCCTCCACGCCGGCCAGGACCCGCAGCAGCGTGGTCTTGCCCACGCCGTTGGGCCCCACCACCCCGATGCGGGCCCGGGGCCCGACCACCACGCTCACGCCGTCGAGCACCACGAAGGTGCCGTGGGCCCGGGTGACGTCGGTGGCCACCACCGTGGCCCCGCCCACACCGGCAGTCGCCGCGCTCACTCCTCCAGCAGCGAGCGGCAGGCGGCGGTGATCTGGTCGGGGCCGATCATCACCGCCGCCTCCAGCGGCATGGCGTAGGGCATGGCCGGCACGTCGGCCATGGCCAGGCGGCGCACCGGCGCGTCGAGGTCGTAGAACGCCTCCTCGGCCGCCAGCGCCGCCACCTCGGCCCCCACGCCGAAGCTCACGTTGTCCTCGTGGACGACCAGCAGCCTCCCGGTGCGTACGACCGAGGACAGCACGGTGTCGCGGTCGAGGGGCGAGATGGTGCGCAGGTCGACGACCTCCACCGAGTAGTCCTCGGCGGCCAGCGCTTCGGCCGCCGCCAGGCAGTGGTGACGGTGCACACCCCAGGTCACGACGGTGACGTCGTCGCCCGGGCGGGCGACCTCGGCCACGCCGATCGGCACCCGCCACCCGTCGGGCACGGGGCCCTTGATGCGGCGGTAGGTCTTCTTGTGCTCCAGGAAGATGACGGGGTCGGGATCCTCCACCGCCGAGCGCAGGAGGCCGGCCACGTCGGCCGGGGTGGAGGGACACACCACCTTGAGCCCGGCCACGTGGGCGTAGAAGGCCTCCACCGACTGGGAGTGGTAGATGGCCCGGTGGGTGCCGCCCCCCCACGGCGCCCGCACCACCATCGGCACGGTGAAGTCGCCGGCCGTCCGGTAGTGGATCTTGGCCGCCTCGCTCACCAGCTGGTCGAAGCAGGAGTGCAGGAAGTCGGCGAACTGGATCTCGGCCACCGGGCGCAGGCCGGCCATGGCCATGCCGATGGCGATGCCGACGATGGACGACTCGGCCAGCGGCGTGTCGATCACCCGGTTCGGCCCGAACTGGCGCTGCAGCCCGTCGGTGGCCCGGAAGACGCCGCCCAGGAGGCCCACGTCCTCGCCCAGCACCACCACGCCGTCGTCCTCGGCCATGAGCGAGCGCAGCGTCTCCCGCACCGTCTCCAGCACGTTGCGCTCCACGCCCTCGGTGGGCGGCGCCGGTGACGGAGGGGGCGGCGGAGGGGGGGCCACCGACGCCGGGGCGCCGCGGATGGGCCGCAGGGGGCGGGCGTACACCTTGGTGAACGCCAGATCGGGCGTGCCCTCGGGCGTCTCCTCGGCCCGGCGGGCGGCCTCCTCCACCTCGGCGTCCACCTCGGCGCGCAGGGCGGCGTCGTCGTCGGGCCCCAGCAGGCGGTGGCCGGCCAGGTAGGCAGCCATCCGGGGTAGGGGGTCCTTCTGCCGCCAGGCCTCCACCTCCTCGGGGGCCCGGTAGGCCTTGTCGTCGTCGTCGGACGTGTGGGGCCGCAGGCGGTAGGTCTTGCACTCCACGAGGGTGGGGCCGCCGCCTTCCCGGGCCAGTCCCACCGCGTCGCGTGTGGCGCCGTACACGGCCAGCGCGTCGTTGCCGTCCACCACCACGCCCCCGAAGCCGTAGGCCGGGGCGTGGTCGGCCACATCCTCGACCGCCGACTGGAGGCCCATGGGGACCGAGATGGCGTACAGGTTGTTCTCGCACACGAACACCGCCGGCAGGCGGTGGATGCCGGCGAAGTTGAGGGCCTCGTGGAAGTCGCCCTTGGAGGAGGCCGCCTCGCCGAACCAGCAGACCGTCACCTTGTCGTCGCCGGCGATCTGCGACGCCTTGGCCAGGCCGGCGGCGTGCGGGAGCTGGGTCCCGATGGGCGACGAGCCGGTGATGATGCCGAGCCGGTTCGACCCCCAGTGGTAGGGCATCTGGCGGCCGCCCGAGTTCGGGTCGTCGGGGCGGGCGTAACCGTTGAGCATGACCTCGTAGGGCGTCATGCCCATGGCCAGGACCACGCCCACGTCCCGGTAGTAGGGCAGCACCACGTCGTGGCCCCGCAGCAACGCCCACGCCGAGCCAACCTGGGCCGCTTCCTGGCCCTTCCCGGGGATCATGAACGGGATCTGGCGGCTTCGCGACAGCTGCCACAGTTTGTCGTCGCACGCCCGGGCCAGGAGCATCGTGCGGTACATGGCCACCAGGTCGTCGGCGCCCAGGCCGAGGGCGGTGTGGCGGTCGGCGGGGGTCGGGACGCCCGCCTCGGGAGGTGCGGCGGCGGGGCTGGAGACGGCTCTGGCCATCGGTTACCTCCGCGCCGCCGGGCGGATCCGGGAGACCCGGCCCAGCTCGTCGATGCGCCGCTCGGCCAGGCGGTCGGCGGCGTCGGTGGTGGTCACCCCGTCTGCTTCGGCGGCGGCCAGGAGTGCGGCAGTGGTGTCGTAGATGCGGCGGACGGCGGCGTAGGCCCGCTCCTGGTGGTACCCGCCGGGCGCCAGCTCCTCGGCGATGTTGACGAGGCCACCGGCGTTGACGACGTAGTCGGTGGCGTAGAGGACGCCGGCCTTCTCCAGCAGGTCGGCGCAATCGGCGTCGGCCAGCTGGTTGTTGGCCGACCCGACGATTGCCGCGCAGCGCAGCTCGGGGATGGTCGTGGGGTTGAGGACGGCCCCCAGGGCGCAGGGCGAGTACACGTCGCAGGGGGTGGCGTGGGCCGTCTCCACCGGGACCGCCTCCACGCCCAGCTCGGCCACCGCCAGGCGGACGGCGGCGGGGTCGACGTCGGCCACGGTCACCCGGGCACCCTCCTCCACCAGGTGGCGCACCAGGTGGCCGCCCACCTTGCCGACGCCCGACACCACCACGTGGCGCCCGGCCAGGTTGGGGTCGGACCACAGGTGGCGGGCCACGGCCCGCATGGCCCACACCACGCCGTAGGCGGTGGCCGCCGAGGGGTCCCCTGAGCCGCCCAGCTCCTGGCTCATCCCGGTGACGAAGGGCGTCTCCCGGCGGATGAGGTCCATGTCCGCCTGGGTGGTCCCCACGTCCTCGGCGGTGAGGTAGCGCCCGCCCAGGGCGTCCACGTGGCGGGCGTAGGCCCGCAGCAGCGCCTCGCTGCGGGTGGACGCCGGGTCACCGAGGATGACGGCCTTGCCCCCGCCCAGGTCGAGGCCGGCGACGGCCGCCTTGTAGGTCATGCCCCGGGCCAGGCGGAGCACGTCGGTGAGGGCGTCGTCCTCGGAGCCATAGGGGTAGAAGCGGGTGCCCCCCAGGGCCGGGCCGAGGACGGTTGAGTGGACGGCCACGATGGCGCGCAGGCCGCTCGGGCGGTCGTGGCAGTACACGACCTGCTCGTAGCTGTCCCCGCCGATCCCGTCGAAGACGCGCACCGGAGCAGGCTAGCCCGGGTCATCGGCACGGCCGACCCCTCAGACGACGGTGAGGGTGGCCGTCTGATGGGTGGGATGGAGTTGGCAGAAGATCTTGTACGTCCCCGCCTTGCCGGCGGTGAACCGCACGTGAAGGGGGCCGGCGGAGGGATCGGACAGCTTGGTGATGCCGTACCCCTGGATCGAGAAGCCGTGGGTCTTGTCGGTGGTGTTGAGCACCGTGAAGTCCACGGTGTCCCCGTGGTGGACGGTGACGGTGGCGGGGTCGAACCCGGCCTTGCCCTGCACCAGGGCGGCGGTGATGGTGTGGTGCTCGGTCTGGCCACCGGCGCACCCGGCCAGCACGAGGGCGAGGGCGCCGGCCAGGGCACCGGCCACGGCGGCACGGGGTCGCATCCTCGTCCTCGCTGCCATGGCGCCCCCCCTCCGATGTCGACCGACGCGGCCGGTGGCGCAGGTTAGCCGCCCACCCACAGCCGCCCCTACGGCCGCCCGCCGGCTGCCGCTGCCGGCCCACAGGGGGGTGACAGGAGCGCCCCAGGGTGCTCCCAGCCCGGGTCGCCATGGTGGCTCCGGTGGCTGACCTGCGCGCCGACCATCTCCACGAGATCGACGTCGTCCGCATCCTGACCTTCGGTGCGGTCGTGGCCGTCCACGCCATCGCCTTCACCGAGCGGCCGTCCAACGTGGTGGCGGCCGGCGCGCTGATGCTGCTGCAGTTCGGGCGGGAGCTGTTCTTCGCCCTCATGGGCTTCGTCCTCGTGCACTCCGCCCTGCGCCGCTACCCGGGCGCCCGGTCCTTCTGGCGCCGCCGGTTCCCCTTCGTGGCCATGCCCTACGTGGCCTGGACGGTCCTGTACTGGCTGGACGGGGTGGCCACCGATCCCCACCACACGGTGTCGGTGGGCGCCCTCCTCACCGACCTGCGCACCGGCGGGGCCGAGTACCACCTGTACTTCCTGCTCGTCACCCTCCAGCTCTACCTCGCCTTCCCGCTGCTCCTGCGGTTCGTGCAGGCCACCGCCTCGCGGGCGTGGCCCGTGCTGGCAGGAGTAGGCGTCGCCAACCTGGCCTGGCTCTCGGTGCACCACACCACCGCCTCTCCCTCCGGCCCGGCCGGCGCCCTTTGGGACAGGTCCTACGAGCTGCTGCCCACCTACGCCTTGTACGTGCTGGCCGGCTGCTACGCGGCGGTGCACCTGCCCGGGGTGCAGGACGTCGTCCGGCGCCGGGGCCGGGCCGTCGTGGGCGTGGCGCTGGGAGCCGCCGGGTTGGCGTTGGTGGCCTATGTGGCCCAGCTCCCGGGCCGGGCCCCTCGGGACGCGGCCGACGTCCTCCAACCGGCCATGGCTCTGACGTGCCTGGCCGCCGCCCTGTTGCTGTACGTGGCCGGCGCTCGATGGGCGGCGGGCGACCGTCGCCACCAGCACGCGGTGCGGACGGCGTCGGACATCAGCTTCGGCGTCTACCTGGCCCACCCCCTGGTGCTCCAGCTCCTCCTGGCCGCCGGCTTGGGCAACAACGGCCAGCGGCTGCCGGCGCCCGTGGCCACCGTCGTTGCCTTCGCCGGGGCGACGGTGGGCTCCGCCCTGCTGACCCTGGCCGCCCGGCGGACGCCGTTGTCCCTCGCCCTCACCGGGCGCCGCCGGCTCGCCCCCTCGCCCCTGCCCCAGCTCACAGGAAGTGCTGAGGAGAGGCTCCGGGTCTTCGCAGCCGGGCAGGCGACGATCGCCCCATGACGGTTCGTGACCCCCTCGCCGAGCGGGCCCGGGCGACGCCCGCCCGGGTGGCCTTCGTCGAGGGGGCCAGCGGACGCAAGGTCTCGTGGCGCGAGATCCAGGCTCGGGCCGAGCGGTGGTGCGCCGGCGAGGTGCCGGTGGGCGCCGGCCCCGATCCCTCGGTGGCGGTCGGGGCCGACCGGGGGCCCGCCGGAGGTGTCCCCGCCCTGCCGGCCGCGGTGCTGGCCGACCCCGACCCACTGGGGGCGGCCACGACCTTCCTGGCCGCACTGGCGGCGGGTGTCACCGTGGTGCCCGTCGACCCCGACGCCACGGTCCCGCCCCGCCTGCCCGACGTGTCGCCCGGGGCGGCCGTCGTCCTCTCCAGCTCGGGGTCCACGGGGCGGCAGAAGTCCGTCGCCCTGACCGAGGCTCAGCTCCTCCACACCGCCCGGGCGGTGGTGGCTCATCACCGCATCGGTCCCGACGACCGCGGGTACTGCCCGCTCCCCCTGTTCCACGTCAACGCCCTCGTCGTCGGGGTGCTCACCACCCTGGTGGCGGGGAGCAGGCTGGTGGTCGACCGCCGCTTCTCCCGGCGTACGTTCTGGGCGACGGTGGCCGCCCACGACGTCACCTGGGTCAACGCCGTCCCCGCCATCCTCACCGTCCTGGCGGCCGAGCCGCCCCCCGACCGGGCGGTGGCCGACCGGGTGCGCTTCGTGCGCTCGGCGTCGGCGCCGCTGGCGGCCGCCGTCCGCCGGCGTTTCGAGGCCCGGTGCGGGATCGGGGTGCTCGAGACCTACGGGATGACCGAGGCGGCCAGCCAGATCACCGCCAACCCGCTGGCCCCCGCCGGGCGCCGGCCCGGGTCGGTGGGGCGGCCGGTGGGCATCGAGTTGCGGATCGTCGACGCCGACCGGCGCACACTGCCCGCCGAGCGCGTGGGCGAGGTAGAGATCCGGGGCCCGGGCGTGACGCCTGCCGGTTCCGACGGCTGGCTTTCCACCGCCGACCTGGGCCGCCTGGACGGCGACGGCTTCCTCTACCTGGTGGGCCGGGTCGACGACGTGATCAACCGGGGCGGGGAGAAGGTGTACCCCCGCCGGGTCGAGGAGGTCCTCCTCGGCGACCCGCGGGTGGCGGCCGCCGCGGTGGTCGCCCGGCCCCACCCCGTGCTCGGCCAGGAGCCGGTGGCCGTCGTCCTGCTGGCCGCCCCGCCCGCCGGTGCCGGTGGCCGGAGCGAGGCTGCCGCCCCCGACCACGCGGCCCCCGACCACACCTCGGTCACCGCCGACCTCGAGGACCGCTGCCGGTCCGCCCTCAGCCGCTTCGAGCGGCCGGCGTCCATCACCGTCGTCGCCGCCCTGCCCGCCGGCCCGACCGGCAAGGTCCGCCGCGCCGAGCTCAGGCGCGCCCTCGTGCAAAGGAGCCCGTCATGAGCCCGTCGTACCTCTCGCTGCCCGACCGCTCGGCCAAGCCGAGGCGGGCGGGCCTCACCATGGTGATCGACAACGGCCTGCCGCTGTCGTACTTCGTGGACGCCGTGTCGAGCGCCGCCGCCCACATCGACGCCGTGAAGTTCGGTTGGGGCACGTGCCTGGTGACCGACACGCTGGACCGCAAGATCGACTGCCTCCGCGACCAGGGCATCCGCTTCTGGTTCGGCGGGACCCTCTTCGAGAAGTTCGTCGTCCAGCACCGGTTCGAGTCGTTCCTGGAGCTGTGCCGCCACTGGAGGGCGTCGACGGTGGAGGTCTCCAACGGCACCATCCCGCTGACCAACAGCGCCAAGGCGGCCTACATCCGCACCTGCGCCCGCGAGTTCGACGTGGTCAGCGAGGTGGGCTTCAAGGACGCCGGGCGGTCCGAGCGCCTGTCGTCGTCGAACTGGGTGGATTCCATAGGCGAGGACCTGGAGGCGGGTTCGTCGCTGGTCATCGCCGAGGCCCGGGAGAACGGGCGCAGCGGCACCTGCCGGCCGGACGGGACATTGCGGGCCGAGCTCCTCGACGACATCCTCGACAGTGGCATCGACGCCGACCGCCTGCTCTTCGAGGCCCCAACCAAGGACCTCCAGACCCAGTTCGTCACCCGCCTGGGGGCCAACGCCAACCTCGGCAACATCGCGGTCGGTGAAGTGATCGGCCTGGAGACCCTGCGCCTGGGGCTGCGGGCCGACACGCTGCTCCACTTCGAGACGGTGGCCGCGTATGCGTGAGCAGCGAGACGCCTTCCACCTGGCCATCCCGGCGTGGGACCTGGGCGACGCACAGGCCTTCTACGTGGCCGGCCTGGGCTGCCATCTGGCCCGCCGCTACCCGGACCGCATCACCCTCGACTTCTTCGGCGACCAGGTGGTGTGCCACCTCATCGAGCCGCCGGTCCCCGGCCGCGCGGGGGCCGACGATCTCCAGCTGTACCCCCGCCACTTCGGGGTGACGTTCCGGGCCCGGGAGGACTTCGACGCCGTGCTTGCGTTGGCCGAGCAGCGCAAGCTGGAGCTCTTCCGGACGATGCGTCCCCGGTTCGAGGGCATGGCCGAGGAGCACCTCACATTCGTCCTGCGCGACCCCTCGGACAACCTCATCGAGTTCAAGCACTACCGGGACGCCCGGATGATGTACTGATCCGCCCGTCCGCCGATCATTGGAACCCTGGACCTGGCACCCTGGGCAGCCGGTGATGGGGTTGCGCTGGTGCGAGAGGGTGGCGGTGGCGGCCGTTGTAGGAGCCGTGCTGATCCAGCCGCCCACCCGCACGGCCCGGGTCTCGGCCGAGTCGCCCCCCTCGTGGGTGCGGACGTCGTCGGCCATCACCGTCGGCCGCCTCCAGCGCACGTACGTGGTGGTCCGCCCGGCCGCTCCCTCCCGCGTCCCACTGCCCGTGCTGGTGGTGTTGCACGGGCGGAACATGACACCCGGAGGGGCCGAGGCGATGACCGGGTTCGAGTCCCTCGTGGGGCCCGCCATCGTCGTGTACCCGGCCGGCTATAGGGAGTCGTGGAACGCCGGTGCGTGTTGCGGCCAGGCTCACACCGCCGGCGTGGACGACGTCAAGTTCGTCACCGCCGCCGTGCACCGCACCCTCGCCACCCAGCCCGACGCCTCATCCCGGGCCGTCTACCTGACCGGCTACAGCAACGGCGGCCGCCTGGCCCTGCACCTGGCCTGCGCCGACCCGAACCTGTTCGCCGGAGTGGCGGCGGTGGAGGCGGTGTCGGTGGACTCGTGCCCCAATCCGCACCCCGTGTCCCTGCTCGAGGTGGTGTCCACCGCCGACCCGCTGCTGGCCATGGACGCCGGCTCGCCGCCGCGGACCGTCAACGGGTTCCGGGAGCCCACGGTGGGCGCCCTGGTGGCCGCGTGGCGCCGGGCCGACGGGTGCAGCGGGTCCCCCGCGGTCGTCCACCTCGGTTCGCTGACCCACACCGCGTGGACGGGCTGTCGGGGCGGGACCCGCCTGGCCTACGCCCAGTACGCCGGGGGCAGCCACGCCTGGCCGGCCGGTGACGCCGCCACCCCGTCCGCCGAGCGCATCGTATGGGGATTCTTCAGCCACCACGCCCCGGTGGCACCCCCGCCCGCCCCGGTCCCGCCGGCCACCGCGGTGACGGCCGCCGGCCGGCCCGCCGCCGGCATCGCGCTCAGGTAGGCGGCCGGCTCCCGTCGCCGGCTGGCGCCGGACGTCGGTAGCGCAGGAGGACCACCCCGCTGGCGAACGTCCGCACCTCGGCCAGTTGCAGGTCGATCCTCGTGCCGGGCCGGAACAGGGGCGTGCCGGCACCGATGACCACCGGGTGCACGTACAGGCGGAGCTCGTCGATCAGGTCGTGGCCGAGGAACGACGCCGCCAGGTCGGCCCCGCCCACCACCAGGTCGCCCTCGGCCCGGGCCTGTATCTCCCGGACCTCCTCGGGCACGACCTCCCTGGCCACCGTGGAACCCCAGCCGGCGCGCTCGAGAGTCCGGGAGTACACGACCTTGGGCATGTCCCGCCAGATGCCGGCGAACTCGGCTATCGGCGCGGGGGCGGCCGGGTCGGCGTCGGCCGTCGGCCAGTAGCCGGCCATCAGCTCGTAGGTCACGCGGCCGTCCAAGAAGGCGGCCATGGCGCCGAGCTCCTCGTTGAAGTGCCGGTGCAGCTCGTCGTCCACGAGCTGCCAGCTCAGGTCGTGGTCCGGCCCCTCGAAGAACCCGTCCACGGACACCGACATCATCAGGATGATCCTGTTCATCTCGCCCCCGGCTGTTCCGGGCCGACGATACCGGGGCGGGTCTCGTGTCATCGGTGCTCGCCCGCAGCCGACAGGATCGTCGCGCGCACGGTCCTGTCGGCGGGCAGGAGAACTGGATCAGGGCACGGTCGGCGCCTGGCCGGCGTCCTCCTGGGCCTCCCGGGCCGCGCTCTCCCCGGCCTCGTGGGCGGCGTTCTCGTTGGAGTGGAAGGTGCCGCTCGGGGCCACCGTCGAGCCGCCGCCGGGGGTGGTGGCCGGCGCCGTGGTGGAGGAGCTCGTCTGGGCCCCGGCGGAGCTTCCGGCGAACAGGGTTGCGCCGATGGCGCCCCCGGTCAGGGTGGATGCGACCATCGCCGCCGCGACCACCGCCTTGCGCATGGGTTTCATTGCTTCTCTCCTTGCTCGTGGGCCCGACGGGCTCGGGCCGAACAGCACGATCCACTGGCGCGCTGTGCCGGCACTGTGGCCGTCCGCACAATCCCCTTTGAGACCGTCGGTCGGCTGGGCCAGCGGGCACCGACGTCGGGCGCCAACGAGCCGGCGCCGGACGCCGGCCCCCCAAGTTGCCCGGGCGGCTCCCTGGCACACGGTGGTTCGCAAATGGCACCTCAAGGCGTTGACGTGATGCCACGGCGGTGCCATCATGGCGCCATGGACCTGGGGCCGTACGTCGAGGAGATCCAGCGCCAGCTGACAGCTGCCGCCGGGACCGGCGGCGAGGACGCCCGAGCGCTGGCCGAGCGGATGGCCGCCCCCCTGGATGCGGCGATCCGCCTGGCCCTGCTCGACGCCCTGTCGGCCGCCGCCTCGGAGATCACCTGTGAGCTGGCACCGGGATCGGTGGAGCTACGCCTCCGGGGGCGTGACCCCGAGTTCGCGGTGACCGCGCCGGCCGGACCGGCGGGCGGCGCCCAGACGGCCGACGACCCGGCCGGCGGCTCGGCAACAACGGGCGACGGGTGGTCGGCCACGGGCGGCGCCCCTCTCGGTGCTGCCGCCGGCGACGAGGGGGCGATGGCGCGCATCAACCTGCGCATGCCCGACCACCTCAAGGGCCGCGTGGATGAGGCGGCGGCCGTCGAGGGGCTCTCGGTCAACGCCTGGCTGGTACGAGCGGCCGCCGCCGCCCTGGAGCGGGCCGATAGGTCACGCCGGCCCGCGAGCCCCGGCCCTGAGGGAGCACAACGATTCACCGGCTGGGCCCGTTGAGCCGCCCTGCCCGGTCCAGGCATTACCGCAACATGCGACACCACCTCGAGAAAGGACCGCCATGCCGACCTTCGACACCCCCGAACCGATCTCCGTCAACCTGGACCTCGGCGTCGGTGACCTCCTGGTCCTGGCCAGCGACCGGGCCGACACCGTCGTGGAGGTGGGACCGAGCGATCCTGCCAACCGGTCCGACGTCACCGCCGCCCAGCAGACCCGCGTCGACTACGCCAACGGCGCCCTCCTGATCAAGGCGCCCAAGGGATGGAGGCGGTACTCCTTCCGGGGGGACGGTGAGTCGATCGAGGTGCGGGTGGAACTGCCGACCGGCTCGCTCCTCCGGGGCGCCGTCGGGGTGGCGACACTGCGCTCCCGCGGCACGCTCGGGGAGATGCACTACCGGGCCGGCGCCGGTGACATCACCGTGGAGCACCTCGCAGGTCCGGCCGACCTCACCACGGCGACCGGGGCGGTCAGGGTTCACCGCATCGACGGCGCGGCCACGATCAAGAACGCCAACGGCGACACCTGGATCGGCGAGGCCGGCGGCGACCTCCAGGTGAAGGCCGCCAACGGAACGATCTCGGTGGGCCGCGCCCACGCGGCAGTGATGGCCAAGACGGCGAACGGTGACGTCCACCTCGGCGCGGTGGCGGGCGGGGCCGTAGTGGCGGAGACGGCATGCGGCACCATCGAGGTGGCCGTGCGCGCCGGGGTCGCCGCCTGGCTGGACCTGCACACCGGTTTCGGCCACGTGCGCAACCTCCTCGACACCAGCTCGCCGCCGGGGCCCGCGGAGAACACGGTGGAGGTCCGGGCCCGCACCTCCTTCGGCGACATCACCCTCCGCCGAGCGGATGTCGGAGAGCGCGGGAAGGGCGCGGCGTGACGGCCCCCGGGGTCCCGTGGGAGGTGCGGGCCACCGGTCTCCGCAAGCCGTTCGGCGACACCGTCGTGCTCGACGGGATCGACCTCGACGTTGCCGAGGGCACGGTGTTTTCGCTACTCGGCCGTCGCCGTGGGATGGTGCGCGGGCCTCAGCGTCCTCGGGTACCGCTGGGCCCGCCGCCTCTACGACCGCAGCCCGGTCAGGCCGTGACCGCCGGGGACCCTGGGACTCCCTGCGGCGACGGTGCCGTTCGTGAGCGCCACGGGTGTCGCGGCGTCAGCGAGGCCGGCCGGACAGGAAGGCCCAGATGTCGGCGGTCGCGTCGACGGCGCCCGCCACCGGTCCCAGGCCGGGCGCGAACCAGGTGTGACCGCCGCCGTCGACGCTCACCAGGCGCACCGAGGTGGCGGCCCGGCAGGCCTCCCACGTGGTCGTCGTCACGACCGCCGTGGTCGTGGTCCGCGGCGGGCCCGGGCAGCCGTCGAGGGTCGCCCAGCGGTCGGCCATCGCGGCGGTGGCGGGAGCGTCGGCCGACGCCACCCCCGGAGGCTGGACGGGGCCACCCGAGAACGGGACCAGCGGGTCCGCCGTCCCGTGGATCTCGATGACCGACAGCGGCCGGGCCGGATTGCACGCATCCAGGGTCATGGCGCCGGCCACCGAGCCGACACCGGCCAGCCGACCGGCGCTCTCGCACGCGAACCGGTAGGCCATGAACGCCCCGGAGGAGATCCCGACCACGTAGACGCGGGTTCGGTCGATCGGGTGGTCGCGCTCGATCTCGTCGACCACCCGATTGAGGAAGCCGACGTCGTCGACGCCCTCGTACATCGACCGCCCGCAACACAGGCCAGCGTTCCAGGACAGGCCCAGGCCCTCCGGGTAGGCGACGATGAAGTTCCCGGTCTGGGCCTGGCGGTCGAACTGGGTCGTCTCCACCAGGCTGTCGGCGGTGTTGCCCTCGCCGTGGAGGGCCAGGACAAGCGGGAACTGCGAACCCTCGAGGGTGGCGGGGGCGTAGACCCGGTAGGAGCGGGGCTGACCGCCGAAGGTGAGTTGGCGGCGCTGCACCGCGGCGGGCCTGGTGGGCGGTGACGAGCGCGGCGTCCCTCCCGCGCAGGCGGCGGTGGCCGCGAGCAGCAACGCCCCCACCAACGTCGGTACCCGCTCCATCCCGCTCATCGGCCTGGTGCCGCGCCTACGGAGTGTTCGATGACGGCGCAGTAACAGCCCTCGTCCCGGGAGAGGCGGTCGGCCTTGCCCTTGAGCGCGATCAGCTCCCGGCGGAGCGCGGCCATCTCCGCCAGGCGGCGGTCGAGGTCGGCGACCTGGCGATCGAGGACCCCCAGGACGTAGTCGCAGGGGCGCTCGTCGCGCTCCCGGAAGGCGATGATCTCGGCGATCTCGGCGAGGGTGAGGCCGAGGCGCTGCGCGGTGCGGATGAAGCCGAGCCGGTCCACGTCGTGGTCGGTGTACTCGCGGTAGCCCGAAGGGCGCCGGGCGGGATCGGGCAGCAGTCCGATGCCCTCGTAGTAGCGGACGGTCTTGGGGTTGACACCCACCCGGTCGGCCAGCTCCCCGATGCGCATCGTGGTGCCTTCCGTCGCCCGCTCAGGAGACGGGCTCGAAGCCGGCGTCTCCGAGGGTGGCCCGCAGTTCGTCCTCTCCCACCTTGCTGTCGTCGAAGCTGACCCTCACGTCGTTGCGTTCGGCCGAGGCCACCACGACGGCCACGCCCGGGAGGCGCGAGAGGGCGGTGCGGATGGTGTGCTCGCAGCTGGCGCAGTGGACCTCGTCGACGTTGAACGTCCGGGTGATCATGGGGCTCTCCTCTTCCCAGCGATCCTGGATCGATCCTAGAGCTTCCAGTGGGGTAGAAGGTCCAGAGGGACTCGACACGCGCCTGGTTGACCTTCCAGCGGCGGGAACCTGTTCAATGGGAGGTGCCGCAGCCGCGGCAGGCAAGGAGACCGGAATGAGCGACGCGCCCGCACCGTCCGACGGTCGGTCGGGCGCGCCGGCGTGGCTCGACGAGACGATCGGCCCCGACGGCCTGGCCCGGTTCCGAGCTCGGATCGGCGGCCTGCACTGCTCGCTGTGCACCGGAACCCTCGAGAAGGCGCTCGGGCGCCAGCCGGGGGTGGCGCACGTGGCCGTGAGCCTCACCCACGAGCAGGCGCTGGTGGCGTACGACCCCACCCGGCTGCGCCCCCAGCACCTCGTCGACACCCTGCGGGACATCGGGTACAGCGCCCGTGACCCGGCCAAGGTCCGCCCGTACGAGGAGGAGGAAGCCGAGCTGGTGGCCGAGGGCCGGCGCCTGCTCGGGGGCATCGCCTTCAGCCTGGAGACGATCTCGGTGCTCATGTCGGTGGCCGGGCTCTGGTACGTGTGTGCGGCGGTCGGGCTCAGCTTCCTGGCCGTCGCCTACCTGTTGTTGCGCCCGAAGGGTTTGGCCACCGCGGTGGCGGGTACCGCCGGGCTGGCGGGGCTGACGGTGGGCACGCTGGTCCTCGAGATCAGCGGCGCCATCGACGCCGCCGTGCCCTGGATCGTCGCCGGGTTCGCCCTGTTCATGGTGTTCGGCCTGTCCCGCCGAATCCTTGCCATGTCGGTGCAGTCGATCCGGCGACGCATCCTCAACCAGCACGTCATGCTCGAATCGGCGGCGTTCGCCGGCCTGGTGGGCGGGATCATCGGCCTGGACTTCCGCCCCGACCACTACCCCACCGGTCCGTTCTTCGGGGTGGCCGTGCTCGTCACCACCTACCACCTGTTCTCCGAATGGTTGTCGCTGCTGGTCAAGACCCGCAGCTCCCAAGCCGTCAAGCGGCTGCTGGACCTCCAGCCCGACGTGGCGCGCGTCGTGGGCGACGGCATCGAGCGCGAGGTGCCCATCGCCGAGGTGGTGGTGGGGGATCTGGTGCGGATCCGCCCCGGTGAGCGGGTGCCCGTAGACGGCCAGGTGGTGGACGGGCACTCGGCGGTGGACCAGTCGTTCGTGACCGGTGAGCCGGTGCCGGTGGAGAGATCCACGGGCGACGCGGTCAGAGGTGGCTCCATCAACGGCAGCGGGACGCTGGTGGTGGCCGTGTCGGCCGTCGGCGAGGAGAGCTTCCTGGCCCAGGTCGTGCGCCACGTGGAGGACGCCCGTGCCCTCAAGCCTGGGATCCTCCACCTGGTGGACCGCATCCTGCGGATCTACGCCCCCACGGTGCTGGTGGTGGCCCTCGCCTCGTTCGGAGGCTGGGCCCTCGGCTCGTGGGCGGTGAGCGGCGACGTCGACATCCGCCGCGCCGCATTCGCCGCCCTGAGCGTCTTGGTCATGGGGTATCCGTGCGCGGTGGGCATCGCCGCCCCCCTGTCCATCGTGCGGGGGGCGGGCGAGGCGGCCGACGAGGGCATCATCATGCGCACCGGCGAGGCCTTCCAGGCGTTCCGCCTGGTGCGCACCATCGTGTTGGACAAGACCGGCACGCTGACCGAGGGACGCCCGACGGTGCGCGAGATCGAGGCGGTTGGCGATGCGGACGAGCTGCTGGCCCTGGTGGCTGCCGCCGAGTCCTCCTCCGAGCACCCGCTGGCCCAGGCCGTGCTCACCGCCGCGGTGGAGCGGGGTCTCGACATCCCGACCGTCGACGACTTCGACTCCCTCGCCGGCCGGGGCGTGGCGGCGCGAATCGACGGTGGCCGGGTCCTGGTCGGGCGCCCGAGCTTCCTCGCCGACGAGGGGGTGGGGCTCTCGGCGCTGTCCGCTCGCATCGCCGCCCTCGAGGAGGCGGGCCGCACCGTCGTCGGCGCCAGCCGCGACGGTGAACTGCTCGGGGCCATCGCCTTCGATGACCGTCTCCGCCCCGACGCCGTCGAGGCGGTGGCCGCCATGGGCCGGATCGGGATCCGCCCCGTGCTCCTGACGGGCGACAACCTCCGGTCCGCCGAGCGGGTGGCCGCCCAGCTCGGCATCGCCGAGGTCCACGCCGGCGTCCTGCCCCACGAGAAGGCCGAGGTCGTCCGGTCGCTCCAGCGCCACGGCCGCGTGGCCATGGTGGGCGACGGCGTCAACGACGCCCCGTCGCTCATGCAGTCCGACGTGGGGATCGCCATGGGAGCCGGGACCGACATCGCCATCGAGTCGGCCGACATCGTCATCATGGGCAATCGCCTGGATGCCATCCTCACCGCCCGGGAGACCAGCCGCCACGCCTACCGCAAGACCAAACAGAATGTGACGCTGGCCTTCGCCTTCAACGGGATCGGCATCCCCCTCGCCGCCACCGGCATCGTCTACCCGGTGTGGGCCATGGTGGCCATGGCCCTGAGCGTCACAACGATCTTCGTCAACTCGTTGTGGGGGCGCCCGTCGTTGTTCTTCGACGCCATCCTGAGCGTCGGTCGCGAGGTGGGCCCTCCGTCGCTGGACGTCGCCGGGTCCAAGCCGTAGGGACGTCGGCGATCCCGGGCCGTACGGCCTCCCGGCGCTGGGCCGGTCAGCGGGGCGTGCTGGCGCCGACCATCTTCATCAACGAGAGTTTGTGCAGATGAGCGTCCGTGCACCCTCCGCCCCGCTCGCCTGCGTGTCGGCGTTGGCCGATCCCCTCAGGCACCGCATCGTGGAGGCACTGGCGGGCGAAGAGCTGTGCGTCTGCCACCTCGTGGAGCCGCTGGACGCGACCCAGCCCCTGGTCAGCCACCACCTGAAGGCCTTGCGGGAGGCGGGGTTGGTCGAGAGTGACCGCCACCGGTACTGGACCGACTACCGCCTCCGACCCGAGCGGCTGGCCTGGCTGGGGGCGGCCCTGGCGGAGCCGGCGGCGCAGGCACCGATTCCGGGCGCCCGCCGCCGCCCCTGCTGCTGAGGTGGCCGACGGGCGACCAGCGCCGTTGCTGCGCCGGATGGTGGCCGAGCTCGTCGGCACCGCCTTCCTCGTCACCGCCGTCGTGGGCTCGGGCATCGCCGCCCAGCGTCTGAGCCCGGGCGACGTCGGCCTCCAGCTCTTCGAGAACGCGGCGGCCACCGCCGCCGCCCTGGTGGCGGTGATCCTGGCCGTCGGACCGGTCTCCGGCGCACACCTCAACCCGGCCGTCACCATCGTCGACCGCGTGTTCGGCGGCCTGCCGACGAGAGACGCCGCCGGCTACCTCGTCGCCCAGTTCGTGGGCGGGGGCCTCGGGAGCATCGTGGCCAACCTCATGTTCTCGCTGCCCGCCCTGCAATGGTCGACGACGTCACGGACCGGCAGCGGCCTGTGGCTGGGCGAGGCGGTGGCCACCCTTGGGCTCCTGCTCGTCGTCTTCGGCGTCGTCCGCGCCGGACGACCCGGCGTGGCCCCGTTCGCGGTCGGGGCGTACATCGGTGCCGCCTACTTCTTCACCTCGTCCACCAGCTTCGCCAACCCGGCGGTGACCATGGCGCGGACCCTCACCGACACGTTCGCTGGCATCCGACCGTCGTCGGCGCCGGCGTTCGTCGCCTTCCAGCTCCTCGGCGCGGCGCTGGCCGTCGGCCTGCTCCGCACGCTCTACCCGACCGTGGGCGAGGTGGCTCCCGACGTGGTCGTCCCCCACACCGGCCCCTCCTCCGACAGCCGGGACGGCCGGGACGGCCCGGACGACCCGGAACTGCGCCCGGCGCCGGATGCGGACCACTGACCGCCCGCCCACCGGGCGTCGCCCATTCGTCCAGGGCTCGGGTCGAGGGTGCCCAGGAGAGCAGAGGCGGGAACCCTCTCGTCGTCCTCCGGCGAGGGTCAGTAGCAGCCGCCGGCCCGGGTCACCCGAGGCGCCCACACGTCGAGGCCGGACTGGGACAGGCGGTCCTCCACGAGGGCCCGCACCTCGGGTGCCAGCAGCGCCCCGTCGTGCTCCGGCGCGGCGACGTCGAGCATGGACGCCGCGAGCAGCAGGAACTTGTCGTACTGGGACAACTCGGATCGCCACGCCGGCTCCTTCCCGGGCCAGTCGGCGGACTGCTGGTACACGTCGAGCCGCCGACGGCGCATCTTGAGCTCGGCGGCGACCCGACCGATCCGTTGTGCGGCGGCGCGACGCTCTTCGTTCGCCAATCCGCAATCTTGCCTCACTGCCGGCGCCCCGCGCTAACGAAGACGGTCACCGCCCTGGGGGTGTCACCGAGCCCAGTTCCGCGCCGCAGCATGATGTTGCCGACGGCGGCGATGACCGCCGCAGAGGCCAGCCACCGCGGCAAGAATCTTCGCGGCCAAGGGCGAGGGCACCTGCGCGGCCGGTCGGTGTGCTGGGCTGCCCAGCCCCCACAGCGTGCGGCTGGCGCAGAGGTCGTCGGTCAGCGCAGGAAGGCTAGGAGCATCCCGATGGTGATCCCGGAGGCGAACACGACCAGGGCGGCCAACGCCAGGAGTCGACCGGTGGTCCGTCTCCATCCGGTACCGGTCGTCGCCACGTTGGCGATCCCGTGGGCCGCTTCGATGCGCCCCAGCGGGTCCTCCTCCCGCCACGGTGAAGTCACGGGGTTAATTGTTGCACCCGGCCGGCCGATCCAGCGCCGTCCACCGTCAGGCGCACCGACCCACGGCGGGACGAGTCGGCGGTGAGAAGCTGGGGAGGTGGATCGCGATCATCGAAGTCGCCCCGCGGCGGTAAGGGGTCCAGGACCCGAAACTGCCTTCGCTCGCATCGATCAGGGCGTCGCGGCCGAGTAGTGCAGGGGGCGGAGTCCCATCACACCGAGGGTGGGGATTGTCCATGGGATCCATGTCAACTGGTCTTACGAGTCTCATGTAGATCACGCATAAGCCGGGTGACCTCCCCTCTTGCGGTGGTCGGGACCGGCGTCGATCCGGTGACCTCGCGCTTTTCAGGCGCGCGCTCTACCAACTGAGCTACCCGACCGGGGCGGTCCTGACGAGATTTGAACTCGCGACCTCCGCCTTGACAGGGCGGCGTGCACTCCAAGCTGCACCACAGGACCGTGGTAACCG
>JBHELO010000108.1:0-39016 GCA_046263055.1 Acidimicrobiales bacterium | reverse complement strand
CAGGAATCGGCCGGGCGAAGTCCTCGACCAACTTGGCGGCCATGGTCGGTGACAGCACGGCCTGACCGGACGCCGCCGTCCGGATCGACGCCGCGATGTCCACCAGGGCGGTGTCTTTGAGTAGGTAGCCGCCGGCGCCCGCCCGTAACGCCTTGTACACATCGTCCTCTTCGTCGCTGACGGTCAGCATTACGACGGTGGCCGTCGGTAGCCACTGGGCGATGGACCGGGCCGCCTCGATGCCGTCCGTCCCCGGCATGGCCACGTCGAGCAGCACCACATCGGGCACCACGGCGCTGGCCACGGCCACCGCCTCCGCCCCGTCGGCCGCCTGGCCGGCCACCACCATGTCGGCCTCCGCCCCCACGATGGCGGCCACCACCCGCCGGAACCGCTCGTCGTCGTCGGCGATCACCGCCTCGATCACCTCGTCCGCCCGCCGTGGCATGCCCTCCAGCGTAGGTCCCCGGAGGAGGACGAGAGCCACGACGCGATGGCTCCGAAGAGCCATTGCGTCGATGGCTCTTTGGAGCCATTCGCCATGGCTCTTTGGAGCCATTTGAAAATGGCCCGTGACAAGCGCTCGTCGTGGCCCAGACGTCGACGACGGCCGCTGGGGGGTCGTCCTCCAGGCCCGCCAGCCCCTCGGCCCGGAAGCGGTTCCGCCACTTGGCCACGTTCGACTCGTGCATGCCAACGATGGCCGAGATCTGGCGGGACGCGATGCCGTCGGCGGCCAGCAGGATGATCCGGGCCCGACGGGCGGCACGAACCGAGCTCGTGTGCGCCGCCGCTCGCCGAGTCAGCTGAGCTCGCTGTTCGTCGGACAGCGTGATCGGAGGTGCAGTCCACATGGGGTGCGGACTACACGCGTGTAATTTAAGGGATCAAGCGCTAGGGCTCCTCCACCACCAGGCCTTCGAGGTCGGGTTCGAGGAGGAGCGCCTGGCCGGCGACGCCGGCGTGGGACAGCACCTGGTGGCCGGCGTCGCGCAGGCGTGGGCCGTCGCCGCGCCGGCAGAACCCGATCACGCTGGGGCCGGCCCCCGAGGTGGCGGCCGCCAGCGCCCCGGCCGCCACCAGTCCCCGGCGGAGCTCGGCCGCCTCGGGGAAGAGGGGCCGGCGGGCCTCGTCGTGGAGGTGGTCGTCGGTGGCCTCCGCCACCAGCACCCGGTGGTCGGCCAGGCCGGCGACGAGCAGCGCCAGTCGGCCGAGGTTGAAGGTGGCATCGGCCAGGGCCACCCGGTCGGGAAGGGCGTGGCGGGCCCGGGCCGTGGGGAGCGGGCGGTCGGGGACGACCACCACCGCCACCAGGGCCGGGTCAAGGGCCAGGCGGGTGGCCGCCGTCCCGGAGGCAGGAACCGCGCCCCGGCTACCCGCCCCGCCGGTCGCCACCACCAGTCCGCCCAGGCAGGCGGCGGCCGCGTTCTCGGCGTGGCCGTCGAAGGCGGCCGCCACGGCCAGGGGATGGCCGCCCCCCTGACCACCGGCGCCCGTGGAACCACCGGCGCCGGCGACGGCGCCGGCGACGGCGGCTGCGGTGGCCAGGGCCAGGGCCGACGACGACCCCAGCCCCCGGGCCACGGGGATCGACGAGCGCACGGTCAGGGCCCACCGGTCGTGGCCGGAGACGGCGACCGCCACCCGGGCGGCCAGGTGCTCCGGCCCGCCGGGCAGGTCGGCGCCCTCCCCGATGGCGGTGATGGCCAGCGCGTCGGCGGGAGCAGCGTCCACCTCGCAGTGCAGGCGCAGGGCCAGCCCGAGGACGTCCAGCCCGGGCCCGAGGTTGGCGGCGGACGCGGGGGCACGGGCACGCATGGCAGGTCGTGGCCCCGGGTAGGACACCCTCCGCGGGGTCTCCGGCCACGAGGAGGCAGGACCATGAGGGTACGTCGGATCGACATCGAGGGGACGCCCGAGGAACTGGCGGAGGTCGACCTCCCGGCCCTGATGATGGACGACGCCGGGACCGACGATGCCGGTGACGGCGACGAAGAAGACACCCGCCCTGCGCCGGTGGGCGGCGCCGTCCCCCCGAGCGGTGAGGACCCGGCCCGGGACGCCAGGATCTCCCGGCTGGTGGAGCGCTACGGGCCGTAGGGGCGGGAGGCCGCCGAGCGGTACACCTCCACGTGTGACGCCGCCGAGCGGGCCCACGTGTAGCCGGCCGCCGCCTCGAACCCCCGCTGGCGGCGGCGCGCCACGTCGGCCCCGCCGGCCATCGCCGCCTCCAGGGCCTCGGCCAGGGCCCGGGCGTCCCCCGGGGCCACCAGCAGGGCGGCGTCGGCCGTCACCTCGGCCATGGCCGAGCCGGTGGTGGTGACCAGGGAGGCGCCGCAGGCCATCGCCTCCAGCGCGGGGAGGCCGAAGCCCTCCTGCAGCGACGGGTAGGCCACCACCGCGGCGTTGCGCAGCAGGGCCGCCTTCTGCTCCTCGGACACGTACCCGGCCAGGCGCACCCGGTGGCCGTGCATGGCCGCCGCCACCGCCGCCTCCACCGCCCGGGCGCCCCACCCGCGGCCCCCGGCCAGGACCAGGGTCAGGCCCGGCCGGGCCGAGGCCAGGCGGTCGAAGGCCCGCACCAGGGTGGGGACGTCCTTGCGGGGCTCCAGTGTTCCCACGAACGCCACGTACGGCGGCCGGGCCCCGATGCGGCGGAGGGCCGCCCGGTCGAGCACCCCCCCGTCGGCGTCGGCCGGGTCCCGGGGCCGGAAGCGGGCGTGGTCGACGCCGTGGGGGATCACGTGGACGGGTGCCTGGGGCGCCAGCAGCTCGGTCAGGCGCCCGGCGGTGGCCGCGCTCACGGCGACGATGGCGTCGGCCCGGCTGGCGGCGATGCGGATGGCCCGGCGGAAGAAGGCGACCTTGGCCGGCTGGTGCCACCCCGGGTGCTCCAACAGAGTGAGGTCGTGGACGGTTACCACCCGGGGGAGGGTGGCCCGCTCGGGCATCGTGTAGTGGGGGCCGTGGTGGACGTCGAGGGGCAGGCGGGCCAGCACCTGGGGAAGGCGCAGCTGCTCCCAAGCCAGGCGGAGGGGGCGGGAGGCGGGTGCCCGACCCAGCACCAGGGGGCGGGCGGCCAGCGCCCGGTCGCCGCCGGCACCGGTGCGGGGAGGGCCGGCGACGCCGTCGGACCGCCAGCGGGCCTCGTCACCCGAGCGGCACAGCACGGTCAGCGACACGTCCGGGCGGGCCCCCAAGGCGGCGGCCAGGTCGAGCACGTAGCGCCCGGCGCCGGCCGGGCGGGCGGGCACCGCGGTGGCGTCGAGGGACACCCGCACCGGCGGCTCACCCACCGACGGCCGCCCACAGCTCGGCGTGGCGGCGGGCGGCGGCCGCCCACGTGAGGCCGGCGGCCCGGGCCGCCCCCGCCGCCACCAGCGACCGGCGGGCGTCGTCGTCGGTGGCCGCCCGCACCAGGGCGTCGGCCATCGCCGCCTCGTCCGTGGGGTCCACCTCCAGGGCGGCACCCCCGGTACTGGGCATCGGGCTGGCCACCACCGGGGCGCCGGCCGCCATGGCCTCCAGGGCGGGCAGGCCGAACCCTTCGACCAGCGGCACGTAGGCCACCGCCCGGGCCTCTTGGTAGAGAGCGGCCAGGGTGGCGTCGTCCACCCAGCCGGCCAGGGCCACGCCCTCGCCCTCGGGCCGCCCGCCGTCACCCCACCCGGCCGGGCCCACCACCACCAGGGGCCACGGCTCGGGCAGGCGGGGGCGGGCCCGCCGGTAGGCGGCCACCAGGCGCCGCAGGTTCTTGCGCGGCTCGAGGGTGGAGACGCTGAGCAGGTAGGGCCCCTCCACCCCCAGGCCGGCGAGCAGGGCGGCGGCCGCCGCCGGGTCGGGGGGCGGCAGGTGGTCGGACCCCTCGGCCACCACCTCCACCCGGGCGGCGGGGGCGCCGGCCGCCACCAGGTCGTCGGCGGTGGCCGTGGACGGGGCGACCAGCAGTGACGCCCGGTCCAGGGCCCGGGCCAGGGCGGCCTCGTGCCAGCGCCGCCCCCGGGGCGGGTAGGCGGCGGGCATCCGGCGCCAGGCCAGGTCGTGCACCGTCACCGTCACCGGCGCGCCGCGCCGGGGCGGCACCGCCAGGGAGGCGGCGTGGACGACGTCGGCCGGCCCCCGGAACCCGCCCAGGCCTCGGTCCCAGGCCCGGACCAGCACCGGCCCCGGGACCCCGGTGGTGGTGACGGGCGGGCCCAGGGCGGCCACCGGGTCGACCCCGTCCCGCCGCCGCCGTGGGCGACTGGCCCAGAGGGTGAGGTCGGGACCATCGGCGCCGAGCGCGGCCAGGCCGCCGACGAGGGCGCGCACGTACGTCCCGATCCCGCCGGGCACGGGCCGCCGCAGCTGCTCGGCCACCAGGACCACCCGCACCGCCGTCAGACCCGGAGCGGGGCGGGGACGCCCGCCGCCCCGCCGCCCGCCGGCCCCGGCCGGGGCTCGGGCGTGCCGGGAACCGGGGGTGGCGGGGGGGCGACGTGGCTCCGGGCCGTGGCGGCACGCACGACCGGTCAGGGTACCGAACACTCACCCGAGCCAGGCTGGGCGCCGTCCCCGTGGCGCCCGGCGCCCCCCCGGCCGGTGGGCCCGGTCAGCCGGCCAGGCCGTGGTAGAGGCGGATGGCGCTGGCCGCCGCCCGGTCCCAGGAGAACCGGGTGGCCCGCTCCCGCCCGGCCGCCACCATCCGGGCCCGCAGGTCGTCGTCGGTGGCCACCCGGTACATGGCGTCGGCGAAGCCCTCGGCGTCGTCGGGGTCCACCAAGGCGGCGGCGTCACCGGCGATCTCGGGCGTCGCCCCGGCACGGGCCGCCACCACCGGGATCCCCGACTCCATGGCCTCCACGACGGGCATCCCGAACCCCTCGTACAGAGACGGGAAGGCCAGCAGGGTGGCCCCCGCCATGAGCCCGGCCAGCCGGGCGTCGTCCACGTACCCGGTGCGCACCACCTCGGGGGGGCCCAGGCCCCGCTTGCGCAGGGCGGCGGGCAGGTCGAACAGGGGACTGGGGCTGCCGGCCAGCACCAGGCGCAGCTCCCGGCCCGAGGCCCGCAGGATGCGCAGGGCGTCGAGGGCCAGGGTGACGTTCTTGCGCGGCTCCAGGGTGCCCAACAGGAGGGCGTAGGGCGGCCCCGGCGGCAGGCCGGGGTCGGACGGGGCCACCGCCCGGCGGTGGCTGCCGTTGTGGATCACGCTGATGCGGTCGGCGATCTCGGGCATCCACCAGCACAGCTCGTCGGCCGTGAAGTTGGACACCGCCACGACGACGGAGGCCCGCCGGAGCACGGTGGGCAGCAGGCGGGCCATGCGCGTGATGGCGGGCGGCACCGATTCCGGGTGGCGCACGAACCCGATGTCGTGGACCGTCACCACCGTCGGGACCTTGAGCGAGGGGGGCGAGATGAAGTTGGTGGCGTGGAAGACGTCGCACTCCACCAGCCACTCCACCGGGGGGAAGGGCACCCGGTCCCACATGGCCCACAGCGGGCGGGCAGGGGCCATGCGGCGGGCCACCCGCACGTTGGGCCGGTGGGGGGGGTCCAGGTGAAGCATGCGGGCCGTCCGCCACGAGATGGGGAACACCAGGACGTCGTCGTCGGGCGAGCGGCGGGCGACGGCGTCGATCAGCTCGTGGGTGTACCAGCCCACACCTGTCTTGGGCCCGAGCAGGGGCGTGCCGTCGAAGCCGATGCGGTACACGTCAGCCCCGCCCGAGGGGCGGCCTCACCCCTGCGGGCGCCGGCGGGAGCGCCACCTGCGGTCGCCCCGGTCACCCTCGGCCGGGGACCCGCCACCGTCGGCCGGCGCCCCGGCGGTCACCGCCCCGGCGGTCACCGCCGGCCCCTCCCCGGCGTGCCCGGGGCCGGCGTCGGGTAGCCCGCGGCCACCGTCGCCCGGGCCGCCAGCGCCGCCGCCGTCGCCCGGGCCGCCGGTCGGGCCGTCCGCCCCGGCCCCGGCGGCGTCCAGCAGGTCGGCCACGATCGCCTCCCGGTGCTGGGCCAGCATCTGGGGGAGCCGGCCCACGTCGCGCACGAGGAGGCGGCCCAGCTCGCTGACCGTGTGGCGCAGGTCGGCAGCGGCGCCTTGGACCTCGGCGGCCACCACCGCCGACACCCGTACGTCCAGCGAGGCGGACAGATCGTCCACCCGGGCCGCCAGCCGGTCGAGCGCCTGCTCCATGGCCGCCATGCGATCGCCCAGGCTGCCGCCGGGCGGCCCGGCCCGCAGCGGGGCGAGGAGGTGGTCGGGCGGGGCACCGGCGCCGGTCGGCACGTCCATCGGCGGCCCACCCTACCCGGGGGGGCAGCCGGCGGCCCCGGGCGTCAGCCGGGGCCGGACCCGGGGGTGGGCACGGCCCAGGCCAGCAGTTCCCCGTCGGGCACCTGCTGGCGGCGCCGGAGGCCCCGGCGCTGCACCAGGGCCGCCGGCATGGCGGCCAGATAGGACCCGAAGGCCCGCGTGCGCCGCCCGACCGTCTCCCACGACGGCGGCCGGCGGTGGGCGACGGGGTACAGGACGTCGCGCCGGGCGTAGGAGGCGGTAACCAGCAGGTGGTGGGCGGCGGCGGCCGTCGCCATGCCCGCAGGGGCGTTGCGGGTGAGCGTGAGCAGGCGGTTGCGCTCGCTGTAGTGCTGGTGGAGCCGGGAACCCTCCACCGCCGACGCGCTGTGCACGTGGCGCACGGGCGGCCCGGGCACGTACACGTACCGCCACCCCTGGGCCCGGCCCCGCCAGGACAGATCGAAGTCCTCGTAGTAGAGGAAGTAGCGCTCGTCGAAGGTGCCGACGGCGTCGAGGTAACGCCGGGACAGGGCGACGGCGGCGCCGCACCAGGCGAACACCTCCTCGCACCGGCCGTAGCGCCCCTCGTCCCGCTCAAGGAAGCCCCGGTCGGCCCCGTACCCGCCTCGGAGGAGGACGGAGCCCACGTTGTTGACCACGTCCACGGCCGGCTCCCCGAGAGGCACGTCCACCCACGCCGGCTCGGGGCCCAGCCTGGCCGCCACCCGTTCGGCGCCCGACGCCAGGACGACGGAGCGGGCCTCGGGCGCCCACAGCCGGAGGGCGGCCACCGGTGCGGAGCGGTCGGCGCGGGCCGGCACCCGCAGGAGGGCGTCGCCGTCGGTCCACTGGAACGGGGCCCTCCCGGGCCCGCCGTGCTCGACGCCCCAGAAGCCCCGCACCAGCTGCAGCCGCCGCCCGGCGTCCTCGCCGTCCACCCGGGCGCCACCCACGGCCACCCCCAGGGGCCGGCGGTCACCCAGCCCCCGGACGGCGGCCGGTGAGCGCACGGTGACCTCCACGAACGCGCCGTCGAAGAGGATGGGTGGGCAGGCCGCCCCCACCGCCGGGTCGTCCTCCAGCGCTGCCACCAGCGGCCGCAGCCACCCGGGGGCCACGGTGGCGTCGTTGTTCAGGAGGGCGACGTGCTCGACCGCCCCCACCGCCTCGATGCCGACGTTGCAGCCGCCCGCGAACCCCAGGTTGCGGCCCGTCTCCACCACCGCCACCCGGGGCAGCTCGGCCCGGGTCCGGGCGGCCACGCCGTCGGTGGAGCCGTTGTCCACCAGCACCACCTGGAGGGCGGCGGCGGGCCAGTCGGTGGCCAAGACGCTGCGCAGGCAGCGCACGGTCAGGTCCCCACCCTGGTGGTTGAGCACCACCACGCCGACCCGGGGCGCCGCGCCGGTGGCGCTCACGCCGGCCGCCGGGCCCTGTCCCTCGGCGTCGACCTCGCCCCGGCGACCGTGCCTCCGGCCGCGACGGGGGACCTCATCGAGACGAGACGGTACAAGCTCCGTGTCCCGCCGCCGACTGCCAGCGGGCCGATGGCCGGCGTTACTGGCGCGTGCCGCGACCGTGCGGCGCCCATCACATACGCTGGACGGCGGTCCCGCCGGGTGTCCCCGCACCAGCCTCTCCCCGCACCTGCCGGTTCACGGGCGGGCCGCCGCCACCTCGAGTGGCCGCCACCAGTTGCCGCCGGACCGAGAGGACCTCAGCTGAGCCCCATCTGCCCACGATCCCCCCGTCGCCCGGCCGCCCGGCCCGGCACCGCCCGGCGGCGCACCACAGCGGTGGCCGTGCTCGCCGTCCTGGCCCTGGTGGGGGCGGCCTGCTCGAAGTCCAAGCCCAAGGCCAAGTCCCTGAGCGGCTCCCCCGCCAGCCCGGCCGCCACGTCGGCCACCTACCCCCTCACCGGGCGCCCGGTGACCGTGCCCGCCAACGCCGCCCGGGCCGCGGTGGCGGTGAAGATCGACAACAACGTGGAGGCGCGCCCGCAGGCCGGCATCGACAAGGCGGACCTGGTCTACGAGGAGTTTACCGAGGGCATCACCCGCTTCGTGGTCATCTTCCAGTCCACCGACGCCGATCCCGTGGGCCCGGTGCGCTCGGTCCGCCCCGCCGACCCGGTGATCGTCTTCCCCATGAAGGGCGTCCTCGCCTTCTCGGGGGGGTCCCCGGCGGTCCTGGCGCTCGTCCCCGGCGCGCCGGTGAAGGCGGTCACCGAGAACGACACGGACGTCATGAAGCGCCGGGCCGGGCGGGCCGCTCCCCACAACCTGTACACCACCACTGCCGGCCTCTTCGGCAAGGCACCGCCGGGCTCCGCCGCCCCGCCGCCGTTCTCCCCGTTCTTGGGCCCCGGCCAGCAGTTCAAGGCCTCGGGGGCCACGCCCGTCGCCCACATCAGCCTCACGCCCGCCCCCGGGGTGAAGGCCGACTACGCCTGGGACCAGGCCAGCGGCACGTGGAAGCGCTCCACCGACGGCAAGCCCCACATGCTGGAGGGCGGCGCCCAGATCGCCCCCCAGAACGTGATCGTGCAGACGACGCCCTACCTGGTGTTCCAGGGGGACTCCAAGGTGAAGTACCCCGAGATCCGGGGGACGGGCGACGCCGTGGTCTTCGCCGGCGGCACCATGGTCAAGGCCAAGTGGTCCAAGCCCACCCCCCAGGCCGTCACCACCTACACCGACCTGTCGGGGGCGCCCATCGTGTTGCCGCCGGGCCAGACGTGGGTCCACCTGGTGGCACCCGACGCGGCCATGACCACCAGCTAGCGGCGCCGCCCGGGTCAGCCCCAGCGGCGGCGGAGCCGGGCCCAGGCCTTGGCCGCCAGCAGGCTGGGCCCGCCGTCGCGCAGGTGGTCGACGCCGATCCTGACGTCCGAGCGCCACCCGGCGGCCTGCTGCGCGGGGACCAGTGCCGGGGCGCGCTCGTCCGGCCGCCGGCGGATGAGGTCCGGTGCCCGGCGGGGCCGCCGGCAGAAGTCCACCAGCGGCCGCAGCACGGCCGACCACGCCAGGTCGGGGGCCAGGGCGGCGGCGTTCTCCCGGCACGTCTTGGCCAAGCCCTCGTCGTCGAGGAGGCGGAACAGGGCCGCCTCCAGGGCGTCCACGTCGCCCGGAGGGACGGTGATGCCCAGGCCCCGCTCGGCCACCATGGCGGACAGCACGTCGCCCTCGGTGGCCACCACCGGCAGCGACGCCCACACGTAGTCCAGGATCCGGGTGCGCGACGACAGTGCCGTCTCCAGGTGGGCCATGTGGGTGCTGACCCCGACGTCCGCCTCCAGCAGGTGGTTCTGGCGCTCGTCGTAGGGCACCCAGCCCTCGTTGAAGAACACGTGGGTGCCGGTCAGGCCCAGTTCCTCGGCCAGCCCCCGGGTGGCGCTGGCCATGCGCATCTCGGGGATGTCGGGGTTGGGGTGGCGCAGGCCCATGAACAGCAGCCGCACCGCCGGCTGGCGGCGGCGCAGGCGGTCGACGGCCCGCAGCAGGGTGAGGGGGTCGAACCAGTTGTATATGCCGCCGCCCCACAGGATCACCTTGTCGTCCGCCGCGATGCCGGGGACGACCCCCTTCACCGCCGGGCGGGTGTGCTCGGGCGGCGCGTCGGCGATCCCGAAGGGCACGATGGAGATCAGCGATGCCAGGGTCGCGTCCTCGTCGTACGTCTCGGGGTTGACCCGGCCGAGGGCCGCCAGCTGGCCCAGCCAGAAGTCGCGCTGGCGGGCGTTGGCGCACAGGAAGAAGTCGCCCCGCAGGAGCTGCTCGTTGAGCACCTCGGTGGAGTTGCGCACCGCCCGCCGGCGGGCGTCCTCCCCGTCGTCGCGGCCCTGCTCGAGCTGCTCGAGGTGGAGGGGGTCGTACACGTCGGCCACCAGCACCTTGGTGGACGACAGCAGGAAGGGGCGCCCGGTGGCCACCCAGCCCTGGAAGACGAAGACGTCGCACCAGCCCTCCAGCTCCGCCAGCTGGCGGTCGTCCACCGCCCGCACCCCGAACCGGGGGTCGGAGATGGTGGCCGCGCCGGTGGTCACGAGCTGCACGTCGTGCTCGGCGGCCAGGGCACCGGCGATCTGCCACGCCCGGATGGCGGGGCCGGCCATCCGGGCGGTGATGGCGTCGCAGGTGGCGACGACGATCCGCCGCCGGGTGCCGAAGCGCGCCCGGGCGCCGAGCGCCTCGCCCACCAGCGCCGCCGCCGGCGGGTGGTCGGCGCCCGGTGCCGGCAACGGCTCCAGCAACGGCCGCAGCTCGAGGTCGGACCGCCGGCGTCCGGCCTGCACCCGCCGGCGGGCCTCCACCAGCTCGGGGAGGGCGCGTACGAAGGCGTCGACGGCGCGGGCGGCGGCGGCCAGCTCGGGCGACGGAGGGGCGGGATCGCCTCCCGCCGATGGGTCGGGGTCACCGCCGTCCACCGCCGCCTGGTGCACGGCCAGGGCGAGGGCGGCGGGCAGGGCGACGGCCAGGCCGGCGTCGTCGACGTTCTTGAAGACGGTGGACAGCCGGTTGCGCTCCTCCAGGAACCGCCGGCGAGGGTCGGGCGCCGCATCGGGTGGCGTGCGCCGGACCGACGACGCGGCCACCTCCGCCACCCGGTGGCCGGCGATCCAAAGCCGCCAGCCCAGGTCGAGGTCGTCCAGCGGCCCCTCGAAGGAGGGGTCGAACCCGCCCGCTTCCCCGAAGGCCGGGGTGCGCAGGACCATGGCGTCGGCCGATGCCCACAGCACGTCCCGGAGGGCGGCCGGCGGCGGCTCGGAGGCGGGCGCCGCTGTCCCCGGGCGGGCGGCGAAGGTCACCGACGGGGACCACGCCGGCGTGCCGTCGGCGGCGCTGACCCGGCTGGCGACGCAGGTCAGGGTGCTGTCCCGCTCCAGGGCGTCCAGCGCGGCGCGCAGCCAGGCGGGATCCGGCTCGACGCCCGCCCCGAGGAAGGCCAGGCACGCCCCCGAGGCCTTGGCGGCGAGCTGGTTGCGAGCCGCTGCCCCGCCCCCCGGGGCCACCAGGACCTCCAGCTCCCACCCGCCCAGGTCGCAGCCGGCCAGCGCGTCGAGGCTTGCGCCGATGGAGCCCGAGCCGTCGTCGGCCACCACCACCGACACGGTGCGGGGCCGCAGGCGCCGCCGGCGGGAGCCCCCGCTCACAGCTCTTCGGCCAGCTTGGGTTCCAGGCGGGCGAAGATGGCGAGGCCGACGGCCAGGGTGACCCCGGCGGTGACGGCCAGGTAGACGACGTCGCCGAGGGGTGGGAAGCGCAGGTTGTAGAGGCAGTCCCGGTAGGCCTCTACGAAGCGGACCATCGGGTTGAGACCGTACAAGGTCCTCACCGGGACGACCCGGCCCAGCAGCCGGGCGTGGCCGGGTACCACGGTCAGGGGGTAGACGATCGGTGTGGCGTAGAACCACAGCTGCAGGAGGATCCCGAGCAGGTGCTGGACGTCGCGGAAGTAGACGTTGAGGACGGACAGGGCCAGCCCGATGCCCAGCACGTACACGGCCTGGATGACGAGCAGCACCATCATCGGCACCAGCCAGGGAACGACGAAGTTCCCGGCGATGACCAGGGCCACGCCCAGCACGGCCATCTCGATCAGCAGCGACACCACCCAGGAGGCCACGTTCGAGATCACCAGGACCTCGCGCGGGAAGTACACCTTTTTGATGAGGTTGGAGTTGCCGACCAGTGCTCCCATCGAGCCGTTGAGCCCGTTGGACAGGAAGTTCCACGGCAGCAGCCCGACCAGCAGGTAGAAGGCGAAGGAGTGGAGGCCGCTCGGCCGCCCGGGCGGCACCGTGATCTTGAGGAAGAACTGGAACACGATGGTGAAGATCAGCATGGTGGCCAGCGGGTTCAGCAGGGACCACGACCAGCCGAGCACCGAGCGCTTGTACTTGCCCCGCAGCTCCCGCAGCGTGAGGTTGTTGATCAGCTCCCGGGAAGCGGAGAGCTCTGAGAAGGTCGTCACGCGCCTCCTCGTCTGGCCCTTCATCTCCTGGTCCCCTTCGGCTTGACGGCCGGCCCGAGCGTAGGCCACCGGCCGGGCCCGCCTCGTGGCACGGCGCCCGGGCGGATAGGGTGCCGCCGTGCGTCCAGGCGGCCCGTCCCGGCGCCGGCTGGTGGCGGCCGCCGGCGGCCGGCGGTCGTGGTGGGTGACGTTCGGGTTGCTGGCCTTGCTGTTCTCGTTGTGGAGCCTGGCCAGCCCCCTGTTCAGCGTCCCCGACGAGGGCGCCCACATCGTCAACGCGGCGGCCGTGGTCCGGGGCCAGATCGGGGGCGAGGACCGGGTGGTGCGGGTGCCCGAGCTGTACGCCAACGCCGACGACGGCGCGTTGCACTGCTACGCGTTCCTCATCGACCAGCCCGCCGGGTGCGCCCCCCGGCTCCGCGGCTCGTCCCGCCCGGCAAACGCCGCCACCCAGTTCGACCGCTACCCGCCGATGCCCTACCTGCTGCTGGGGCTGCCGTCGCTCCTGCCCCCGTCGGTCACCGCCGTGCGCCTCATGCGGCTGATCGGCGCCCTGGCCTGCGCCGCCCTGGTGGCGTCGGGGCTCATGTCGGCCACGTCGCTGGGACGGGGGATGACGGTGGCCGCCACCCTGGTGGCGGTCACGCCGATGGCCGCCTTCCTGGCCGGGTCGGTGAACACCAGTGGCATCGAGGTGGCGGCGGGCATCGCCCTGTGGCCGTCCCTCCTGGCCCTGGTCCGCCACGGCCCGGCGGCATCCACCCGCCTGGTCACGAGGACGGCCGTCACCGCCTCGGTGCTGGCCACCAGCCGGCCCATCTCGCCGCTCTGGGTCGCCCTGGCGGGAGCGGTGGTGGCCCTTGCCGCCGGTTGGCCGGCGGTGCGGGCCCTGGCGGCCGACCCGCGGGTGGTGCGGGCGGCGGTGGCCGTGGCGGTGGTCACCGCCGCGACCGTGGTCTGGGTGGTGCTGCGCCACAGCTTGGTGGGCATCAACGGCGCCGGCCAGGGCCACGGGCTGAAGAGCGACCTGCTGACCTCCTCGGGGCGGTTCACGGGCCTGTACCGGGAGATGATCGGCCAGCTCGGGTGGCTGGACACCCCGCCGCCCGCTCTGCTGCTCTTCGCCTGGACGGCCGCCCTCGGCGGCCTGGGGCTCCTGGCGGTGACGGCCGCCGCCCGGCGGGGGCTGCTGGCCCTGGCTGCGGTCACGGTGCTCACCTTCGCCGTCCCCGTCGTCCTGGAGGCGGCCCGGGCCCGGACCTCGGGCTTCCCCTGGCAGGGCCGCTATACGCTGCCGCTGGCCGCTGGCGTGCCGGTCCTGGCCGGCTGGCTGGTGGACACCGGCGCCCCGGCCGTCGCCGCCCTGGTGCGGCGGGCGGCCCGGGCCCTGATCTGGGTGGCGTGCGGGGGCGAAGTGGTGGCCCACGTGTGGAGCACCCGCCGCTACGTCACCGGCTTCGACGGGAGCGTCTTCTACCTGTTCCGCTCCGGGTGGCACCCCCCGGTCCCCGCGTGGGTCCTGCTGGTGGCGTTCGTGGCGGTGGCTGCTGCCCTGGGCTGGTGGGCCGACCTCCTGGTGGGTGTGTCCCCGACGTCATTCCCCGGGGCCGGGCGACCCCGGCCGGGCGCCGTTCCCGGCGGCGCCCGCGGCGGCGCCCCCGGCGACCCCGGCGACCGCGGGCGGCGGCCACGGTGGGCAGAGCGGCGGCCACCGCCCCGGCTGACAGCGCCACCGCGGTGGTGACGGTCGCCGGCCGGAGCACCGGCTCGGCGTACGAGAACACCACCCGGTGCTGCCCGGCAGGGAGGAAGACGCCCGAGAGGGCGCCGTCCACCTTGGTCAGCCCGGTCGCCCGGCCGTCCACCCTCACCGACCACCCGGGGTCGGCGTTCTCCGACAGCACCGCCAACGACGGGGCGTCGGCGCCCGCCGAGAAGGCCACCGACTGGTCGGCCACGTGGACGTCGGTGACGGGGGCGGCCGCCGGCGGCCCGCCGCTGTCGGGCGCCGGGCGGTCGGGCCCCACGTAGGCGGCCACGTCGGCGTCGGCCGGAGGCCGGGACTGCAGCCAGGCCAGCAGCGACGCCTGGTCGGGGAAGGCCCGCCACCGGGTGTGGGCGCTGACCAGTTCCCAGGCCGACGGCCGCTCGTAGACCCAGCCGGCAGTGGCGGAGACCAGGCGCAACGGCAGGGCGGGGTCGGGGCCCAGCTCCCACGACGCCACCGAGGTGCCGCTGGGGCCGTCGGAGACCCCCACCTCCACCGTGCAGCCGTGGCCCGGGTTCTCCACGCTGAGGCCGTAGGGCTGGCCCGCCACCAGGCCCTGGCCGTCGATGGCCAGGGCCATGAACGTGTCCTTGGCGTCCGACGCCGGCCGGGACGCGGTGCCCAGCACCCGGCCGCCGCTGTGGAGCACGACGGTGACGGGTCGGGCCGAGCAGGTGGGCGACGGCCGGATGGCCACCGCCACTCCCACCACCGGTCCCCCGGCCCGCAACGGCTCGGCGGCCAGGGACGGGTCGGTGGCGGGGACCCAGCGGTCGAAGGCCGTCTCCGACCGCCGCACGACGCCCAGGGGGAACGTGTAGCTGTCGTCCACGTAGTACCGGACGGCCAGGTCGTCGAGGACGGGCGACAGGAGGTTCCACTGGTCGCGCTGGAGCTGGACCTTGAGCGGGTCGAGGTCGAAGGCGTGGGGGGAGACGGCCGTCACCAGTCGGCGCCCGGCGGTCGTGCGCAGGGCGAAGCCCCGCAGGTCGTCGAGGCCGAGGACCTGGGCGGAGCCGCTGTAGAAGACCGACAGCCCGGCGCCGACAAACCGGTATCGGTCGTCGAGCCGGGCGGCCATGGCCCGGGATGCGGCAGTGGCCGGGTAGAAGTCCGACACCGGTGCCGCCGGGGTGACCTCCCGTAGGGGCCACGCCAGCTGGATCCACAGGAGGGCCACCACGGCCAGGGCCAACGGTGGCGCGATGGACCGCCGGCGCAGGGCCACCACCACCAGGGCCACGGCGGCCACGGTGACGGCGGCGTCCATCGCCAGCGGCCCGATGGTGGTGTGCAGCTGGCCCATCCGGTGGCCCCGTGCCACCCATCGCGGCATCGCTATCAGGCAGGCGCCGGCCGTCCCCGCCAGGGCGGCCAGTGCCAACCACCTCCCCACCGGCCGGCGGCCGTCGTCACCCGGGGCGTGAACCCGTGGCAGGGCGGCGTCCAGGCCGAGGGCGGCCACCACCGCGGTGGCCAGGGGGATGAGAAAGCGGGCCCGGCTCATGCGGTTGTGGGCCAGCCCGGGGACGTGGGCGGCCACGGCCAGCAGCGGCGAGCTGGCGAACGTCAGCAGGGTGGCCACGCCCCCGACCGCCAGCCAGAAGGCCCAGGCGTCGAGGCCGTCCGGTCGCAGGCGCAGGCGCCGCCGGGCGGCGGCCAGGCAGGCCGCCCCCACGCCGACGGCCACGATCAAGCCGATCGTCGTCCCCGACTCGGTGATGTACGGCGCGCCGGTCCACAGGTCCTGCTGCCACCGACCGAGGGCCCGGGTCTCGAAGAGCCCCAGGAACTGCATGAGCGGCAGGTGGGCGGTGCCGTAGTTGCGGATGTCCAGCGTCCCCCGGCGGGAGATCTCGTAGAGCGTGGGGCCGATGCTGAAGGCGGCCATGGCCACGCCCCATGCGCCCGCCGCTGCGAGCCAGGCCCACCGGCGGACCAGGTCGCCACCGGTGCGCTCCTGGCCCGGGGCCCGCCACCAGGCCCGGCCCGCCCGCCACAGGCCCCACGCCCCGGCCACGCCGACGCACACCACGAAGGCGAACGGGAAGCCCTCGAGCCAGGTCCACGCCACCAGGGCGGCGGCCACTGCCGCCCGGCGCCAGGACGGCCGGGCGACCAGGCGGTCGGTGGCCCACAGCAGCAGCGGCAGCACGAACGGGGCGGTGACGCGCTGGAGGTTGACGACGTTGGCCCCCGAGAACGTGTAGGCCACCGCACCCAGCACGGCCACCGTGGTCCCGACCCCGAGGCGGCGCAGGAACAGGTACATCCCGACCTGGCAGGCCACCAGGGCGAGCGCCGCCGAGAGGCTGAGGGCGTACCAGGCGGGCAGGAAGGCGAACCCGATGCTGAACGGAGATAGGACGGCGTTGAACGGGAACACGCCGGTGGGGCTGCCGCCGGCCACCCGGCGGGTCCACTGCTGGAAATGCCCGTGGCGCAGGTCCTGCCAGAACGAGACCTTCTCCGGGAAGCCCTCGACCTGGTCGGTCTGCAGCCACGCCTTCACCACCGGCGGGCGGCCGATGGATTCCCGATAGGGCGTGGACGGCTCGAGCATGTCCACCGCCCCGAAGGTGCGCAGGCCCAGAAGGGCCGTGGGCATGAGGGCGAAGGTGGTGAGGGCGAAGGCGACCAGCGCCAACCACGGGACCCGGCGCCTGCCCGGCTCCCGCCCCCTCAACCGGCGGCCGGCGGCCCCGGGGACGCCGGCCGCCGCCTCGCCGGTCGCCGCCTCGCCGGTCGCCGCCACCGCGGGCGGTTCCGGTTCCCTCCCGCCGTCGGACACGGCCGGGTCGCCGCCGTCAGCCGTGACCGCCGGTCACCTGCGGACCGGCTGGGCGGACTCCGCGTGCCACGAGCCCTGGAACCACACGATGCCGCTGAGGACGTCCTTGACGTGGGCGGGTTCCACGTCGAAGCGGAACGTGCGGTAGCAGAAGTCGTAGGGGTGCAGGAACGTCTCGTCGGTGAAGGACGCGGTCACGTCGTAGGCGTCGGGCAGCAGGGCCAGGCTGTCGATCCGGTAGTCCACGTGGCCCCGGCCCTCGACCACCTGGGGCAGGGCGGCCGTCTCCCGGGTGTTGCACCCGGTGACCAGGACGCCCTCCAAGTTGTGGATGGCCAGGCCGATGACCGCCTTGGACAGGGGCTGGCTGGTGGACCAACTGAACCGCAGGGTCACCGGCGACCCCGAACGGACGTTGGTGACCGGCCGGTCCTCGGCGTCCAGCAGCTCGATGCGCTCGATGCGGCCCTCGCCCGACCCCCATCGGGAGCCCTGGCCGCTGTCGCTCGTCTGGCGGTCCCCGTGCGACTCGCCGATGTAGTCGTCGATCACCTCCGCGGCGTCGCCCACCGCCCGCAGCTCGCCGCCGTCCAGCCACGCCGCCTGGTCGCACAGGGACCGCAGCGGGCCCAGCCCGTGAGAGACGAGCACGATGGTCTTGCCCGCTGCCCGCAGCTCGGAGAACTTCTCGTTGCACTTGCGCTGGAAGGTCTCGTCCCCGACGGCCAGGACCTCGTCCACCAGGAGGACGTCGGGGTCGACGTTGATGGCCACCGAGAAGCCGAGCCGCACGTACATGCCCGAGGAGTAGTTCTTGACCGGCGTGTCGATGAAGCGCGCCAGGCCGGCGAAGGCCACGATCTCGTCGAACCGGCGGTCGAGGTCCTTCTTGGTCAGGCCGAGGATGGACCCGTTCAGGTACACGTTCTCCCGGCCGCTCAGCTCGGGGTGGAAGCCTGCCCCCAGCTCGAGGAGGGCGGAGAGCTTGCCGTCCACGGTGATGGTGCCGCGGTCGGGGCGCAGGATCCTGGCCATGCACTTGAGCAGCGTGCTCTTGCCCGAGCCGTTGCGCCCGATCAGCCCGAAGGTGGAGCCGGCGGGGATCTCCAGGCTCACGTCGTCCAGCGCCAGCAGGTCCTCGTAGCGGGCCCGGCCCCGGCGCATGACGGCAGCCTTCAGCGACTGGTTCCGCTCCTGGTAGAGCCGGAACTCCTTGCTCACGTGGTCGACGCAGATGGCGTTGGTCACAGGCTCCTCCGCCGGGCGGGCGCAGGCCGGGGGCTGGGTCTCCCGGGCGCCGGGGTCGAGCATCTGCCGCCGCCCTCGCCGGGAGGCTCGGTCGGGCGGCCGGCGGGGCGGTGGCGACCGGGCGGCCAGTCTGCCACGCGGACCGGTCGGGCCTCCGGGACGGATCGGCCGCCACCGGTATGCCAGCCGGCGGGGCGGCCCGGCACGCCGGGCCGCCACCGGTATTGCAGCCGGCGGGACGGGTAGGCTCGGCCGGGTGACGGTGCTGGCGGAGCCCCACGTGGTGGCGGAGTGGTCCCCGGTTGCCGGTCGGCGGCCCCGCGGCAGCATGGGCGCCGCCGAGGCGGAGGTGAGGGCGGGTTGAGCAAGAGCCTCGTGGACGCCGCCGGGTCCTTCCTCGAGACGCGCACCTCCCGCCGGGGGTTCCTCACCCGGGCGGCCATGGTGGGCAGCGCCCTGACGGTGGCTCCCGTGCGCTACCTGTTGCGGCCGATGACGGCCTACGCCGCCATCTGTGGCTGCGCCAACCGGAGCTGCGACTGTGGGGGCGCCTGCTGCGACGGCTACACGGAGTTCTGCTGCACCCTCACCGGGAGCAACGCCTGCCCGGCGGGCACCTTCGCCGGAGGCTGGTGGAAGGCGGATGGCACCGCCTTCTGCAGCGCCGACGGGTCGGCGCCCCGCTACTACATCGACTGCAACCTGCTGGCGGGAACGGCCTGCGGCTGCGACTGCGCGGGTGGAAACTGCAACAACCGCCGGAAGTGTTGCAACGCCTTCCGGTATGGCCAGTGCCACAACGAGATCCCCGGCGCGCCCCCGATCATGTGCCGGGTGGTCACCTGCACGCCGCCGTGGCAGCTCGACCCCGCCTGCTCCACCAACAGCCTCACCGACCAGAGCACGGCGGGCCACGACGCCCCGTGCCTGCACCGCCCCGTCATCGCCCGGTCGCTGCCGGCCATCGTGCGGGGCAACCGCTTCTACCTGCGCTCCAGCCTCACCTCCGGTCCGGCCGACGTGGTGACGTCGTTCGGCAACGGCCTCCCCGGCGACTTCCCGGTCATGGGGGACTGGAACGGCGACGGCACCAAGACCCCCGGGGTCGTCCGGGGCAACGTCTGGTACCTGAAGAACAGCTTCGCGGGCGGCGCCGCCGACATCGTGACGTCGTTCGGCGACGGCCTCCCCGGCGACTACCCGGTGGTCGGGGACTGGAACGGCGACGGCATCGACACCCCGGGGATCGTCCGGGGCAACGTCTGGTACCTCAAGAACAGCTTCACCGGCGGCGCCGCCGACATCGTGACGTCGTTCGGCAACGGCCTCCCCGGCGACGTGCCGGTGGTGGGGGACTGGAACGCCGACGGCGTCGACACCCTCGGCGTCGTCCGGGGCGACACGTGGTACCTCAAGAACACCTTCGCGCCAGGGGCGGCCGACGCGTCCTTCGTGTTCGGCGACGTCGGGGACCGGCCCCTGCGCTGGGCCTCGCGCTGAGGCGGAGGGGAGCGCCATGCTGGCCCTGCTGGTGACCGAGACGGTGGCGATCGTGCTCCTCGCCGTCCTCGTGGCCGGCTTGCTGCGCAGCCACGCCGAGATCCTCCGCGCCCTGCACGACCTGGGCGGGGGGCTCGACCAGCCGCTGCCGGGCGGGGGCGCAGCGGCCCGGCTGGCCACCCTTCCCCGCACGGCGGTGAGGGCCGACGCCTTCGACGTGGCCGGGATGGCCCCGGGCGGCGGCTCGGTGGCGGTGGGCGTGGTGGGGAGCGACCGCGACACCCTGCTGGCCTTCCTCTCCACCGGCTGCCTCACGTGCACCGGCTTCTGGCAGGACCTGCGCTCGCCCCAGCCGGCGGTCCCCGGCGGCGCCCGGCTGGTGGTGGTCACCAAGGGCCCCGAGGCGGAGAGCGAGGCCAGCGTGGCCGACCTGGCGCCGCCGGGCGCCGTCACCGTGATGTCCAGCGCCGCGTGGCGGGACTACGGCATTCCCGTCGCGCCCTACTTCGTGTACGTCCGGGCGTCGGGGAAGGTGGTGGGCGAGGGGGCGACCACCTCGTGGGACCGGGTGGCCACGCTGCTCGACCGGGCGCTGGCCGACGACGAGGCCGCCCTGCGCCGGGCTCGGGCCGGTGTCCGGTCCGGCCGCGGGGAGCTCCGCACCGACCTGGAGCTGGCGGCGGCCGGCATCGGCCCCGGCGACCCCAGCCTGTACCAGGCCGCCGTCGAGGCCCCGTCGGACCGGGGCGAGGCGCCGGCATGAGGCCCGGTGGCGCCGGGGGGCGGCCGACGTGCCGAAGCTGACGGGGCACCGCTTGGCCGTCGACCTGCCCGGCGGGTGGGACGGCCGGATCTTCCGGCGGGACCTGGACCGGTTCTCGGCCGAGCGGGGTGGCCAGTCCGGCGCCGCCCTCCAGGTGGCCAGCTTCGGCCTCCCGGCGGTGGTCGCCGACTTCGGCAACGGCGCGGTCGAGCGCATGGCACCCTCCGACGTCCTGGTCATGCTGGTCGAGTACGGCCCGGAGAGCGTCGGTACCCCGCTCTTCGCGGCCTCGGGCCCGCCCACCCTGGGTCCCGGCGATTTCAGCCCCGCCACCCTCCTGCGGGCCCTCCCCAACCAGGCCGGGAGCCAGACCTTCTTCAGCGCCAATGGCCGGGCGTTCTGCCTGTACGTGGTGATCGGCGACGCCGGCCAGCGGTCCCAGCTCGCGCCCCGGGCCCGCTCGGTGGTGGGATCGATCGAGATCGCCGGCTGAGCTGGCTCAGCCCGCCGCCCCGTCGGCGCCGGGTGGGGATAGGCGGGCCAGGAGCACGAACTCGTTGTAGGTGAACAGGCGGCCGGCGAGGCGGGGCAACGGGAACGAGTACCGGCGGACCGCTTCCAACCCCACGTCGGCGGCCAGGCGGGCGAGGTCGGCGAGGTCCACGAACCGAACGTGGGTCTCGTCGCTGGCGTAGCCCCGCTCCTGAGGGCAGATGAAGGCCACCGTCCCGCCGGGGCGCAACCAGCGGAGGTAGGTCGCCACCAGCCGTCGCCCGGCGGGCTCGTCCATGTGCTCGATCACGTGGGCGAACAGCAGGGAGTCGAATGGGTCGGCGCCCGGGGCGCCGGACGCCTCCAGCTCCTCGGGGATCATGGCCGCCAGGCCCCGGGACCGGGCCAGGGCCACCGACTCCGGGTTGTGGTCCACGCCCACGCTGCCGGGGGCCAGCGCTGCCAAATTGCGTCCCAGGCCGCACCCCACGTCGAGCGTCCGACCGAGGTGCAGGCGGCGGAGGTTCCACCGGTACGGGCGCTGCACGTCCAGGACCTGCTTCCACCGGGCCCCTTCCAGGCTGGCCAGGCGGCGGGTGTAGGCACCGGTGCGGGTGTCGGCGGGCTCGGGGTGGGATCGTGCGGGCACGTGCCGTCCTCGTTGGGTCCGGGCGCGCCGGTCACGGTAGCCGCCCGGCCGTCGGGGCGGCGGGGAGCGGCGCCCGGGATAGGGTCCGCCCACATGCGCGTCCTGGTCGTCTCCGGCCACTACCCGCCCAACTTCGTCAGCGGGGGCACCCTGGTCCCCCGATCCCTGGCCCGGGGGCTGCGGGCCCGGGGCCACGACGTATCGGTGTACGCCGGCTGGCTGGGCCCGGGCCGGGAGCCGCTCGACACGTGGGACGAGGAGGACGAGACCGGCCTGGCGGTGCGGTGGATCGCCACCACCCCGTGGACGGCGTGGTCCGACCGGCGGACCTACGACAACCCCCCGGTGGCCGCCGCCTTCGCCCGCTACGTCGATCTCGTCCGCCCCGACGTCGTCCACCTGCACTCCCTGCAGAGCCTGGGCGCGGGGCTGCTGGACGTGGCCGGGCGCCGAGGGGCCAGGGTGGTCGTGACCATGCACGACTTCTGGTGGGTGTGCGCCCGCCAGTTCCTCGTGGACCGCGCCGGCCACCCGTGCCCACTGGTGGTGGACGCCGCCGACTGCCAGTGCGAGGTGGACCACGATTGGCTGGCCGGGCGCAACGCGTGGTTGCGGGAGCGGCTGGCGGCCGCCGACCTCGTCCTGGCGCCGTCGCGGACGGCGGCCGAGGTCCTGGCCGCCAACGGCGTGGCGCCCGCCCGCCTGGAGGTGGACGAGAACGGCCTGGCGGCCACGCCGCCGTCGCCCGGGCGCCGTCCGGAGCCGGCGCCCGGGGCACCGCTGCGCCTGGTCTACACGGGTGGCGCCGACCGCATGAAGGGCGTCCACGTCCTGCTGGCGGCGGCCGCCCGCATCGCCGACCGGACGGGCTGGTGCCTGCGGGCCTACGGCATCGACCGCTACCTGAAGGACCACCCGGGCGCCCTCGACGGCCTGGCGGTGGAGGCCCGCCCGGCGTTCGACCCCGAGCGCCTCGACGAGGTGCTGGCGGGGGCCGACGTGGTGGTGGTGCCCTCGGTCATGCGCGAATCGCACTCCCTGATCACCCGGGAGGCGCTGGTGCGGGGCGTCCCGGTGGTGTCCACCGACTGCATCGGCCCCGAGGAGGTGGTGGCCGACGGCGCCAACGGCCTCCTCGTGCCCACCGACGACCACCGGGCCCTGGCCGCCGCCATCGAGCGCCTCCTCGACGACCCGCCCCTACTGGTCCGTCTGAGGGAGGGCTGCCACCGGGTCCGGGTGCGGACCGTAGACGACCAGGTGGCGGCCCTGCAGTCCCGCTACGCCCGCCTGGTGGCCGGGCCCCCTTCCGCCGCCGCGCCGTCGCCGTCCGTCCCGCACTCGCCGCCGGCCACTCCCGCCCCGGCACCCGGCACCGGTGGTCGGCGGGTGGTGCGGGTGGTGTTCCTGGTGGGCATCGACGGCGCCCCCCTGCGGTACCGGGCCTGGTTCCCCGCCGAGGCGCTGGGGCTGGTGGGGGTGGCCACCGAGATCCTGCACTACCGGGACTCGCGAGCCGTCAAGGCGGTCGCCGGGGCCGACGCGGTGGTCGTGTACCGCGTACCGGCCACGCCCCAGGTCTTGGACCTGGTGGCCGGCTTCCGGGCCGCCGGCACGCCGGCGTTCTTCGACGTGGACGACCTGATCTTCGACCCCGACCTGGCCGCCGAGATCCCGGCCCTGGGCCTGTTGCCACCGGACGAGGCGGCGCTGTGGCTGGAAGGCGTGCGCCGGTACCGCACGACCATGGAGGCGTGCGACGCCTTCATCGGCAGCACCGGCCTGCTCTGCCGCCACGCCCACCGGGTGACCGGCCTCCCCGCCTTCCGGTTCGACAACGGCGTCGGCACCGGCCTGGGCCGCCGGTCGGCCGCCGCCCTGGCCCGGCCCCGGACCCCCGGCCCCACCCGGGTGGCCTACCTGTCGGGGACCACCACCCACGAGGACGACTGGGCGTTCCTGGAGCCGGTGGTGGTGGGACTGCTGGAGCGGGTGCCCGACATCGAGCTGTGGCTGGGGGGCCACGTGGCCGGCGGCCCCGCCCTCCACCGCCTCGGCCACCGGGTCCGCCGGCTGCCGTACCGGGACTGGACCGAGCTCCCCGCGCTCCTGCGCGACGTCGACGTCAACCTGGCCCCGCTCACGCCCGGCAGCCGGTTCAACGAGGCCAAGAGCGCCATCAAGTGGTTGGAGGCGGCCTTGGTGGCGACGCCCACGGTGGCCAGCCCGACCGAGCCGTTCGGCGACGCGGTCGTGGACGGCGAGACGGCGCTGCTGGCGGCGACCCCCGAGGACTGGGCCGCCGCCCTCGAGCTCCTGGTGGTGGACCACGCCCGCCGGGACGCCATCGGTTCCCGGGCCCGGCGGGCCGCCCTCCTGCGGTGGTCGCCCCACCTGCAGGCCCGCCGGTACCTCGACATCCTGACCGCCGAGCTCCCCCCCCGGGCGGCGGCGTCGCCCTGGGTGGCGGTGGCCAACGACGAGCCGTTCACCACCGCCGCCTCCCTGCCGGCGGTGAGCCCGGAGGCGGCCGACCCGGCCGCCCGAGGGGTGGTGGCGGTCCCGTCGTCGGTGGTAGCCCGGGCCCGGTCCCTGTCGCGGCGGGCAGCGGCCAGGTACGAGGCCGGCGGGCTCGGTGCCCTGGCCGCCGCCGCCGCCCGGGCCGGGAGCCGCCGGGCCCGGGCCGCCGCCCGCGCCGGGCGGTGACCTGAGCCGCCCTCAGGGGGCGAGGGCGCGGCGGGCCCGGGCCGCCAGCCAGCCAAGGGCCCGTCGGGGATCGTGGACGGCCATGGCCACCCGGGACCGAAGCCCGGCGGCGGAGGCTCCGGCCGCCACCCGCTCCCGGAGCTGCTCCACCTCGTCGCGCCGGCGTTCCAGCGCCACCCGGGTGGCAGCCAATGCCTGGAGGTGCAGCCAATGGGCGTGCTGCTCCTCGGCCAGCCGGCGCTCGACGGCCAGGCGCTCGGCCAGTCGGGCGTCGAGCAGGAGGTTGACGTCCTCGCTGGCGGCGTTCTGCCATGCCGCCCGGGGGCGGGCCTCTCGGTGCCGCCACGGGGCGTCGATCACCGCCACCAGGGCCTCGGGGCCGGCGTCGAGCAGCACCGGGCGGGTCTCGGCGCCGGGCCGCGCACCGGCCCACTCGGGGCGGCGCTCGTCGTCGAGCAGGAGGACGGCGTCGGTCCGGGCCGGAAGGGTGGCCGGCGGCCCACCGTCGACGGCGGCCACGACCACCGGCCACCGCCCGAGGGGCGGGGCCGCGTCCAGGCCCGACGGGCGGCCCACGACCACGTCGGCCGCCTGCCAAGCCACCGGGTCGGCGTCGGCGCCGGCCACGACGGTGGTGGGCGCCCGGCGGGCGGCGGCGGCGGCCACCGCCACCAGCGGGCCGTCGTCGGCGGCAGCCAGCACCACGACCCGGGCCGCCCGCTGGCGGAGGAAGGCGTCGTCCAGGCGGAGGGCCCGCAGGGCGGACACCTGGTCGGCCAGGTAGCCGGCGTCGAGGTACGGGGGCCGTAGCGGGTGGCCGAAGCGGGCGATCAGCTCCTCGTCCGAGCACCGCCGGGCCGCCTGCACGGCCCGCCGCCGCTCCCACAGCCCAGCCAGGTCGTCGGTGACGTCGGCCGCCGCGACCATGGCGGCCAGGGCCTCTCGGCTCACCACCTGCTCCTCCTCGGCCGAGCCGCCGATGTCGAACGCCCGGCGGTCGATCCCGGCCCGCAGCACGCCCCGCTTGGCCAGCAGCAGGAGGGCGGCGGGGAGGACCTCGGCCAGGTGGGCGTCGTCGTAGTTCTTGATGGCGGCGGCGAGGGCGTTGCGGTCCAGCAGCAGTTGGCGCTGGTAGCGCGGGAAGCGGCCGGCGGTCCCGTGGTGGAGGTGGAACGAGCGGGCGCCGGCGGCCAGCACCACCCGGTAGCCGAGCAGGTTCAGTCGCCAGCCCAGGTCGACGTCCTCCGAGTAGGCGAAGAACGCCTCGTCGAAGGCACCCACGTCCACGAACACCTGGCGGTCGACGAGCAGGGACCCCCCGCAGGCGAACAGCAGCTCGCGGCCGTCGACCACGTCGACGTCGGCCAGCGGGGTCCCGAACTCGGGCTGGTCGCCGCGCCCGTCGAAGGACATGCCGGCGTCGGCGAAGTCCACCACCGAGCCGTCGTCGGACAGGATCAAGCCACCCGCGCACACGGTGCCGGTGGCGGGGTCCACCTTGTCGACCAGCGCCGCCAGCCACCCGGGGTCCACCCGCATGTCGTTGTTGAGCAGGGCGAGGTACCGACCGGCGCCGGCCCGGGCCCCGGCGTTGACGGCGGCCGCGAAGCCCACGTTGCGGCCCTGGGGCAGCACGGTGGCCTCCGGGTAGCGGTCGGCCAGCAGGTCGAGGGAGCCGTCGGTTGACCCGTTGTCCACCACGACCAGCTCCCGGTCCCCCCGGTAGTCCAGCTCCCGCAAGGAGTCCAGGCAGGGCGGGAGTAGCTTCTCGCCGTCCAGGTTGACCACCACCACGGTCACCGACGGGCGGCCGCCGTCTGCCGGCGAGGACGGGGACGAGGCGGGAGCCGGGCCGCCCTCGGCGGCGTCGCTCACGCGGGGGGCCACGCCCGCAGGCTACCGGCCCGGCCCGCCCGCCTCGCCGGTGGCCTGGTGCCGTGCCGCCGGCGCCGGCCCGACCGGCGCCCGTGTCGCCGCCGGCGACTCCAGCTCGCCGAAGCGCTGGCGTAGCAGGGCCACCTCCTGGGCGAGGGCCCGGCTACGTTCCTCGAGGCGGCTGACCTCCCGCGAGTAGTGGACCGAGAGCATCGTCAGCACCACGATGGCCACCAGGAAGGCGGTGGTCCCGCCGTAGGGGATGCCGAGCCAGCGGGAGGCGGCGTCGAGGATGCCGGGGAAGACGGCCACCACCAGGGCGCCCGACCCGAGGCCCAGCCACAGCACCGCGTACTTGGCGCTGAGGCGGCGATGGCGGAGCTGGCCGAGGATGAAGGCCACGCCGCCCAGGGCCACCGCCACCACCAGCACGTGTGTCCGCACCGTCACCGGCTGCGCCCCCTCGCCCGGGGCCGGGACGCCGACGCCCCGAGGACGACGATGAGGCGGCAGTAGTGGTACGCCAGGCGGAGGTTGCGCGTGGACGGCGTGCCCCCCACCCGGTGGCGCATGGCCACCCGCACCTCGGCGATCTCGAACCCCGCGTAGTGGGCGAGCAGCAGGGCCTCCACCGTGTCCCCGAGGTACTCCACCGGGTAGTTGAGGGCGAAGTACTCGATGAGCGATGCCGAGAAACCCCGGAACCCCGACGACGTGTCGGTGAGCCGCTGCCCGGAGAGCAGGAGCACGATCCGCTCCAGCAGGCGCATGGCGGCCCGGCGGGTGCGCCCCACCGGGTAGTCGTCCGGGCCGGCATCACCGGCTTCACTGGCGTCATCGGCGCCGCCGGCCGCGAAGCGGCTGCCGATGACGAGGTCGACCCCGGCGTCGAGGGCGGCAAGGAGCCGGGGTATCTCGGTGCCGTCGTGCTGGCAGTCACCGTCGAACTGCGCGGCCCGGTCGTAGCCGTGGCGCAGGGCGTAGAGGAACCCCACCCGGAGGGCGCCGCCCACCCCGAGGTTGAAGGGGAGGGGGGCGACGGGGACCCCGGCCGCCCGCGCCACCTCCGACGTGGCGTCCCGCGAGCCGTCGTCCACCACCAGCACGTCGTAGCCGGGGACCTCCTCGGCCAACTCCTTGAGGACGCCGGGGAGGGCTTCTTCCTCCTGGTAGGCGGGCACGATGACGAGCACCCGGTCGGGCCGCCGGCCCGGGGCATCGGCGTCCCTGCGATGCTCGCCCATGGGTGCGCGCATCGTAGCGTCGGGGCTTCTGCGAGCGGCCGGGAGGCTGGACGGTGGTCCCGCCCCGCCTCACACCGGCGTGACCGGGGCCAGCGCCGCCACGTCGGGGTGCTCCCTGCCCAGCAGGGGCAGGAGCAGCGCGGCCATGGCCGCCGCCGCCGTCAAGGACCCGGCCAGGAAGCCCCACTCCACCCGGGCCAGTAGGCCGGAGGTGGCCAGTGTGGTCCCCCCGAAGGCCACCAGACCGACCGTCCACCCCAGCGCCACCCGGGCGGGAGAGGTCAGGGCGATCAGGGGCTGGGCGAAGGTGACGGCCAGCATGTACCCGCCGCTGGCGCCGGCCAGCAGGGCCAGGTCCAGGCGCCCGAGCCGGAAGGCAGGCCCGAAGAGCACCCGCAGCAGCGGGGGCCCGACGGTGGCGGCGCCCAGCGTGGTGGCGGCGCCCACCGCGCCCACGGCCAGGACCAGGCGGCGCAGCGCCAATCGCAGCTCGCGCTGGCGCCGGGAGGCGTGCAGCTCCGAGAGGCGGGGCAGCAAGGACGCCTCGATGGCCTGGAACAGGAACAGCGGGATCCGGGACATGACCAGCCCGGCCAGGAAGCGCCCGGCCAGCGGCCGTTGCTCGGGGGTGGCGAGGACCTTGACGGCCAGGGGCCCGGCGTTCACGAGGAGCTGGGCCGCCACCGAGGCGGCCAGCAGCCAGCCCAGGGCCGACGTGAGGTCCCGGTACGTCCCCGGCGCGCCGGGCGCGGCTCCGGCTGTTACCGCCGGGCCGTCGGCCTCGCGGCGGTGCCCGCCCGCACGGCCAGTGCCGCCCGCCCGGCCAGTGCCGCCCGCACGGGCAGTGCCGCCCGCCCGGGCAGTGCCCCCCGGGCCCGGCCGGGCCAGTCGGCGCGCCGGGCCCCACCGGGCCCGACCGACGAGGGCGGCCACCAGTGGGCCGGCACCGAGCACGACGCCGTAGGGCCCCGCCGATGCCACGCCCAACAGCGCCAGTACCGCGCACCCGGCCAGCCGGAACGCACCCTCGGTGCCCAGCACCGCCCCGTAGCGCCCGAACTCCCCCCGCCCGGCCAGGCCGCCCCGCACCAGGTGCTCGCCGCAGTACCCGACCAGGGACAGGCCGAAGCCGGCGAGCAACAGGGGCTGGTCGTCGAAGAGCCGGTGCAGCAGGGGGGCCTGGGCCACGGCCACCCCGGCCACCAGCAGGGCGGTGCCTGCCAGCCCCAGCCGGGCGGCGCGCCCCGCCACCCCGCCCTCGGGCTCACCGCGGGCCCGGCGGGCGGCCAGGGACCGGCCCAGCTCCTGCTCCAGGGGCACGAAGAACCCGGGGCCGACCAGGAACACCATGGCCCACAGGGCCGACAGGGAGCCGTAGCGGCCGGGGCCCAGGGCCCGGGCCGAGAGCAGCAGGAACCCGTAGGCGGTGACGCCCAGCACCACCAGCCCCACGCCCACCGACATGGCCTGGCGGGTGGCCCCCGAGCCGTCCCCGCCCCGGCCGGCGATGCGCCCGACGCCCGCCCGCCGCCACCCGGGCCCGCCGGCGCCGGCCGCCGGTGGAGGGTGCCGGGCGGATAGGCCCGGGCCCACTAGGACCAGGCCAGCGGGCGGTCGCCGGTGTTGCCGAACCCGAACGTCACGTCGGCGGTACCCGCCGAGTTGTCGTTGCGCAGGTACCAGATGCCGTTGCGGACCACCCCGGGCGTGGACGTGCCGTCGCCGTTCCAGTCGCCCACCACCGGCACGTCGCCGGTGTTGCCGTACCCGAACGACGCGTCGGCGGGACCCGACGTGGTGGACGCCCGCAGGTACCAGGTCCCGTTGCGCACCACGCCCGGCGTGTCCCGGCCGAGGTGGGCCCAGTCGCCCACCACGGGCACGTCGCCGGCGTTGCCGAAGCCCATCACCACGTCGGCCGTGCCCGTGGTGTTCGAGTTGCGCAGGTACCAGACGCCGTTGCGCACCACCCCCGGGGTGTCCACGCCGTCACCGTTCCAGTCGCCCACCACCGGTATGTCGCCGGCGTCGCCGAACCCGAAGGACACGTCGGCCACTCCGGTCGTGTCGGAGTTGCGCAGGTACCAGGCGCCGTTGCGGAACACGCCGGGCGTCCGGGTGTGGGTGCCGTCCCAGTCGCCGAGGAGGCGGACATCGGTGGCGTCGCCGAACGAGAACGTGGTGTCGGCCGGCCCCGACGAGGGCCAACCCCGGAGGTAGTAGGTCGGGCCCCGGGCCACCGCCGGCTTGTCGATGGCGGCGGAGACGGCGGCCGCCACCTGGCCCCGGAGCTGGGTCAGGAGGCCGTAGGCCAGGTCCCCCGGGCAGTCGGTGGAGTTGAGGTCGCGATGGCCGGCCAGGGCCGGCACCACCGTCCCCGAGGCGGCCACCGTGCCCAGCGGGTTGACGCCGTGGTACGCCAGCTTCCAGTCGAGCAGGCCCCGCAGGGCCGTGTACATGGCCTGCGGGACGGCGTCGGTCTGGAAGGTGCCGATGAGGGCGACGCCCGTGCTCCCGGTGTTGAAGCCGGCGGCGTGGGCGCCGATCACCGGCCGGGTTACCCCGCCGTAGCGGCCCTCGTACACCTGCCCGTACCGGTCGACCAGCAGGTTGTAGCCGATGTCGCACCACAGGTTGGTGTGGGTGTGGAAGTAGTAGATGGCCCGCACCAGGGCCGGGCCGTCGGCCGGCGTGTAGTCGTTGGCGGTGGCGGTGTGGTGGAGCACGGCGAAGTGCACGGCGTCGGCGTACCCGGGCTGCCCGCAGCCCGGGGCGTAGTGGCGGTAGGACTCGTCCGCCCCCCAGGCGGCCCGGGAGACGATGGGGGGCTGGCCGACCACCGCGGCGGCGGGGCGCAAGCCGCCCCCGGGCGGGTCCTCGGAGCGGATGGCGTGGAGGCGGAGGCCCCGCAGGTCGCCCTCGACCACCCTCACCTCCACCTTGCCCACGCCGTGGCCGACCCACAGCGGGCCCGCGCCGGTGCGGGCCCGGTGCTCGGGCGACGTGACGTCCGGCCCCTCGGTGGGGTTGCCCTCGAGGCGCAGCCAGGGGGTCCACGACCCGCCGTCGAGGGCCCGCACCTCCACCGCCCCGTCCCCGGTGCCGTTCCAGTCCACGCCGACCGCCTCGGTCGGCAGCCCGGTGTCCACCTGCACCGAGCGCCCGGCGGCCACCGCCTGGTCGGCGATGTCGTGGGCCTTGGCCTCCAGGACGGGGGTGGTCGGCGGCGCCGCCGGCAGGGCCAGGCCGGTGGCCCCCAACACTGCCACCGCGGCGACGCCCACCCCCCGCGCCACGGCGCGCCGCCACGCCGCCGGCCGCCGGGGCCTCACGAGCGGTGCCCTCTCGAGGTGGGAACGACGGGCATGGCGGCGTCACCTTCCGCGACGGACGAGGCCAGGAACACGGGACGGCGGGACAGCCTACCGACCGGCCACCGGGCCCCGGGCCGGGCGGACCCGGCGGCGGCTCCCACCGCCGCTCACAGCGCCCGGCTGACCGCCGCCCAGTAGGAGGCGAGCAGGCGGTTGGCGGGGGCCACCCAGGCGGGCAGGGCCAGCATGGCGGGGTCGAGGGTGGCGGTGAACAGGTGGCGCAGCTCGCGGTCGGGCACGAGGCGGGCGGCCTGCACGGCCCGGCGCCGGGCCGTGACCCACCGTCGATGACGCACCGCCCATCCCCATCCGGCGGCCTTCTGCCGGAACCACCCCTGGCGGGCGGCCACCGCGGCCATGGCCACCTCGGCGGCCAGGAGGGCGGGTGCCAGCAGGGCGAGGGTCCGCGCCTGGTAGAGGGTGAGGACCGAGATCAGGCGGTTGCGCTCCAGCAGGTAGAGCTTTCGGGGGTTCCGGCTGAACTCGTAGCGGTGGACGACCACCGCCGACGGCACGTAGCGCACCTCCAGCTTGCGCTGCCAGCACCGGATGCTCAGCTCGAGGTCCTCGCCGTAGGCGAAGTACTCGTCGGGGAAGCCGCCCAGCGCCCGCCAGACATCCCGGCGCATGGCCATGGCCGCCCCGCTGGCCGAGGCCACCGCCGACGGCCCCGCCCACCCGCTGGCCTCCTGGCCGAACCCCTCGGCCCAGCTGAAGCCGAGGACGTGCACCGGGTTGCCGGCGCTGTTGAGGAGGCGCGGGTCGTCGGCCAGCCGCACGCTGGCGGTGGCCGCGCCGATGCCGGGCTCGGCGGCCACCGCCGCCAACTCCGCCAAGGCGTCGGCGGCCACCGTGGCGTCCTGGTTCAGGAGGGCCACCACGTCTCCCCCGGCCCGGGCGGCGCCGGCGTTGCACCCCCCGGCGAACCCGAGGTTGCGCCCCGGCCGCAGCACCGTCACCCCGTCCCACCCCTCGATGCGGTCAACCACGCCCGACGTGCAGCCGTTGTCCACCACCACCAGGTCGAGGTCCACCCCCTCGGAGGCCAGTACCGATGCCACGCATCGCTCGAGCCACGGGTCGTCCCCGTAGGCGACGACGACGGCGGTGACCGACGGCGCCGGGCGGGGCCCGCCTACCGCCACACCAGCGGGATGTCCCCCGTGTCGCCGAAGGCGAAGAAGACGTCGGCGGTGCCCGTGGCGTTGGTGTTGCGCAGGTACCAGCCGCCGCCCCGGAAGACGCCGGGAGTGTCCACCCCGTCGGCGTTCCAGTCGCCCACCACCGGGACGTCGGTGGAGTTCCCGAACCCGAAGGCGATGTCGGCCACGCCCGTGGTGTTGGAGTTCCGCAGGTACCACCCTCCGCCCCGCACGACTCCGGGCGTGTCCACCCCGTCGGCGTTCCAGTCGCCCACCACCGGGTGATCGCCGGCATCGCCGTAGGAGAAGACGACGTCGGCCACACCCGTCGTGTTCGAGTTGCGCAGGTACCAGGTGCCCCCCCGCACGACGCCCGGCGTCTCGATCCCGTCGCCGTTCCAGTCGCCCACCACCGGGATGTCGCCGGCGTCGCCGTAGCTGAAGGCGACGTCGGCCACCCCTGTGGTGTTGCTGTTGCTCAGGTACCAGTTCCCGGCCCGGAAGACGGCCGGCGTCCTGGTGCCGTTACCGTCCCAGTCGCCCATCAGGGGCGTGTCGCCGGTGTTGCCGTAGCGGTAGAAGAAGTCGGCCGCGCCCGTGGTCGTCGATTGGCGCAGGTAGCGGACGGCCTGACGGGCGACCGCCGGCTTGGAGCCCGGCCCCGACGTCTCCCACAGGAAGGTGACGTTCACCCACTCGTTCTGGCCGGCGGCGAGGCCCAGCGAAGCGGCGGCCGCGAACGAGAGGTCGATCCCGGCCGGGTTGAGCACGCAGCGGCCGTACTGGTCGGCTCCCGCCGTCTGGGTGGTCGGCTGGAAGGTGAGGTCGCTGCAGTTGGCCCGGGTGTTGTAGTGCGAGGTGAAGGCGGCCTGGGCCTCCGGCGTTCCTCGGGGGAGGTCGGTGAACAGGCGCCGGGGCCGGGGCGAGCCGGCGCCGCCGTCCCAGTAGTTGTCGTCGACGTTCCACGGGCCGACCTCCTTGACGGGGATGGTGGCCCGCTGGCCGCTGTCGCGGCTCACCGACACCCGGTAGTCGAGTCCCAACCCGTACCCGGCCGGGCACCCCACCTGGGCCAGGGCGGTGGTGTTGCCCAGGGCCGCGAACTTCACGCACTGGTCGGGCACCGCCACCTCGACGCTGCCTGCAGTGTGCGGGGCGTACTGGGTGGCGAAGACCCGGTACGTCACCAGCGAGCCTCCGGAGGGAGCCGCCTGGGCGGCCACCCCCGAGCGGGGCGCCGAGGGTGATTGGGAGGCGACCGCCTGCCGCCCCGCCTCGGCCGCCGCCGCCTGGTCGTGAGGCCCCGGCAGCCCGGCAGGCGCCGAACCGGGGCCCGTCTGGGCGGCCGCCGGGAGCACCATGGCCCACGCCAGGGCCATCCCGAGGGCCAGGAAGACGATGAGAACTCGAGACCGCAGCACCCGGGAAGGCTAACCGGCACCCGGGTGGTCCCCGCCGCGGCGGGCCGCCGGCGGTCCCTGGTGGCGCCCGTCGGGTCGGGTGGCACCGGGCCGGCCACGGCTAGTGTCTGCGGATTCGACCACCCGAGTCGCCGACGACCGGTCGCCGGTGATCGTCACCCTGTGCGGCGGCGTCGGGGCGTCACGGTTCCTGCGGGGGCTGCTGGCCGTCGTCGAGCCGTCGTCGGTCGTGGCGGTGGTGAACACCGGGGACGACGTCGTCCTCCACGGGCTGCGGGTCAGCCCCGACCTCGACACCGTGACCTACGCCCTGGCCGGCGTGGTCGAGCCGACCCAGGGCTGGGGGCTGGAGGGCGAGTCGTGGACGGTCATGGAGGCCCTCGACCACCTGCGGCCGGCCGCCCCCGACGGCTCGGGCGCGGGGGCGACCTGGTTCCGCCTCGGCGACCGCGACCTGGCCACCCATCTGTACCGCACCCAGCGCCTGCGGGAGGGGGCGCCGTTGTCGGTCGTCACCGCCGAGATCGCCGCCGCCTGGGGCCTGGGCTGCCGCCTCCTGCCCATGACCGACGACCGGGTGGAGACCCGGGTGACGGTGGCCGGCGAGGGGGAGATCGGGTTCCAGGACTACTTCGTCGGCCGGCGCCATTCGGTGACGGTGACGTCGCTGCGCTTCGCGGGGGCGGAGGCGGCGGTACCCGCCCCGGGGGTGGTGGAGGCCCTCCAGGCCGCCGAGCGGGTGGTGATCGCGCCGTCCAACCCGGTGGTGTCCATCGCCCCGGTGCTGGCGGTGGCCGGGATCGACGAGGCGGTGGCCGCCCGCCGGGAGGACACGGTGGCGGTGTCGCCCATCGTGGCCGGCGCCGCCCTCAAGGGCCCGGCCGACCGCCTGCTGGCCGAGCTGGGCCACCAGCCGTCGGTCGTGGGGGTGGCCCGGCTGTGGGCCCCGTGGGCCGCCACCCTGGTGGTGGACGAGGCCGACGCCGATCTGGCTCCGGCGGTGGAGGAGGAGGGGCTGCGCTGCGTGGTGGCGCCCACCGTCATGTCGGGCCCGGCCGAGGCCGCCGCACTGGCCCGGGCGGTGCTGGGCGCATGAGCGGCCCGGCGACGGACCCGGCGGCGGGCGCACTGTCCGTCCACCCGGTGGCGGGCGTCCCCGAGGTGCGCCCCGGCGACGTGCTGGCCGAGCTGCTGGTGGCCACCGGGTTCCCTTTCGTCACCGGCGACGTGGTGGTGGTGACCCAGAAGGTGGTGTCCAAGGCCGAGGGGCGCCTCGTCGCCCTCGACCCCGCCGACCCCGCCGCCGCCCGCCGCCGGCTGGTGGAGGAGGAGTCGGTGCGGGTCCTGCGCCGGAGGGGCGACCGCATCATCTCCGAGACCCGCCACGGCTTCGTGTGCGCCAGCGCCGGCATAGACCTCTCCAACGTGGACGACGGCTGGGCCGCCCTCCTGCCGGTGGACGCCGACCGCTCGGCCCGCCGCATCCGCGACGGGTTGCGGGCGCGGGGTCGGGTGGAGGTGGGGGTGGTGGTGTCCGACACCTTCGGCCGGCCGTGGCGCAAGGGGCTGACCGACGTGGCCATCGGTTGCGCGGGCGTGGCCGCCGTGGTGGACCTGCGGGGGACCACCGACCGCGCCGGGCGGGTCCTGTCCGTCACCCAGGTGGCGGTGGCCGACGAGCTGGCGGGGGCGGCCGAGCTGGTCATGGGCAAGGCCACCGGCGTGGCCGCCGCCGTGGTCCGGGGCGTGGACCCGACGTGGTTGCGCGAGGGGTCGGTGCAGGACGAGATCGTCCGCCACCACGAGGACGACCTCTTCCGCTGAGCCTCGGCCCGGCCACGCCGCCCGACCAGGTCGGCTGACCGACGCCTGGATCCCTGTCGCCGGCTCAGACGGACGCCGGCGACGAGCCGGTCGTGACCAGGCGGGGCCGGCCCTGGGGCGGACGCAGCGGGGTCACGACCGCACCAACCGGGCGATGGCGGCCGACGCCTCGGCCAGCTTTTCCTCGGCGGTCGGGCCGCCGGTGGCGATGGCGTCGGTGACGCAGTGGGCCAGGTGCTCGTCGAGCAGCTCGATGGCCACCGCCTGGAGGGCCTTGGTGACGGCGGCCACCTGGTCGAGCACGTCGATGCAGTACTTGTCCTCGTCCACCATGCGTTGCAGGCCGCGGACCTGGCCCTCGATGCGGCGGAGCCGCCGGTGGACGGCGTCCTTCTTGTCGTGGTAGCCGGTCATGGTGCAACTATACCCCTCTTGGGTATTCCGGCAACGTTCCCGGAGCGTCCCTCAGGCCAGCTTCAGACTGGCGGCGATGCCGTCCAGGGCCGGGCTGTCCCCGGCGAGGGTGAGGATGAACAGCTGGCCCCGCCGCACCGCGTAGACCTGGGTCTCGGACAGGTCGACCGGGCCGGTCTCGCCCGGGAAGGGCGTGTGGAAGCGCTGGCGCACGGCCTTCACCCCGTCCACCGTGACCGCGTCGCGGGTGACGCCCGTGGCCCCGTTCGTGCTGAGCTGCTTGGCGGCGCCGACGGCGATCTTGGACACGCTCTGGCCGCCGGCGTCGAGGCTGTTGAGGTTGACGGTGGCTCCCGTGTCGGGGTCGATGGCGGCCATGTTGGCCCCCTCGCGGACCACAGACTTGAGTTGGGTCAGGCCCACCGCCACCTTGGTGCTGGCGGCCAGGATCGGGGCGGCGGCGTCGTCGAACTTGCTGACGTCGGTGGGCAGCGTCTTCCAGGACGTGGGGATGCTCACCGCGAACCCGATGGCGGCGTCGGACACCACCATGGTCCCGGGGGCGGCGGTGGTGTCCAGCGGACGGCGCGGCTCGGAGGCGGCCTTGCCCGAGCAGGCGGCCAGGCCCGCCAACGCGGTGGCCACTACCACGAGGGCGAGCACGGGACGGACGGTCCGACGAAGCACCCGGGGAACCTCCACTCAGGCGGAGCCGGCCCGGCTCCGGAACCAGCGCAGCACCGCTCCGGTGCCCACGTCGAGGGCGGTCCACGCCCGCCAGCCCAGGTGCACCGCCGCCCGCCCGGGGTCGAGAGCGGAGCGGGCCAGCTCACCGGGGCGGGGTGGGGCGTGCACCGGCGGAGTGGTCACGCCGGCCAACCCGGCCATGGTGGCGTACAGCGTCTTGACCGAGGTCTCCATGCCGGTGCCGACGTTCATCAGCAGCCCGTCACCCTTGGTGGCGGCCCGGGCGAAGGCGTCAACCACGTCGTCCACGTAGACGAAGTCCCGGGTCTGCTCGCCGTCGCCGAAGACGGTGCACGGCTGCCCCTGGAGGAGGAGGCCGGCGAAGATGGCCACGACCCCGGCCTCGCCGTGGGGGTCCTGGCGGGGGCCGTAGACGTTGCCCAGGGCCAGGGCCGTGAACTCGATGCCGTGCAGCTCCCGGTAGGCGGCCAGGTAGTCGGCGGCGGCCTTCTTGGAGACCCCATAGGGGGACAAGGGCCGCTGGGCCGCCGTCTCCCGCACCGGGAGCTTCTTGGGCTCCCCGTAGAGGGTCCCGCCGCTGGCGGCCAGGACCACCTTGCGGGTGCCCGCCGCCCGGGCGCCTTCGAGGACGTTGATGGTGCCCACGATGTTGACCTCGGCGTCGAACGCCGGGCGCTGCACCGACACGCGCACGTCGGCCTGGGCGGCCAGGTGGAAGACGACCTCGGGGCGGCGGTGGGCGATCAGCTCGGCCAGGCCGTCCGAGCGGACGTCCAGGCGCTGGAACGTCAGCTCGTACCCGGGGTTGGCCCGGGCCTCGGCCAGGTTGGCGAGCGAGCCGGTGGACAGGTCGTCCACCACGTCCACCGCGTGGCCCTCGGCCAGGAGGCGGTCGACGAGGGTGGAGCCGATGAAGCCGGCGCCGCCGGTGACCAGGGCGCGCATGCCGCTCAGCCCCCGGCCGGGACTCGCACGCCGGCGAGGGTGGCCTCCGGCTCCACGCTCACGCCGGGGCCCACGACGGCCAGGTCCGAGAGCCGGGCCTTCTCGCCGATCACTGCGTGCTCGCCCACCAGGCAGCCCTCTACCACCGCGTCGGCCCGTACCACCGCTCCGGCCAGCAGCACCGACCCCCGCACCTCGGCCCCCTCGTGAACCCGGGCCCCGGCCCCCACCACCGACCGCTCCACGACCGCTCCCGCCTGCACGAAGGCAGCGGTGCCGACGAGGGCCGGGGGGCGGACCTCGCCGTCCACGACCGCCGATCCGATGGTCCAGACGCCGTCACCGCGGTCGGCGGCGTCGGGCGCCGGCGGGCCGGGACGGCGCCCGCTGACCAGGTCGAGGGAGGCGGCCAGGAACCGCTCGGGCGTCCCCGTGTCGGTCCAGTAGGCGGGCGAGGGAAGGGCGAACAGCGTCCCGTCGGTCACCATGGCCGGGAAGACCTCCCGCTCGATGGAGACCGGGCGGTCATCCGGGATGCGGTCGAGGACCGACGGCTCCAACACGTACAACCCGGAGTTGACGTGGTTGGGCTCGGCGGCGGTGGAGACGACGGTGGACGGGGCAACGGGGGCGGGCGGCACCATGGAGGCCACCAGCGGCCCGTCGGGGCCGGCCGGCTGGGCCACCACCGGCTTCTCGATGAACGCTGCCACCCGCCCGTGGTCGTCGGTGGCCACCAACCCGAACGAGGACGGGTCGTCCACCGGGGTGAGGGCCAGGGTGGCCTCGGCCCCCCGGTCGCGGTGGAAGGCCACCAGGGCGCCCAGGTCGATGTCGGTGAGGATGTCGCCGTTGAGGACCAGGAAGGGCTCGTCGATGCCGGCCAGGCGGGCCGCGAACAGCACCGCCCCCGCCGTGCCCCGGGGATCGGGCTCCACCGCCGGCAGCACCGTGAACCCGAGGGACCGGGCACCGGGCATGGCGGCCACGAAGTCGGCGTGGCGGTAGCCCAGGGATAGCACCGCGTCGGTGACCCCGTGGTCGGCCAGGTAGGCGAGGATCCGGTGGATCATCGGCACCTCGGCGACGGCCAGGAGCTGCTTGGGCACGGCCAGGGTCAGCGGTCGGAGGCGTGTGCCCTGGCCGCCGACCAGGAGGACGGCTCTCACGGGACGCCGGTGCCGGCGGTGGACGGCGGGGCGGCGGGCGTGGTGGTGGGGGCCCCGGAGGTGGGGGCGGCGGAGGTGGGGGCGCCGTTGGCCGGCACCTCGGTGGAGCCCGGCGTCGTGCTGGCCGGCGCGGTGTCGCCCGGCGCGGTGCTGGACGGCGTGGCGCTCGACGGCGTGGTGTCGCCCGGCGCGGTGGTCGGGGACTGGGTCCCCAGGTCGCTCAGCTTGTCGAGCTGGTCGGCCGACGGGGGCCGTGGGATGTCCTGGCCCTTGGGCGCGAAGGCGATGGTGATGAGCTCGCCGTCTTTGGGGTGGATGTCGGACGGGTTGCCGGCCACGATGGTGCCGGCGGTGTCGGGCTTGCGGTCGGGCCAGGTCTTCACCTGCACCACCGCCGGGGCGTCGCCGCACTTCTGGCCGTCCTTCTTGGTGGGCAGCCCGGGAAGGCTGATCTCCGACGAGGACACCTTGGCCTTCACCGTGGTGAAGAACACGTTCAGGGTGGCCCGCTTGCCGGCCGACACGGCCGAGAAGGGGTGGACGTGGACCACGCCGTCGCCGTGGGTGTGGATGCCGGAGACGTCCGTCTGGTCGGAGATGTTCGGGGCGAAGGTGCCGCAGATGTCGAAGCCGAGGGCGGCGTGCCAGTGGTCTCCGGTCACGCCGTTGCCCCCGGCCCGGGGCCGGGTCGTGTCCGGCTGGCGCTGGTCCTTCGAGTACACGATGCCGG
>JBHELO010000107.1:0-32264 GCA_046263055.1 Acidimicrobiales bacterium | reverse complement strand
GGGGACTTGAGCGGCGTTGCCCGGTCGATCGAGGAGCTGGCGGTGTGCGCGCAGCAGGTGCGGGGGCCGTTCGCCCGCTTCGAGGTCGCTCGTTGTCGGGCCGTGCTCGCCCAGGCCCAGGGGCGCTTTGACGACGCCCGGCGCCTGGAGTCCGAGGCGTTCGCCATCCTCGCTCCGACCGACCACGACGTCCGCTTCACGTTCCGCTCGGCGCTTGTCATGAACGTCGGCTACCACGCCGGTCACGATCCCCAGGTCATCGCCGCTTTCGAGTACGAGGGCGCGCCGGAAGGGCACGCCGAGATGCTCGGGTTCATCGGCCAGGTTGCGTTCGCCCACACCCTGGCGGGGGTCGGGCGGCTGGACCAGGCGCACAACGTCTATCGCGGCCTCGGACCGGTCGCCGGATGGGAGTTGCCACCCCACGTCGTGCTCTGTGGGAACGTGTTGGCTCTCGGCGTCGCGGTGGCCGTCGGCGAGGCGGGCGATGTCGCCGCGCTCCACGACCGTCTCTCTCCATACCGGGGCCATCACGTCGCGAGCGGCATGACGGCGATGGTGTATTTCGGTCCGATCGAGCTCTGGCTCGGGATCGCCGCTCGCCACCTCGGCCGGCTCGAGGAGGCGGTGTCGGACCTTCGACAGGCCGAGCGAGTATGTGCGGCCAACGGCGCCGACGCTTTCCGGGTCCAGTCCCGGTTCGAGCTCGCTGCAACGCTGGCGGGCAGGCGCGGTTCTGGTGACGTCGACGAAGCCCAGGGGTTGCTCGCCAAAGCAGCAGAAGGGGCGGAGACGCTCGGGATGCGGCCGTTTGTCGCCAAGGTCGAAGCGCTCCGTGCCGATCTCGGCGGCGCCCGCCGCCCCGAGCCGCTGACCCGCCGGGAGCGCGAGGTCGCCGCGCTGGTGTCCGAAGGGTTGACCAACCGCGACATCGCCCAACGCCTGTTCATCGCCGAGCGAACAGCGGAGAACCATGTGCAGCACATCCTCACCAAGCTGGGCCTCTCCAGCCGGAGCCAGATCGCCGTCTGGGCGGTCAAGCAAAGATGAGTACCGAAGCTGAGTAGTTCCCACGATTCGCCGGCCGGACGCCTTCCGTACGATCGGGCCATGTCCACGACAACGCATCCCCGTCGAACCGAGGTCCTGCCGCACGAAGCCCTCTGGTCGCTCGCCAACGCAGCTGCCGTCAGCCGCAGCCTTCAGGCCGTCGCCGAGCTCGCCGTTGCCGATCACATCGACGACGATCCGGTCGCGGTCGAGGAGCTGGCCCGCCGGTGCGCTGTGACCGTCGACGGGCTCGACCGCGTCCTGCGCCTCCTCGCCGCGCACGGCGTCTTCGCCCGCCGCGGTCCGTCCTACGAGCACACCGAGACGTCGCGGCTGCTGCGCAGCGATCACCCCATGTCGATGCGACCGTTCGTGCGCATGATGGGCCGACCGGCCTTCTGGGCCAGCTTCGGCGCCTTGGATCACTCGATCCACACCGGCGCACCGGGGTTCGAAATGGTCGACCGCAACGGCCTCTGGACCTATCTGCGTACCCACCCCGAGGAGGCACGTGTCTTCGACGAGGCCATGACCGCCAAGGCGCAGGCCGACATCGTCGCTGTGCTCACCGCCTACGACTTCGGCCGGTTCGGGACGATCGCCGACATCGGCGGCGGTCGCGGGCACCTCTTGCGAGCGGTGCTCGACCGCGTGCCGACCGCCAGTGGAATGTTGTTCGATCTGCCCGGCGTCACCGAGACGCTCGATGCCGTCCCGCCGCGGCTCAGCCTCCACCCAGGAGACTTCTTCGTCGACCCGCTGCCGAGGGCAGACGCGTACGTCCTGATGGAAGTCCTCCACGACTGGTCCGACGCTGAGGCGGCCGCCATCCTGCAGGCCGTCCGCAGCGCGGCCCGCCCGGGTGCGACGCTGCTCATCATTGAGGCAATCATCCCGGATGGCGACCTCGACCCCCGGGTCCACGCGCTCGACGTCATCATGCTGGCGGTCACCGGCGGGCGTGAGCGCACCGCACCGCAGCTCGCGTCGCTGCTCGAGGGCGCCGGGTTCCGGGCCACGGCGACCGTGGAAACGGGCAGCCCGATCCGGATCCTCGAGGCCACCGCGGTCTGATCCACACGTTCACCGACGAAAGGAACCAACGATGCACGCTGTCGTGTTCGAAGTCGATGTGAAGCAAGGCTGGGAGGGCGACGCCGGACAGGAGCTCGACCAGGTGGCCAGCATGGTGAAATCGGTGCCCGGCTTCGTCCGGGGCACCTGGGCCAACGACGACCGCCGCGGCCTCAGCTTCATCGTGTTCGAATCGGAGGAGGCCGCCCGGGGGCTCGCGGAGAACGCCTCGATGCCGCCCGACGCGAGCGTCACCTTCCGGTCCGTCGCCGTCTACGAGACCGTCCGCGAGACGTAAGCCCGGGCCATCGCCCTCGCGGTCAATTGTCGAGCGCTCAATCTTCTTTCAGCGGTTGAGCAGCGAAGAGACGGTCGGGTGCTCGCCCGATTCGACGACCTGTCCCAGCGGTCGCACTACGCCTCGTACCCCCGGAAGGTCTACCAAGCGATCTCCCATTCTCTCGTCGGCGAGGCGGTCCTCGGCAAGGTGCTCCAAACTTTCGACCCGGCCGACGACAGCCGGTACACACTCCTGCGGAGCCGGATTCCGTCACCCGAGGCGATCGAGGCCGCCGTCGACCTCGACGACCCCGAGATCATCAAGCGCCTGGCGTCCGTGTACGACCGCGCCGAGGAGCTCCTGCAGGAACGCGTCACCCGACGGAGCCGTCCCCGTCGACGCTCGGCCGGAGACGACAGGTCGGAGACGTGAACGGGGACGGGCACGGGGTGCATGCTGGTTCTATGCGCCAGGTGATCCGCCTGGCCGAGCCGGGGGTCCGTCCGGAAGTCCAGGCGCGCCCCAAGGCCGGGGCCGACATCTTGCGGTCCTACCGAGGGTGCTTCGTCGGGCAGAGGGACAAGCGAGTGCTGATTGACGCCGACAACCCGCCGACGGTATTCCGTGTGCCCCTCGACCCGACGGTCGACCTCCTCACAGCGGCGGGACCGACCGACCTCCCGGCCGCTGCAGTGCGATGAGCGAGCGGACACGACCTCGGCAAGCGCTCGCCGGGAGTGGTACTGGCACGCGATCCAGGCCGATCCCGAGGGCAAGCAACGGCTCGAACGAAACGTCGAACTCGCGCGAACCGACCCGGGTGTACCCGACGACATGGATGAGATCGCTCGGCTGCTCGGCGACGACTTGGCACCGTAGTCCTGCACCTTGCCCATCGAGTGGGAGCTCCGTGGCTTCGGCCCGTGCATCGCGGACTGGATCGCCACCCAACCGCCGAGCGAGTGGCGCAAGCCGGTCAATGGAGGGGTTCGTAGCCTCCGTACTGACCCTCCCGGGGAGCCCAACGCGAGTCAGCGCTGGACGCGCCGGGTTGGTCCGGCTGGTTTGCTGAGATTCCGGGCGCCGGCAACACCTGGGTGGCTGTCGTCGCGTACTACCGGATAAGCGAGGTCCAGCCCGTCATTCGTTGCCTCGCCATTGAGTCCCTTCCTCGGAACAGAGGCTGAGGACGACGGAGTCGGGATACCAGCACGCGGAACCGTCGATCTCGTTGCTGAAGACGAACGCCCGCCGGTCCAGCTCGTGCTCGTACAGCTTCGCCCGCTTGACGGCCCGGGCCCGGTGGGCGGTCATGGCCGCCACCGTGGTCCGGTCGAGGGAGACCCGGCGCGCCGCGTGAGTCTTGGTGTCTTTCTCCACCAGCCCGTCGTCGCCGAGCACGATGCCCCTTGAATCCACACCGATGCCTTGGCCAGGTCGAGGTCGGGCCAGCGCAGCGCGATCAACTCGCTCCGGCGGGCCCCGGTGGCGGCTGCCAACAGGATGTAGTCAGCCAGGTCGACGTCGACGTCGGTGGCCAGCGCGAATAGCCGGGCCAGCTCGTGGGGCGCGGGCGGGTTGATGTCGGGTATCGGGATACGAGGGGCGTCGCCGATGAGGCCGGGTTCGCGCCAGCTCGCCGACGGTGACGTTGGTGTGGTTGTGCGCCCCCCGGTCGTTGTCGGCCACCAGCGCCGCCAGTGCCCGCTGGGCCTCCCGCTTACCGCCCCGGACGGTCTTGGTGACCCATCGCTTCCGGCCGGTGACGACGTCGCGTCCGGCGTAGACCCGCAGCTCCCAGGAGCTCCCCCGCTGGCGCATAAATCCGGTCCCGCGACCCCTCTCGCCAACACAAGGATTAGCAAAGGAATGGCAGAGTGCCGTCTCCGACGCAAGCACCGCAGGCGAGACCCCCTCTGAACTGCGGTTTTGCCGGCGCCCCCAACGGGATTCGAACCCGTGCTGCCGCCTTGAAAGGGCGGTGTCCTGGGCCGCTAGACGATGGGGGCCGTGGGACCGGCGGCCTCACGGTAGCCGCCGGCAGGGTCAGCGGAGATCCCAGACCGTCCCGTCGGGGGTGTCGCGGATCTCCACGCCGGCGTCCACCAAATGGTCGCGCAGGACGTCGGCCTCGGCCCACCGCTTCTCGGCCCGGGCCGAGTCGCGCGCCGCCAGCAACGCCTCCACGAACGGGCCCACGACCTGGCGTGGGTCGCGAAGCCCCGACTCGGCCGCCTCGCCCAGGCGGACGACCATGGAACGCAGGGCGGCCCGGGCCTGATCGAGCTCGTCGGACTGGAAGGTGTCCCGTGACCAGTCGACCATCAGGTCGTCGAGGGCGAGGGCGGCCTTGACCGCACCCCTGGGGTCCCCGCCGGCCAAGGCGCCGTCGAACTCCCCCTGGAGGCGGGCCACCTCCGACAGCAGCGGGGACGACACCTTGGCCGCTGCCGCCGCCCCCGCCCTGGCCTCGGCATTCTCCACTGGTCCGGTCGCCGACGAGGACGAGGGCACGGTTGCCGAACGGGCGGCCCCCAGGTCGGCCAGCCCCCGCAGGTCGGCGATGGCCACCGTCTCGCCGCTCTCCACCCGGGTCATGCGCCCGTGACGGCGGACGGTCAGCGCCCCCCGACCCGCCACCTCCACCCGGGCCGCGTCCAGGTCGATGATGGCCGCAGTGTGCTCGTCCACGCCGAGCACGAACACGTCGTCGGGGAGCATGTCCTCCAACGCCCGCAGGCGGGTCTCGCCCATGTAGCAGTACCGGGTGTCGTGGGTGCCGCCCTCGGCGTTGTCGAAATGGGGCACGACCACCGCCGGAAGGCCGATGGCGCCCATCAGGTCCAGCCCCTCCAGCCAGTGGGGGGCCTGGCCCACCTTGTAGACCTCGTACACGGGGAGGGAGAAGGGCCCGAGGGTGACGGCGGCGGCGCTGGCGAACGTGACGCACCCGCCCGAGCGGAGAACCTTGTCGGTCAGCACCACCGGCACCTGCGTGCCCCCCCACTGGACCAGCGCGTAGGACGGGCTCCCCGGGCCGGCGAACACGTACGCCGCCTGCCGCACCCGGTTGAGCATCGTCTCGTACTCGAGCGTCCCCGCCTCCTGGGCCGAGCGGAACGACGCCACCGAGATGGGCGCCTGCACCGTCTCCCGGAAGTACTCGACGGCCCGTGACGACAGTTCGTCGGCGTTGGCCTGGAAGCCGTACGGCGTGTCGAGCAGCACGGCCGGTACCGGCGGGGCACCAAGGCGAGACAGCAGGTCCCGGTGGACCCTGCCCATGGTGGGCGCCGTCTCCCCGGATCCCATCACCGCCAACAGTCGGGCCACCGCCGCAGGATACGGCGCGCTGCTAGAGCATCCCGTGGCGGCCGTGGCGACGCGCCACCCGTCGCTGCCACCACCGCCGCCGCCCGACGTGATGATGGTGGTCTTCGCGGCCGGCCGCGGCGGGCCCGTCGTCTCCCGACGCCTCACCCGTCGATGCGTCGGCCGGTGGTGCGCTTCGCGGATCTCGGTGTGGTCGTGTCGCCCGTCTCACGCACACCAATTCTCGCGCCACCAGCCCGAACGTGGATACGCGGGGCGCTGCTGGGCCGACGTGGCCCCGGGGCGCTGGCGACCTTGCACCCAGAACGGGAAGGGCCCCGCTACCCCCGGCCGAAGGCGTCGTGCAGGAGGCCGGCCACCACGTCGGGCTGCTGCACGTGCATGTCGTGGTCGGCGGGCGAGAGCCAACGGACTGCCACAGCCGGCAGGGCGGCCAGGGCGACGTCGGCCTCCGCCCGCTTGGCCACCGACCAGTCGTCGCCGGTGTCGGCCAGCACCAGGAGCACGGGGCCCTCGATGGCGGCCAGGTCCTCGGACGGGCGGTGCTCCCACAGGCCCCGCAGGATTTGGAGATGGTGGTCGAACCGCAACCAGGGGCGAACCGTGCCGTCGGGCCGGACCTCGAAGTTGGCCATGGTGGCGGCGACCCCGGCGTCCGACCAGTCCGGGTGGCTGCGGCGCAGGGACCGCTCCAGGGCGTCGGCCGGCGTGCCCTCGATGCGGGGCGGGGCCAGCGCCGCCTCACAGGCCTCCCACTCGGGCCACCGCCGCTGAAGGTCGAAGGCACCACCGTCGATCCCGGCCACGCCTCGGACACGGGCCGGCTGGCGGGCCCCCAGGTGGACGACCAGGTTGCCGCCGGTGGACTGGCCGGCCAGCGCCGCCCGCTCCCACCCGAGGGCGTCGAGCACTGCCAGGATGTCGGCCCCCAGTGTGGTGAAGTCGTAGCCGTCGTCGGGGGCGTCACTGTGGCCGTGGCCTCGCAGGTCGACGGCCGCCACCGGGTGCCCGAGGTCGTGCAGGCGGTCGGCCACGCCATCCCAGGTGCGGGCGTTGGAGGCCAGGCCGTGGACACAGAGCACGGGCCCGGCGGGGGTCCCCTCGGGCTCCGGCCAGCACAGGACCCGCAGCGACACCCCGGGGGCCACTTCCACCCGGCAGTCCACCGGCTCGGTCACGCCGCCGCCCCCGGCACCGCCGCTCCGGCCGCCGACCGCAGGCGGTCGAATAGGCCCAGGAGGGCCACCGATTGCGCCGGTGGGCGACGGGACGCCGTCCGCCCCCGCACTACCGCCGCGAAGTGGTCCACCATGGCCCGGTAGGGATCGTCGTCGGGGCCCGGCACGTCCTGCACCCGGCCGTCGCGGTGGTGGACGCGAGCGCGGGTCCCGGCCGGCCCCGCCGCGAACGGGAGCTCGACGTCAAGCCGGGCGTCGGTGCCGACCACCTCCAGGTGCTGGTGCTCGGGCGCCTCGAACGAGCACACGAACGACGCCGTGCACCCGCCGGCGAAGGCCAACCAGCCCGAGAAGGTGGCGTCCACCCCGCTCGGCGCCGGGACGGCATGGGCCGCCACCTCGGTCACCTGGTCCACCCCGCCGCCGACCTCGAGCAGCGGCGACACGCAGTACACCCCCACGTCGAGCAGGGCCCCGCCGCCCTGGGCCGGGAGCCAGCGGTGGTTGCCGGGGTCGTCCAGGGTGAAGGTGAAGGTGGCGGAGGCGTGGCGGGGCGTCCCCAGCCCCCCGGCCGCCAGCAGGGCCGCGGCCGCCTCGGCCCGAGGGTGGTACGGCGTCATGTAGGCCTCCAGGAGCACGGTGCCGGCGGCTCGGCAAGCCTCGGCCATGGCCTCGGCGTCCGCCGCCGTCGGGGCCAGCGGCTTCTCGCACAGCACCGCCCGCCCGGCGGCCGCCGCCCGTTCCGTCCACTCCCGGTGGAGGCCGTTGGGGAGGGGCACGTACACCGCTTCCACGTCGGGGTCGGCCAGGACGTCCTCGTAGCGCCCGTAGTGGCGCGCCGCCCCGAACCGGCGGCCCAGGGCCTCGGCCGCCGAGCCGTCCCGGCTGGCCACCGCCACCAACCGGGCCGCCGGCGTGGAGGCGATGGCGGGGAGCACGGCCTCGGTGGCTACCACCGACGTTGCGCCGATCACTCCGATGCCGACCGGGCCGTCCCCCGGGACCGAGCGCCGTGAGCCGTCGTCGCCTCGGCCGTCGGCATCGCCGGGACTCGGGGCCCCCACGCCCTCGGTCACCGGAGGTCGACCGGTTGGCCTCCCTCGGCCGCCGAGCGGGTGGCTGCCTCGAGCACCGCCGTCACCTCCCGCACCGATTGGGGAACGACGGCCAACGGTTCACCCAGGAGCAGGTGGTCGGCCAGGTTGCGGTGGAAGGCAAACGGGTCGTCGGGCGCCAGTGGAAGGGTGCCCTCGGCCACCCCGGCGCCGCTGCGGTAGGCGGCCAGCGTCAGGTCGGCGGGGGCCTCGGCGTGGTGGGCGGGCAGGCGCACGTAGCCCCGAGCCGGGTCCAGGTGCTCGAAGGCGACATCCCGGTAGCGGCCCACCAGGGTGGCGGCGGTGCCCTGCACCCAGAACTTGGGGCGGCGCACGGCGGCCACGTCGGAGGCCAGGAACTCGGCCTCCCGACCGTCGTCCCAGTGCATGCGGACACGGATCTGGTCCAGGTTGGTGACGTCGTGCCACACCCGCTTGTGGCCGGTGGCGCTGACCCGGGCCGGCATCGAGCCGATCAGCTGGAGGATCCAGTCCACGTGGTGGGCGCCCCAGTCGTAGACCGAGCCGCCCGACACCGCCGCCTCCGAGTGCCAGGCCCGGCACGGGTGCTCGAAGCCGCCGACGAAGGTCTCCACGTTGAACACGTCGCCGAGGAGGCCGTCGTCCACCGCGGCCCGCACCGCCCGGAAATCCCGGTCCCAGCGCCGGCTCTGGTGCACGGTGAGCACCCGGTCGTGCTCGGCGGCCAGGGCGAAGAGACGGTCGGCGTCGGCCACCGTGAAGGTCAACGGCTTCTCGCAGGCCACGTGCTTGCCGGCCCGCAGCAGGGCCCCCACCACCGGCACGTGGGCGGCGGGCGGCGTGGCCACCATCACCGCGTCCACCTCGCCGTCGGCCGCCAGCTCCTCGACCGTCTCGTGCACGCGTATGCCCGGGAAGTCGTGCTCGGCCGCCTTGCGACGGTCGGGGTCGGTGTCGCACGCCGCCACCAGCTCGAGCCCGGCCGTGGCGGCCGCCGCGCTGCCGTGCACGAAGCCCATACCCCCGAAGGGGCCGTAGCCCACGACGCCGACGCCGAGGGCTCGGCCGCCCGAGGCGGCGGGCGCCGCCGCCCCGCTCACCGGGCGCAGGGCCCGGCGCAGCACGGTGGCCAGGGCGGGCGACGCCAGCGCCCGGTCGGTGTTGCCGAGCCCCGACACCACCACCCGCCCGGCACCCCGCTCGGCGGCCAGCACGGCCGCCTGGTCGACGAACCGGTAGGTGACGCCCAGCAGCGGGCGCATGGCGTGGTCGGCCGGGTTGAGGGCCTGGAAGACGTCCACCACCGGGAACTCGGGCGCCACCCGGGCCACGAGTGGGTCGTCGGGCTCGGCCACCCGGGCATACACCTCGCCGGGCGGTACCGGCGGCTGGGCGGTGGCCAGCAGCACCTCCGCCCACCCGCCCGACGGCCCGCCACCGGCCCCCGGCCCGAGGGCCAGCAGCGCCGTCCCTCCGTGCACCCACGCCCGGAGGCGCTCGGCGGTGGCGGCCGGCGGTGGTGGGAGGGGGCCGTCCAGCAGGACCGCCCCCGGCCGGTCCTGGTCGGCCAGTCCGTCGAGGTCCCCGGGGGCGACGAACCCCACGTCGCCCACCGGTGCTGCCAGGCGAGCGATGGCGTCCCGGCGTGGGCCGGTCAGCCGGGAGGAGACGACGACGATCCGCATGGCCAGAGACTAGGCGGGGCCCCCGGGACGGGCAGGGCACGGAGGCCCCTACAGTCGGGCTCGGTGCTCCCCTTCGTGCGTGGCCCGGGCGCCCCTCGTCGCCGGCCCACCGGGCTCGCCGCCGCGGTGGCCGCCGGCTACCTGGTGGGCACGCTCCCGTCCGCCGACCTGGCCGCCCGCCTGGCGACCGGTGGGGCCACCGACCTGCGCTCGGTGGGCAGCGGCAACCCCGGTGCGGCCAACGCCATGGCCGCCCTGGGCCGGGGGTGGGGCTGGGGGGTGCTGGCCGCCGACATCGCCAAGGGGGTGGCCGCCTGCGCCATCGGCTCGGGGCTGGCCGGCGGCACGGGGGCCAACCTGGCCGGCACCGCGGCGGTGGTGGGCCACTGCTACCCGGTGTGGAACGGCTTCCGGGGCGGCAAGGGCGTGGCCGTCAGCTCCGGCCAGTGCCTGGCCACGTTGCCGGCCTACTTCCCGATCGACCTGGCGGTGGCATGGGCGGTGGCCCGCCTCCGGGGCAAGGCCCTGCCCGCCACCGCGCTGGCCTCCGCGGTCTGGGTGGGCAGCGGCCTGCTGTGGTGGCGCCGGGGGTGGGCCAACGCCTGGGGCCCGACGCCCGAGGCCTCGTTGCCGGCCAGCGCGGCGGCCACCAGCGCCGTGATCCTGGTCCGCTTCGCAGCCGCCCGCCGCCCCCGGCCGTCGTGATCGGGCTGGTGGTGGACTCCAACTCCCAGGTCCCGCCCGACCTGGTGGAGCGCTACGGGGTGGAAGTCGTGCCCCTGACGGTGACGGTGGACGGGGTGGACTTCGCCGAGGGCGAGGACCTCGACGCCGACCGCTTCTGGTCCATGTTCGACGGCACCACCCCCCAGGTGGCCACCTCCCAGCCCAGCGCCGGGCGCTTCGCGGCCGCCTACCGGGCGGTGGCCGGCCGGGGGGCTGACGAGATCCTCTCGGTGCACCTCGGCTCCGAGGTGTCGGGCACGGTGAACGCCGCCTCCCTGGCGGCCCGCTCGGCGCCGGTGCCGGTGCGGGTGGTGGACACCGGGACGGCGTCCTTCGCGGTGGCCTGCTGCCTGTGGGAGGCGGCCGAGGCGGTGGCCGCCGGGGCGACGGTGGACGAGGCGGCGACGGTGGCCGAGGCGGTGGCCGCCACCATCGGCAACGTCTTCGTGGTCGGTGCCCTGGACCTGGCCCGGGCCGGCGGGCGCCTGGCGCCGGGGGCCACCGCCGCCGCGGTGCCGGTCCTCAGCCTGGCCGGGGGCGCCATGGAGGTGGTGGCGCAGGTGGGCGGCACCGGGGAGGCGGCCGACGTCATGGCGGCCGCGGTGTCGGCCGCCGGCGGGCCCCTGCGGGTCGGCGTGGGTACCGCCGATCCCGCCAGCGAGCCGCTTGGTCGGGCCCTGGCCGACCGCCTGGCCGCCGCCCCCGGCGTGGTGGACCTGGTGCGCTACCGCGTCGGCCCCAGCGTCGGCGCCCACACCGGCCCCGGCACCGTGGGGGCGGTGTGGTACCCCGTCATCCGCTGACCGGACCGCCCCGCTGACCCGGCCGCCCCGGGGGCCGACCCGGGCGCCCGCTGACCCGCCCGACGGCGACACCCGCCCGGGCCTAGGTCAGGGCCTCGATGATCTCGCCCTGGAGCCAGGTCAGGTAGTCGTACACCGCGAACCCGGCGGCCTGGGGGTCGGAGCGGCCGCGTGGGCGCTCGTGGCCCTCCTCGGTCACGCCCAGGCGGACGCCGAGGACCAGGCGGACCTCGTTGATGGCACGCATCCAGGCGTCGAGGGCCCCGGCGTCGAGGCGGTCGGCGTCCACCGTCTCCTCGAGGGTCGTGAGGGCGGCCACGTGGGAGTCGTGCAGCTCTCCGGACGCCAGCAGCCGGAACTCGGTCTGGCGGTCGTCGTCGGTGGGGTAGGCCACCGGGAAGAGGCGCTCGAGCGCGGGGTCGGCGTCGTCGTCGAACACCTCCCGCATCCGGGGGCCCAGGCCCCGCAGGAGCTCGCGTTCCTCGGGCGACAGGTGAAGCTCGTACTTGCCGGAACGGGTGCGCCGTACCGGGCGTCGGAGTCCGGGCACCCTACGTGTCGTGCTCCATGGTGGCCCACAAGCCGTGCTCGTGGAGCCGGAACACGTCCAGCTCGGCCTTGTCCCGAGGCCCGCTCGACACCACCGCCTTGCCCTTCTCGTGCACGTCGAGCATGAGCTTGGTGGCCTTGTCCTTGCTGTAGCCGAAGAGCTTCTGGAAGCCGAACGTGACGTAGGACATGAGGTTCACCGGGTCGTTCCAGACGATCACGATCCACGACCGGTCGGGCACGACGACCTCGCCGACCTCCGGCTCCTTGACCTCCACCGGCATCGTCGACGCCACCGTCGGGTTGCCTGCCACGGGCTCAAGGCTACGCCCGCGGGGCGACCCCCGGCGCCCGCTCAGGGGCTGGGCAGGAGGGCGGCGCCGCGGTCGCCGGGGGCCGCCGGCACCGCCGGTGGGGTGGCGGCGACGGGGACCCGGAAGCCGAGCAGGAAGTGCAGTGACGCCGCCCACACCGCCGTCGCCCCGGCCACGTGCACCTCCACCAGGACCACCGGGACGCCGGTGAAGTACTGGACGTAGCCCACCGCCGCCTGGGCCACGAGGACGGCCACCAGCAGCTCGCCCCGGCGTAGCAGGGCGACGGGGGCCCCGTCCCGGCGGAGCCGCCACAGGGTGGTCACCACCAGGGCGAGGAGGATCATCACGCTGGTGCCGTGGAGGCGCGCCACGTCGGGCACGAGGAACGGCAGGCGGGCGACGTGCTCGTCGCCCCCGTGGGGGCCGGCGCCGGTCACGACCGTCCCGAGGACCACCGCCAGCCCGGCGGTGGCCACCACCAGCGCCCCCATGCGGGCAAGGACCGGCGCCACCACCAGAGCGGTGGGAGCGGGCGGAGCGTCATCGCCGGCACCTTGGTCGGGCAGCGCGGCCCGGTGGTGGAGCACGACGGCGTCGGCCAGGATGGCCATGGACAGCGTGAAGTGCGACATCACCAGCGGCGGCCACAGGTGGAAGAGCACGGTGACCCCGCCCAACACGATCTGGCCCACCACGCCGGCCACCAGGCCCACCGACAGCCACGTCAGGTCCCGCCGCCGGGGCTGGCGGCGGAGCGACCCGAGCACGGCAAGGATGACGAGGACGGACACCACGCCGGTGATCGACCGGTTGGTGGACTCCACCGCCCGGTGGAAGGACGTGGCGCCGACCAGCCGGTGGCCGGCACAGGTCGGCCAGTCCGGGCAGCCCAGGCCCGAGCCGGTGAGGCGCACGGCCGCCCCGGTGACGATGATGAAGGCCACGGCGACGGCGGCGGCCAGCGTGATGCGCCGGTAGCCGGCCGGGGACAGTCGGGGCAGCCTCATGCCGGGGCCGATGGTAAGGCAGGCTGGCGGGGAACCTCACATCGACACGAAGGAGCGCCGTGCCCACTGAACCGGATGACGACACCGCCGCCGAGCTGGCCGAGCTGCACCAGGAGAAGGAGGAGCAGGTCCTCGAGCGGGAGCCGCTGGAGACCGAGCTCATGGACGAGGGCCGTTCCGAGGCCGGTGAGGGCATGGACCACGTGCAGGACGAGTAGCGCCCGTCCCTGCGGGGCACACCTTTGACGAGGCCGCCGACCGGTACCGGGCCGGCGCCCGGATGGAGGAGAGGCCCATGGGCAAGCGAATCGTCGTCGAGAGCGGGCGGGACCGGCGGGCACTGGTGGCCGACGCCGGCTGGGGCCGGCTGTCGGTGGGCAGCCTGCTGGCCGGCGTGCTGGTGGCGTACGGGGCGTTCGCCATCCTGGCCGGCCTGGCCGGGGGGATCCTCCAGGCCACCAGCGCCGGCACCGACATCACCGCCCGCTGGGGGGACCTGGGGGTGGCCGCCGGACTGGTGGTGGCCGGCCTCCTGTTCCTCTCCTACGTGTTCGGTGGGTACGTGGCCGGGCGCATGGCCCGTCGGGCCGGAGCGGTGCACGGCGCAGGCGTGTTCGTCCTCGGCGTCATCGTCGTAGGCGCGGTGGCGTTGATCGTGCGCCAGGCCGCCGGCACCCAGGCCATCGTCGACCGTCTGCGCGACCTGGGGCTGCCCACCACCACCTCCGAGTGGGGCCACGTGGGCACGGTGGCCGGCCTGGCGTCGCTGGCCGCCATGCTGGTCGGGTCGGTGCTCGGCGGTGTGCTCGGCGAGCGCTGGCACGCCCGCCTCCTGGCCCGCGCCCTCGACCCCGAGGTGGGCGCCGAGGCCGACGCCCGGCGGGAGGCGGCCCGCGCCGCCGCCGAGGCCTCGGTTCGCCGCACCGGGTCCCAGGAGCGGGTGGACGCCGCCAGCCTCCGCCAGCTCCGCGACGGGCCCGACACCCCCGAGGACGACGTTCCCACCACCCCGGTCGCCCATGGCACCACCGTCACCGAGGGCCCTCCGCCGGCATCGCCGGCGGTGGCCGCCCACACGACGGACGCCGAGGCCGAGGCCGACGCCGTCGCCCGCCGCCGGGCCGAGCTGACCGACCGCCCCACGCGCTGAGCCACCCACCCGCCCTTCCGGCGCGCCACGTGCACGGGCATCCCGGCGGGTCGGCGCGCCGGCCAGGAACCCCTGGCCGGTGGTGCCCCCTCGCCGGTCAGCAGGCCTTCTCGTCGAGGTACCAGCGGCCACCGAGCTTGAGGTAGTGGCCGGTCTGGGGCTGGCTGGCCAGGCCGAAGGCGGGCAGCACGAAGCGGTAGCCCACCGAGGCCCGGAACCCGGTGACCGACACGTTCGACAACTCGGCGGCGATGGTGGACCCCTCGGCCCGGTCGCGCAGCGAGCCGAAGGTCTCGTCGGCCGACTGCTGGAACTCGGCCAGCGTGCACCGGGCCCGCTCGGTGGGGACGAACAGCTGGTAGAGCCTCTGCCAGTCGCCCCCCACGATGCTGTCGGCCTGGGCGTTGAGCACCTGCTGCAGCTCGTCGGACGCGGCCGGGCCGGCGCTGTGGAACGATGGCTGGTCGATCAGGTAACTGCGGCTGGACTGGGCGCAGGCCGCCGCCGTCACCACCAACCCGACGGCCAGGGCGGCGACTGCCAGCCGGGACCGCCCACGCCCGCTGGCCGGGCGGCGACGGCCGGGGCGGGGGCCAGAGCCGGCGTCGGCCACCGTGGGCGCCGTCATTCGGCGGCCGGCGCCGCCGCCGGCGCGGGGGCGGCCATCAACGACGACCGTGCGTACTGGGTCAGGTACAGCTCCGAGTAGATGCCCCCGGCCGACACCAGCGTGTCGTGGGTGCCCCGCTCCACGATGCGCCCGTCGTCGAGCACCAGGATCTGGTCGGCGGCCTGCACGGTGGACAGCCGGTGGGCGATGACGATCGACGTCCGTCCCGACAGGGCCTCGGCCAGGGCCGCCTGGATGAGCAGCTCGGTCTCCGAGTCCAGGTGGGCGGTGGCCTCGTCCAGGATGACGATGGCGGGGCTCTTGAGCAGCACCCGGGCCAGGGCCAGGCGCTGCTTCTCGCCCCCCGACAGGCGGTAGCCCCGCTCGCCGACGACGGTGTCGTAGCCGTCGGGCAGGCCGGCGATGAGGTCGTGGATGCGGGCCGCCCGGCACACCTCCACCAGCTCGGCGTCGGTGGCCTCGGGGCGGGCGTAGCGCAGGTTCATGGCGATCGTGTCGTGGAAGAGATGGGGGTCCTGGGTCACCATGCCGATGGCCGCGTGCAGGGTCTCCGACGTGAGGTCGCGCACGTCGTGGCCGTCCACCCGCACGGCCCCGGCGGTGACGTCGTACAGCCGCGGCACCAGGTTGGAGAGCGTGGTCTTGCCGGCGCCGGTGTGGCCCACCAGGGCCACCATCCGGCCGGGCTCGGCCACGAACGACACACCCTTGAGGATCAGCCCCGACGGCACGTCGGGCAGGGCGGCCGAGGCGTCGGCCTCCAGCGAGGCGAGCGACACGGTGGACGGTGCCGGGTACCGGAACCACACGTCGTCCACCTCGACCCGCCCGGCCGGGTCCACCAGGTCGTAGGCGCCGGGGGCGTCGTCCACGATGCTCACCGCGTCGAGCACCTCGAACACCCGCTCGAACGACACCAGGGCGGTCATCACGTCCACCTGGGCGTTGGTGAGCAGGGTCAGCGGCGAGTAGATGCGGGTGACGTACACGGCCAGGGCGGTGAGGGTGCCGATGCTCAGCGCCCCCTGGACGACCATGCGGGCTCCCAGCCAGTACACGGCCACCGTCCCCGACGCCGCCAGCAGGCCCAGGGCGGCGAAGAACAGCCGCCCGTAGAAGGCGGTCTTGATGCCGATGTCGCGCACTGCGGCGGCCTTGCCGGCGAACTCGTCGGACTCCCGCCCGGGGTGGCCGAACAGCTTGACCAGCAGGGCGCCCGACACGTTGAAGCGCTCGGTCATGTTGGCGTTCATCTCCGCCGACAGCTCGAACGAGCGCTTGGTGAGGCGCTGCATCTTCTTGCCCACCCGCTTGGCGGGGATCACGAAGCAGGGCACGACCACCAGCGTGAGCAGGGTCAGGCGCCACTCGAGGGACAGCATCACGGCCAGGGTGACGATCACATTGAACGAGTTCTGCACCACGCTGCCAAGCGTTCCGGTGAACGCTTGCTGGGCGCCCATGACGTCGTTGTTCATGCGACTGATCAGGGAGCCCGTCTGCGTGCGGGTGAAGAAGGCCAGCGGCATGCGCTGCACGTGGTCGTAGAGGTGGGAGCGCATGTCGAAGATCAGGCTCTCGCCGATGCGGGCCGCCCACCAGCGCTGGGCGATGGTGAGCCCGGCGTCGAGGACGGCCAGGCCCAGCGCCAGGAGGGCCAGGCGGTCCAGGCCGGCCAGGTCCCGGCGGGGGATGGCATGGTGGTCGATGATGCTGCGGAAGACCAGCGGGGGCAGGATGCCGACGATGGAGTCCAAGAGGATCGTGGCCAGGAAGCCGGCCAGCATCCAGCGGTAGGGGCGGGCGAACCCCCACACCCGGCGGACCACCGAGCGGTCCACGGACGCGCCGGTGAGCATGTCCGGGTCGCGCCAGAGTGCGCTGTGCCAACCGTGCCCGAATCCTGATCTCACCGGGCACGAGGGTACCGTTCACCGGTGGCAATGCTCGGGGCGGCCGTCGGCGTCCCGGCCGCGCTGGCGGCCTCCATCCCGAGCCCGTCGCGAGGCGTGGTGCACCTGGGACCGGTGCCCATCCGGGGCTACGCCCTGTGCATCCTGGCCGGGGTCTTCGCCGCCGTGTGGCTGGCGAGCCGCCGGTGGGTGGCCCGGGGCGGCGACGAGCGCACCATCGCCGACCTGGCCGTGTGGGCGGTGCCCGCGGGCCTGGTGGGGGCCCGCCTGTACCACGTGATCACCGACTACCAGCTGTACACCCATGACCCCCTCGGAGCGCTGCGCATCTGGGACGGCGGTCTGGGCATCTGGGGCGGAGTGGCCGGCGGCGCCGCCACCGGCCTGTGGGTGGCCCGGCGCTGGGGCCTGGACCTGCGGGCCCTCCTGGACACCGTGGCGCCCGCCCTGCCCCTGGCCCAGGGCATCGGCCGCATCGGGAACTGGTTCAACCAGGAGCTGTTCGGGCGCCCGACCTCGTTGCCGTGGGGCCTGCGCATCGACGTGGCCAACCGCCCGGTCGGCTACGAGCGCTACACCACCTTCCACCCCACGTTCCTCTACGAGCTGCTCTGGGACCTGGCCGTCGTGTTCATCGTGCTGGCCGTGGAGCGGCGGGGGGTGGTGCGCAAGGGCCGCCTGTTCGCGGTGTACGTGGCCTCCTACACGTTCGGGCGGTTCTGGACCGAGTCGTTGCGCATCGACCCCGCCCACCGCATCGGCGGCCTCCGCCTCAACGACTGGACGAGCATCGTGGTCTTCCTGGGGGCCATGGTGGTGGTGCTCAACGGCCGTCGCCGGCCGGGCGACGACGACGGTGACCCTCACGCTGAGGCGGGCGACGGGACCGGCGGGCGGGTGCTGGTGGCGGCCGCCGCCGCGGGCGGCGCCTCAGCCGGCCAGGGCGACGGTGGCGAGGACGGCCACCAGGTTGAAGCAGGCGTGGGCGATCATGGACGCCCCCAGCCCCCGCAGGCGCACGGTGATGCCGAGGACGGCACCGGCGGCGGCGATGGCCACGATGACCGTCACGTTGGCCCACCCGTAGAGAGGGTTGAAGTGGGCCAGGCCGAACAGCACGGCCTGGAGGGCGAGGGCGCCGACCGTGCCCAGGCGGTCCAGGAAGGCGCCCTGCACGACGCCCCGGAAGAACAGCTCCTCGACGATGGGGGCGCCGACGACGGCCAGTAGGGCCACCACGACGAAGCCGGCGCTGTCCACCCCGAAGACCTTGAAGACCTTGTCGTTGCTGCCCGCCAGCCGGGGCGACGAGTAGACGAGGGGGGCGGCGACGATCGAGGAGGCGGTCCGGGCGCCGAGAGACATGAGGGCTCCCCACCCGAGGACGGCCCACGACACCCGGACCCGGAAGTCGGCCAGCGGGCGCCCGGTGCCGTAGCGGCGGCTGACCACCCCCACCGCTCCCAGCAGCCCGGCCCACAGGCCGGCCTGGGACACGAGGAGGCGGGCCAGGCGGGGGACGCCCAGGAGCTGGCCCAGCAGGCTCAGCCCGATGGACAGCGAGATGCCGGCCACGAAGCCCACCAGGGCCACCAGGGCGGCCCGGGCCGGGAGCCGGAGCTGGTGCTCCTCGGCCCCGGCGGCGGTGCCCGGCGCGGGGGGCGGCGGCATGGGGCGGCTCGTCACCTGGCCCGACACCACCACGTGGGTCGTCCACGCCCACCCGTTCCAGTAGCGCAGGTCGGCTACCCGCGACGGGTCGGGGTACCAGTTGGCCGGCGGCAGCGGCGGCGAGGACGACCACGCCTGGGTCATGGGCTCAAGAATGCCAAGCCGGGCGGGGGAGGGCCGACCGCCGGGCCCACCCGTCACCCGGTGGTGGGCGGGTCGAACCAGCCGACCACGTCGGCCACCACGTGGGTGCTGCCCGAGTTGTTGAAGATGCTGGCCTTGCCCCCGCTGCCGAGCTTCACCACCACCAGGTTGGGAACCGTCTGGCCGGCCACCATGTTGAGGCTGGACGCCAGCGGGCGGGCCTGGCCGGTGGGCCACACGGTGACGAAGCTGTCGGCCGTCGGCTCGGTCACGGTGATGTTGAGCACGACGGCGGCGGCTGTCCCGGGGACGCCGCTGCCGGGTGCGTTGGTGACCTGGAGGTCGAGAGTGGCGCCCGGGCCCACCGGGGTGGTGCTGCCGCCCCGGCCGGTGCCGTCCCGGGTGTCGAGGATGCGGGCCGGCGTCAGGGCGGTGAGGCGGGAGCCGGGTGGGGCGCCCCCTGGGTCGCCGTACCACCCGACCACGTCGGCCACCAGGTCGGTCGAGCCCAGGCTGTTGTAGAGACTGACCCGGCCGTTGGCCCCCACGCCGGCGATCACCAGGTTGGGCACCGTCCGCCCCGCCAGCCAGTTGAGGCTGGATGCCAGGTCGGGCCGCACCTGGCCCGAGGGCCACACCGTGAGGAACCCGTCGGCCGTGGTGTCGGTGGCGGTCACGTTGAGAGCCACCGCGGTGACGCCGGTGGCAGGTACCCCGCCGCGACCGGTGACGGTGAGGTCGACGGTGCCGCCGGGGCCCAGGGCGACTGGCGGGGCGCCGTTGCCCGTGCGGGTGTCGAGCAGGCGGGCGGGCGCCAGCGGGTTGAACAGGGCCCCGCTGGCCAGGTCGTCGGCGTAGACGCCCACCACGTCGGCCACCACGTCCACCGTGCCCAGGTGGTTGTACAGGCTCACCTTGCCGCCGGTACCCAGCTTCACCAGCACCTGGTTGGCCACCGTCAGCCCGGGCACGTCGTTGAGGTTGGAGGCCAGCGGGCGGGCCTGACCGGCGGGCCACACGGTGAGGAAGCTGGCCTCGGTGGGACCGGTGACGGTGACGTTGAGAGCCACCGCGGACACGCCGGTGGACGGGATGCCGCCGCGGCCCGCCACCTGGAGGTCCATGGACTGGTCGGGCCCCAGCTTGGCGGCCGGCGCCCCGTTGCCGACGCGGGTGTCGAGGATGCGGGTGGCCGGGGCCTCCCGGAACTGCCAGGCGGCCAGCGTCGTCGGGTTGGCGCCCGCCGACCGGAGGGTGACGGCGTAGGTGGACCCCGCCCGCAGCGGGACCAGGGGGATGACCACGGCGGCGTTGCGGGCGGCCAGGATCTGCCGCCCGGTGGCCTGGTCGGCGGCGTCCAGGTTCGTGTAGGTGGTGGCGTCGTAGGCGCACGTCGACACCGCGGCGCCGTCTTGGAGCACCTCCGCCACCACGCCGCTGGGGGCGGCCGGCAGCTGGGCCAGGAGCGGCAGCCCCACGCCCGCGGCCGGGGTGGCGGCGGCCGACGCCAGCCCGCAGCCGGCCAGGGGGTCGGGCACCTCGGGCCCGAGCGTGGAGAGCGAGGTGGTGGTGCCGTCCCCCGGCCACACGACGGCGGCGGTCGGAGCGGCGCCCGTGCGGCCCCGCAGCACATCGAGGACGGCCGCGCACTGGCCGGTGGACGGCTTCAGGTAGAGGCCGAACCCCGTCGCCGTCAGCCGGGGGTCGAGGACGCCCAGGGCGTGGAACGGGGCCCGCAACAGGGCGTCCACCGCCTGGCGCTCGCTGCACAGGCCGAGGACGACGACGCCGTTGGCGCCGGCGTCGGCGCCCGCCTGGCTGAAAAAGGGGCTGGCGGGGTCCTCGGTGTGGCCGGTGGAGCCGGTCTCCACCAGGTAGCGGGCGTGGGCGAAGTCGCCGTCGCTCCAGGTGGTCGCCTCGATGACCGGCGCCTCGCCGGCCATCGCCCGGTAGTAGTTGACGGCGGCCTGCCATCCGGCGGCGGGAGCCAGCGGCGGGGGCGACGCCGGCGACGGCAGGCGCAGGACGGAGAGGGCGCCGGCCGGTCCGGCCCCGGCGGCGGTGACCACCAGGGCGAGGGCGACGGTCAGCGTCGCCACCAGCCGGGTCTGTGTGCCGGGTCTCGCCACGTGTCCTCCGTTCGCCGCGTTGCGTGGCCGCCAGTGTTGCCGACGGTGGCCGCCCGGCGCCGCCCGAGGCCCTCGGGGTCCGTCGGTCAGCGGGTGCGGGCCACCACGAAGTCCCGTGACGATGTGCTGTCGTACAGCGTGGCCGGGCGGTTCATGTTGGGCAGGAGCTTGGCCGGCACCGACCCCTCGGGCGTCGAGGTGTAGTGGATGAACGTCGTCCACTGGGGGTTGATGTCGAGCTCCATGGCCCGCACCGCCCCGGCCCGCACCAGGAGCCGGGCCAGGCTGGACGCCGACAGCCGGGGGCCGGTGGCGTAGACCAGCGCCCCGGTCGCGGTGACCCCCACGCCCGACCGCCACACGTAGAGGTCGTTCCCGAGGGTCGCGCCCCACCGGTTGCCGGAGTTGTCGTCGATGCGGGGGGAGACGGCGCCGTCGTCGACGATGAGATCCAGGTTCTGGCGGGCGGCGGCCAGGGTGTCGCCCATCACCACGTCGCGGCCCCACTGCCCGACGTTCACGCTGCCGTCGGTGTAGAAGGCGATGGTGGCGGCGCCGTCCCGCAGGGTGCCGGCCGTCCGCCCGCCGGCGTAGTAGCCGCCCCTGGCGTCGGCCAGGCGGAAGGCAGAGTTGAAGGCGGCCACCACGTCGCCCCGCGCCGCGGGCGGGATGGACGCCCCGAGGGGCCACGGGCCGCCTCCCGGCTCCGAGGTGCCGGGGTGCAGCTCGAACCGCAGGAGGTGGGTGTCGAGCCAGGCGACGCCCGAGAGGTACGACGTGTAGACGGCGTCGGCCCGCAGGAACGTGGCCCGCAGCACCGGCTGGCCGCCCGACGACTCCAGCACCTGCCACACACCCTCGTCGGGCAGGGCGTCGGCGGCAATGGGGACGATGGCGGCCGGGTCGGGGAGGGCCCGGGGGCCGGAGGGGACCGGAGGCGGCGTGGCCGGCTCGGTCCCCGGTAGCCACGGGCCGGCCTTCGGTACCGGGGGCCCGGCGTGGGGCGGGAGGCGGGGGCCGGCACCGTTGGCGTCGGGCCCGGGGATCGAGCGGGCGCCGGCCTCGGCCACGACGATCCCGCCCGCGGGCGTCCCGCCCACCTTGGGCGGCGTGTAGGCCATGCGCTCCGCGAAGTTGATGATCGGCGTGCCGCCGTGGTCCCGGGTCCACTCGGCCAGGCGGGCGGCCACGCTGTCGGTGCCGGGGGCGGTCAGGGCGCCGGCGACAGACCAGCCCACCACCGCCACCGCCAGGCCCACCGAGGTGAGGGCCACCCGGCGTACGGCTCGACGGATTGGCTGGCGGGCCCGCGCCCCCCGCCTGGCTGCCCGCTTCGTGTTCCTCGTGGCCTTCCGCCGGGCCCGTCGCCCGGGCGCTTCGGGGAGGGCCGGCGGGTCGCCGACGGGCTGGGCGCCACCCGCGGCGCGGCATTCGGCGATGGCGAGGAGGTCTTCCACGTCGGCCAGCCCGTCGGGGTGGATGCTCACGTCGCCAACCGCCGGAAGAGGGCTTCGGGGGTGTGGCGGAGGGCGGTCATCACCCACCGCAGCATGGGGGGCACCCACACGACGGTGGCCCCCGTCTCCAAGGCCCGCACCACCGCGTCGGCCACCGCCTCGGGCGTGGTGGCGAAGGGGGCGGGGGGCAGGCCGGCGGTCATGCGAGTGTGCACGAAGCCGGGGCGGACCACGACCACTCGCGCCCCCGAGCCTCGCAGCGACCCCGCCAGCCCCCGGAAGAAGGCGTCCATGCCCGCCTTGGACGAGCCGTAGACGAAGTTGGAGCGGCGGGGCCGCTCGGCCGCCACCGAGGACAGGGCCACCAGTGTTCCGTGGCCCTGAGCCCGCAGGCGGGCGGCGGCGGCCATGCCCACCGAAAGGGCGGCCACGTAGTTGACGGCGCCCACCTCCACCGCCGCCGACGGGTCCTTCTCGCACGCCTCCTGGTCGCCCAGCACGCCGAAGGCCACCAGCACCAGATCCAGGTCGCCGTGGCGGGCGACCACGTCGTCCACCATGGCCGGATGGGAGGCGGGGTCGGTGGCCTCGAAGGGCACCACGTCCACCTGGGTGGCCCCGAAGGCGGCCACCTCCGTGGCTACCGCCCGCAGCCCCTCGGCGTCCCGCCCGGCCAGCACCACGGTCCGGGCCCGGCGGGCCACCAGCCGGCGCAGCACGGCCCGGGCGATCTCCGACGTCCCGCCCACGACCAGGACGGACTGTGGTGACCCGTGGGCGTCGTTCACGCCGCCCCCCGGGCCGGCCCGCTGAGGCCCAGCCGCCGGCCCAGGTCGGAGGTGAACACGCCGTCGGGGTCCACCCGGGCCTTCGTCTCCCGCCAGCGGTGGAGCCCCGGGTACATGGCGTCGAGCAGCTCGGGGCGGAGGCGGGCGTCCTTGGCCAGGTAGACCCGGCCACCGGCGCCGGCCACGTCGTCGTCCAGGTCGTCCAGGGCGGCCGCCAGCCCGGGGGCACCCACCGGCAGGTCCAGGGCCAGGGTCCAGCCCGGCATGGGGAACGACAGGGGCCCGGGGGTGGCGGCACCGAAGCGCTTGAGGACGGCCAGGAACGGGGGGCAGCCGGCGGCCCGCAGCCGGGTCAGCGACCGGGCCACCACCGCCTCCGCCCCGAAGGGGACGACGAACTGGTGCTGGACGAACCCCCGACGGCCGTACAGGCGGTTCCAGCCGGCCACCGCGTCCAGGGGGTGGAAGAAGCCGGCCAGCGGCTCGACGGTGATGGTGGGGGCGGCCGGGGCCCGGCGGAACCACACCTCGTTGAGGGCGCCGATGCTCAGGTGGTTGAGCAGGCCGGGCGGCACCAACGGGGGCAGGCTGATACCCGCCGGGGGCTCGAAGGCGAGGGGTCCGGCCCCCGCCCCCGGGCGGGCGCGGGCGGGGCGGGCGCGGGCGGGGCGGGCGGCGTCGAGGTCGGCCGGCTGGGCGTGGTCACCCCAGGTGATGACGCCGCGGCCGGCGTGGCGGCCGCCGGCCAGACCGTCGACCCAGGCCACCGAGTAGCGGTGGTCGGCGTCCCGCCGGTCCATGCGGGCCATGAGGTCGCCCAGGTCGGGGGCCCGCTCGGTGACGACCCGCACCCACGACGTGCGCACCGCCAGCAGGCGGATGGTGGCCTCCAGAACGATCCCGGTGAGCCCCAGGCCGCCGGCGGTGGCCCAGAAAATGTCGGCGTCCGACTCGGGGGACACGGTGGCCACGCCGTCGGCGGTGGCCAGGGTGAGCGAGGTGACGTGGCGGGCGATGCTGCCGTCGAAGTGGTGGTTCTTGCCGTGGATGTCGGCGGCGATCGCCCCCCCGACCGTGACCTGGCGGGTGCCGGGGGTCACCGGCACGAACCAGCCCCGAGGGACGACGAGGCGGAGCAGGGCGTCCAGGCTGGTGCCGGCGGCCACCCGGACCAGCCCCTCGGCCTCGTCGGCCCAGGCCATGTGGTCGAGCCCGGGCGTGGCGACGACCGTCCCCCCGCCGTTCTGGGCGGCGTCCCCGTAGCTGCGGCCCAGGCCCCGGGCGATGACGCCGCGAGTGCCGGCGCCGGCTACCACCCGGCGCACGCCGTCGGCGTCGGCCGGCCTGGTCACCTCGGCGGCCGACGGGGCGGTGCCGCCCCACCCGGCCAGCAGCTCACGACCCATACACGCCGACCGCGAACAGCGCCGCCCAGGCCACGACCATGACGACGATGGTGCGGTCGCCGAGGAGGAGGTCCTCGGGCGGGTCGCCCCGGCCCTGCTCCACGAGGAGGGCGAAGCGCAGGATGGCGAGGACGAAGGGGACGGCGGTCAGCTCGAACCACACCCCCCGCCCGGCGGCCGCCGATGCCTTGTCGAACGCCCACAGGCAGTAGGCGGTGATGGCCACCCCCGACGCCAGGGCCCGCACGTAGCGCAGGAAGGCGGCCGGGTAGGTGACGCGGGCGCCGGGCCGGGCAGCGGTGGGCGGGGGGACCGGCCCGGTGCCGGTGGCCACCACGGGCACGGTGGCCTCCCTCTTGCCGGCCACCACGAACAGGGAGGCGAAGGAGGTGACCACGAGGAACCACTCGGACAACCGCACCCCGGTGGCCAGGCCACCGGCGACGGCCCGGATCACGAACCCCGACGCCACCGCCGCCAACTCCAGCACGTGCTCTTGGCGCAGCCACAGGTCGTAGGCGAGGTTGACGCCCACGTACACGGCCAGGGCGGCCGCCACCCGCGTGTTCACCAGCAGGCCGAGGGCCACCGACGCGGGCAGGAGGACGGCGGCGGCCGCCACCGCCAGCCGCTCGGGCACGATGCCGGCCGCCACCGGGCGGTGCTGCTTGGTGCGGTGGCGGCGGTCGACCTCGCGGTCCACGGCGTCGTTGAGGAAGTAGGCGCCGCTGGCGGCCAGGCAGAAGAGGCCGAAGGTGGCGAGGGCCCGGCTCAGGACCGAGACCGAGGTGAGAACGCCGGCCGCCCCGGGGGCGGCGAACACCAGGAGGTTCTTGGCCCACTGGCGGGGGCGGGCGGTGCGGACCAAGCCGCGGGCCAAGGAGACGGGCCGGCGCCGGACCGGCGGGGGCGCCACGGGCCGCCCGACGGGCGGGGGCCCGGCCAGGGTGACCTGCGGCGGTGAGGTGGGATCTGCCACGAACGTCCTGGTCGTCAGCCGCAGCGCGCGTCCCGGCCCGGCCTGGCTCCTGCCGCCGGCCACGACGCGGGCAATCCTGGCAACGCCACCAACCCCAATCTCGACACGCCTTGCGACGGAGAGCTCCGGCTACCCGCGGCCCCTGCCCGAGGAAGCGCCCATCCTACCCACGGCACACCGTCGGTGGCCGGACGGGTCCGCCCTCGCCGACGGTGCCCCCCGCCCGGGGGGGCACCGTCGCCTCCGGGCCGGGCCCGCCTTCCGGCGACGGCGTGGACCAGGCCGCCGCCCGGGGCACCGCAGCGCTGCCTGCCGCCCCGGCCCGCCGGGGCGCCGCTCAGCGGGTGGCGATCGGCAGGGCGGCCACCAGCTTGGCGGCGTCGACGGTCCCCAGGCCGCTGGCCATGTCGTAGCCCGGGGTGGCGGCTGGGCCGGCTGGTAGCAGAAGATGCCCATGCGCCCCTGCAGTAATGGGTGTCGGGCGGGAAGTTCAACGTGGCCCGCAGGACATGGTCGGTGGAGGCGGGTATGGGCCGCATCGACCGGCCGGCGGCGGTGCCGGGGGCGGCAGGCGACTCGACCGCAGAGCCATCGCACCTCGCCCGGCGCCAGCGTCCTGGGGCGCAGGACGGCGCTGGAGTAATGCCGGCGATTACCGCTGGCAACACGCGGCGGACGGACGCCACCCTGACGATTGGATGATCCTCGGGAAGAATCCAGAACGCGGTGCGGACTGGCGCTCGCCGGTTGCGCGCTTCGGGCCCTTGGTCGCGCTGTCGGAAACGGCGTTGGTGCTGGCCCTCCGGGACGTCGCCATGGACGAATGGCGCCGAGGGGCCGTACCCATGAACGTCGCCGCCGCGCTGTTGCTGGCGGGCAGCCGTCTTCTCCATCGTGCGCGAGCGAACTCGCCGCGCCCCGACCCCACGATCGCACCGCCTCGGTTCGTCCGTTTCGCCGCGATGCTGGGCTTCGGCCTGCTCGCATTGGGATCGGCCGAACTCGTCTCCGCCTTCGACCGAAAGGGCTCGAGCGGTGGGTGCTTCTTCTCGGCGCTGTTTTGACGCTCTTCGTCAGCGTCATCTTCGTGACCGCGTTCTTCGTCATCTTGGGCGAGCGTCGGGAGTAGACGTATCGAGGGAGCCGTCAGGCGGGCCCAGATGCCTGCGTCGAGCCAAGCTGGCCTGCGACACTCAACCTGCCCTGACCACATTCGGACGGTCCGAATATCCGCCCCTACCGCAAACTCCTGATTGCTCGGTAGTGCTGGCCGAGCAAGGCAGCCGGGCTATGTCTGTTCCTCAGCAGGGACGACGTCAAGGGCGACGTCCCCGTCGACGACCTGCGCAGTCCCGACCGCAGTTGCTCGGTCCTGGTGCCCCTGGGGCCGAGAGGATCCCAGGGCGGGGCGTGATCAGGTCCACGCAGATTCCGTCCGCGGTCGCCCTGACGTCGATGCCGCTCAAGACTGGGATACCCCCTTCGTCTCCAACTGCGAGCTGGCCCAAGCAACCTTCGACGTACGCTCGGATACGCGCGGCAAGCGTGGGATCGAGGGGAGCACGCTCCGCGGGAGGCGCTGACCGTGCCCGTCCTTCAACCATCCTCTATCGCGCAGCCGGCGGGGTGATGATTTCGAGGCAGAGCAGTACGCACTCGTTGCAGATGAACACGCCTGGGCCCGCGATGACCTTCTCGACCTGATCCTTGTGCTTCCCGCAGAAACTGCAACGGATCTCAACGGGTTGCTGGGTGGGCGACATGGCACGCTCCACGTGACGTCTGGTCGCCGAAGTGCCGGAGCGCGTCGTGTAGGACTCGCCAGTCTTGACGGCGCGAGCTCGCACCAGCCGCTTGAAGCCCTTCCTCGTCGTCATCCGGTCCTCCCCGCAACACGAGGTGCAGCCCCGCACCGACGGTCCTCGCGCAGGTGACCGAAGGGCGACCGGGGACTCGGGTCCTCTTTGCCTTCTGGACTTGGGCCTTGCTCGGAAGGCCAGCGGAGACTCGGCGCGGATCTCAACGCAATAGGATCCTCGTCGTGCTGGCCCCCTGTGTAGACCGGTTGCACGACGGTGGGCCGGTGCGAGAGAGCACTACGGCCTGTGGGTGGCGGCGTCATGAGGTAACCAGTTCGGCGAGGTGGGCGAGCGAGTTGCCCAGATGCTCCGGAGGGAACGGCGGGAATCCGATGTGCTGTCGGAGGGAGTCCGGGACTGCCGACCAGTCGTAGCAGAGAGTGACCGTGGTTTCGAGGGTCCAGCTGGTGTGAGGTCGTAGCGCCAAGTCCGGCCGCCGAAGCGCAGGGTACCGTCGTCGCCGTCGTAGCCCGGCGTCCAGGAGATGGTGCTCGGCGGGTCGAACGTCTGGACCCGGTTGGCCATCTCGTAGTGACCGTTTGGGTGGTTCGGCTGGTACATGGACATCCGGAAGATCTGCCCGGCGCCGGTCAACGGCTTGCTGTCCGGCGTTTCGCGGACCCAACCGGTGCCATCGATCGCGGCGTGCTGTGCTGGATCGGCAAGGACGGCGAAGATGGCCTCCGCCGAGGCGTTGATGACCGTGGTCGCTCTCACGCTGTCGCCGGCCATCCGGCTACCTCCAGGATGTCAACCATTGGAATCCTATCACCCTCGGCCGGGCCTAAGCCGTTGGCATCGATCGTGTTGCCAGTAAATGACGTTGTCAGTCATCAGACAAGGGCCGCCTCGCTGGGAACACGCGCTGATGCCGTCCAGTCCGTTGCGGCGGAACTACGTGGCTCCCAGTGTCCCATGCGCGTCCAAGGCGTCGACGCCGCCTCCTGTTGAGAATGCGGATAGCTGCGAGACTTCGGCATCTCATCATTCCGCTACTGGTAGGCGGATGTCGTGGTGGCCACTTTTATGCTGTTCTGCGACCACGAGTGTTGGCGTCATGGAAGGCAGTGCACGTAGAGCGCTGTCCGCTACCGCGACCCCTCACGCCTTTGTTGCCGGGGACAAAGGCCGGGCACTCGCCGGAGTAGTCCAGCCTCACCGGCATTGAGGCTCAGGCTTCACATGCGATGCCATCGTGATCGGCGTCCAGGCCGTAGACATCGGGACCGACAACCCGGAAGTTCTTGGCGTCGGTGTAGACCGGCCCGTTGCCACTGCCACCGGCGCAGTCGACATCACTGACCCCAACCGGGATGCAGGCGCCCTGGTATGACGGATGGCAACCGCTGGTGGCGGCCTGGGTTGCCGGCGGCGTTGTCGTTGCCGGAACCAGGCGGGTGGTGGTCGGCCGACTGGTAGTCGGCGGCGATGTGGACGTGGTGGTCGTCGCCTCGGTGGTGGTCGTCGGCAACATGGTGGTCGTCGGCAACATGGTGGTCGACGGCTCGAGGATGGGTGCTGCCGTGTCTGGCGCCGTGGTCGTGTCCCGGCTGAGGACATCTTGGCGGCTGTCGTTGGACGTTGGGCCGGCGATAGCGCCGGTCAGGAGCACTGCCGCCACGACACCCAAGGAGGCCTGCCCCCAGGCGGGCAGCCGCCGGAACCATCGCCAGCCCCTGCCGAGCCCTGATCTCATCCTGTCGCCTCCGCCGTCCGAGCCGCCGATCTTCACCACACTCGACTGACTCGGACTGATGCTTTCGTCTCACTCTACTACGGGCAACCAGTCTTCTGGCCGGTCCCTCTTGATCTTCTTCGCTTGGCGGAGGGGGGACGATGGCTTCCCCACATGGCCTAGCGATACACCTGACTGTAACTCGGCCGCCTTTGCGCGGCCGTCCGGCATCTGGACCAGGAGCGACACCAGTAACAACGAAGGCGGTCAGGCGGTGTCGCTGGAGACGGGGATTCTCTACTGCATGACAACCTGGAACCGCTGCCGGACCTCTCCAGCGGCGGTGCGACCTCATCTATCTAGATCCGCCCTTCTTCTCCAACCGCCGATACGAAGTCATCTGGGGCGACGAAGCAGAGGTCCGCTCGTTCGAGGACCGGTGGGAAGGCGGCATCCAGCACTACATCGCCTGGATGCGGGATCGCATCGAGCAGCTGCACCGCGTCCTCAAGCCGACTGGCTCTCTGTATCTGCACTGCCACCCGCACGCCAACCGGCCCAGTTGCCCCCGAGCACGGCACTCGGTCCGCCGCCGCCGTTCGACACCGACGGCGGTCGGCCGACAACGGAGAGGGCCGGGCCGGCTGGCCAGGACTTTCTCCCCGTTGGGCTCGAAACAGACGCACTTGGCGGAGGGAGTGGGATTCGAACCCACGGTACCCGGAGGCACAACGGTTTTCGAGACCGTCCGATTCGGCCGCTCTCGCATCCCTCCGGGCACGAGGCTAGCGGAGCCGTCTGGCCGCGAAGAAGGATTCCAGGAGGGCGGCGGCCTCGTCGGCCCGCACGTCCGGAGTGACCGTCAGCTCGTGGTTGAGCCTGGGGTCGGCGCACAGGTTGTAGATGCTCCCGGCCGCTCCGGCCCGGGGATCGGCGGCCCCGAACACCAGGCGCCCCACCCGGGCCGCCACCAGCGCGCCGGCGCACATGGGGCACGGCTCCAACGTGACCACCAGGCTCACGTCGGAGAGGCGCCAGCCGCCCGTGGCCGCCGCCGCCGCCCGCAGGGCCAGCATCTCGGCGTGGGCCGTCGGGTCGCCCCGCAACTCCCGCTCGTTGTGACCGCGGGCCACCGCCTCCCCGTCGACCAGGGCCACTGCTCCCACCGGCACGTCGTCGTGGGCGGCGGCCGCCGCTGCTTCCTCGAGGGCTAGGCCCATGGCCTGGTGGTCGGTCAGCGGCACGGGCGGCCACCGTAGGCGGCTGGCGGAGGGGGTGGGATTTGAACCCACGAGGGGTTGCCCCCTACACGCTCTCCAGGCGTGCCGGTTCGGCCGCTCCCGCACCCCTCCGAGTTGTGGCGACCGCCCGTCGGGCCGGTCGCTGCCTCACGCTATCGTGTCCGCCGGGTCGTGCCGCCGCCCCGTGCAGCGGCTGGGTCCTGCGCAACGGAAGCCCGTGAACCGAGTCAGGGCCGGGAGGCAGCAGCTCTCAGCGGGTCACTCCGTGTGCCGCAGTCCAGCCTGGCCGCTGCACCGGGCGGCGGCCCTCCGTCGTTCCACGGGACGGTGACCGGCCCCCGGCCGCGGAACCTGCCACCGGTTCGTCAGGGCAGCGGTCGAGCGCCAGTGCTCAGGCGGCCGACGGGGTGCCGGCGCTCCCGCCACCGACGGGGCCGCCGGCACGGGAGGCCCGCAACTGGACGTGGTCGGAGAAGGCGGGCGTGGACAGCACGTGGGGGACGGCGCGCGCCTCACGGCGCTCCCACACCGAGGCCACCGCGATACCGACCGGCACCACGATCACCGCCGACAGCACCGCCGACGTGGCCCAGGCCAGCCCGAGGAACACCGCCGACGCTGCCGCGGCGGCCGCCGCACGGGGCACCAGTCCACCCGTGGACACCTTGCGCTCCTCGGACATGACCACCCTCCTCGATCCGTCTCCTCTAGAGGTATCGACTCGCGAGAACGCCGACTTGATACCGAATCTTCCGGATCCCACCGTCGCACCCGTCGAATAGCCTCCGATCGTGGCCTTCCAGTCGCTGTACCGCCGGTACCGGCCGCAGCGCTTCGGCGAGGTCCTGGGCCAGGACCACGTCACCCGGACCCTCCGCAACGCCGTGCGCACGGGGTCGCCGGGCCACGCCTACCTGTTCAGCGGGCCTCGGGGCACCGGCAAGACGTCCACCGCCCGCATCCTGGCCAAGGCCCTCAACTGCCTGGCGCCGGAGGACGGCGAGCCCTGTGGCCGCTGTGCGTCCTGTGTGGACATCGCCGAGGGCCGCTCCCTGGACGTGGTGGAGCTGGACGCCGCCTCCAACCGGGGGATCGACGCCATGCGCGACCTGGTGGCCAGGGTCGCCCTGGGCACCGCCGGCCGGTGGAAGGTGTACATCGTCGACGAGGTGCACATGCTCACCACCGAGGCGGGCAACACCCTGCTCAAGACCTTGGAGGAGCCGCCCGCCCACGTGGTGTTCATCCTGGCCACCACCGAGCCCCAGAAGGTTCTGCCCACCATCCGCAGCCGGACCCAGGCCTTCGAGTTCCGCCTTTTCCCGGCCACGCTGCTGGTGGAGCTGCTCACGTCGGTGGCGGCCGACGCCGGCCTTGACGTGGCCCCCGAGGCCATCGCCCTGGTGGCCCGGCGGGGCAACGGCTCGGCGCGCGACGCCCTGTCGGTGCTCGACCAGGTGGCGGCGGCCGGCGGCATAGACACCGAGCCGCCGGGCACCGACGAGCTCATCGACTCCCTGGTCGAGCGGGACGCCGGCCAGGCCCTCCTGTTCGTGGCCGAGCGCAGCGCCGCCGGCCACGATCCGCGCCAGCTCGCTCGGGACGTGCTCGAGCACCTGCGCCACGCCTTCCTGGCCACCATGAGCCGGGGCGTCGTGGGCCTGCCCGACGACGAGCTGGCCCGGGTCGAGGCCCAGGGCCGCCGCCTCGGGCCGGCGGCCACGGTGCGGGCCATGGAGGTGTTGGGCGAGACCCTGGTGGCCATGCGCGACGCCCCCGATCCTCGGGTCCTCCTGGAAGTCGCCCTGGTACGGCTGTGCCGGCCTGAGACCGACGTGTCGCCCGCCGCCCTCCTAGAGCGCCTCGAGCGGCTGGAGCAGGCGGTGACCGCCCTGTCGTCGGGCGCCCCTGCCGTTCGGCGTGGCGTTGACGACCTGCCAGGTCGTCAGGTCGACGCAGAACCTGGGCCCCCGCCCGCCGCCGGCTCCCCGCCCGCCGCCGCGCCGCCCGCCGCTCGCCGCCCGGGCCCCGCCGCCGGCGCCCGACAGGCCCTCGGCCGCCCGGCGTCGGCCGAGCCACCCCGTTCCCCGGGCGCGACGACCCCCCGGCCGCCACCCGCGCCGGCGCCGAACCCGCCCCCACC
>JBHELO010000106.1:0-21040 GCA_046263055.1 Acidimicrobiales bacterium | reverse complement strand
GTCCCGGCCCGCCCGGCCATCGCCCGCCCGCCCGGGGTCGTGCCCGTTGCGGCCCGCCCGGCCATCGCCCGCGCTCCCGGGGTGGTGCCCGTCCCGGCCCGCCCGGCCATCGCCCGCGCTCCCGGGGTGGTGCCCGTTGCGGCCCGCCCGGCCGTCGCCCGCTCCGTCGGCACGGCCGGGGTCACCCATGCCGGGTCGGGACGAGCCGGCGGCCCGATCCCCGGGCCGCGAACCGCCCACCGAGCGTCCCCGCTGGACGTCTCCCGCCGGGTAGGCACGGCTGGGACGACCGGCGCCGGTTCGCCACCCGCCGGTTTCCCGGGAACCGCATCGGAGACCGCCCACCTCGTGTCCCGTTCGGCCACCGCCCGTCGGGCCACCACCGCTCGGCTCAGCCATGCCGCGCCCGCCGGCAGCGCGCCGACGGCGGCGGGTACCGCCCGCCTGCCCACCGTCGCTCGGCATGGCACGCCCCGAACCACCCTTGCCGGCTCGGGAGCCACCGCCGGCGCCCCCCCGACCCTGGGGGCCGCCTTCCCGGGACCCCCGGCCGCAACCGTTCCTGGGCCCGCCGCCGCCCGCCCCGAGCCCGGTTCCGCCGCCCCTTCCCGGCCCGGCTCCCTTCCCGGGCCCGGGGCCACCGTCGTCGGGTCGGGTATCGCCACAGGGCGTCCGGGCACCGGGGCGCCGCCCGTCCTCGCCAGGTCCTTCTGGCCCTTGGGCGCGGCCGCACCCGCAGGCCCGACGGACCTGGCCTCGTCCGGCTTCGTCACTTGGCGCCCGCCCGCCGGGGCAGCGTCCCTTGCGCCGCCGTCCCGCTCTGCCTCCGCTCGCCCGGACGCTCCCGAACGGGCCGCCCGTGCCGCGGTTGGTCATTCCGGTGGCCTGGCGGTAGAACCGGCTCGGCCGCAGCAGGGCGTTGCGTCCCGCCGACCCGTCGGCCCCGTCGGGGCCTCGGGCCGGGCCGTGCTCGCCGGGTCCCGGGTGGGCACGACCCCTCACGCCGCGTGGAGCGGCGCCGGTCCCATCGGCGGCTCGGGCATGACGGTCCGGCGCAGCACCGCCACCTTCGGGCCGAAGCCGCCTGCGAGCCGCCAGGTCGCCGGCACCGTTGCGGTGCTCCCGCCGTCCACATCCATCCCGGCCGCCGGCCATCATCTTCCCTCGCCGACTTCCGACGGCGGCGGGTCGCCGTTCATCGGCCGCCAGGCCCGTGCCCCCGGCCTGGGCATCTCGGCGGCGGCCGGCCATGCCGTCCGGCGGCGGCCGGGGACGGACCACAGCAGCCACCGGCCTCCTGTCGCCGGGCTCCCCGTCCCCCCGCCGGTTGCCGATGGTTACACCCGGCTGTCTCGTCCGTCGCCGGCCAGCCGGCACCGCCAGGCCGCCGATGTGCGCCGGCCGGCGCGGCCGGTCCACCGACTCGGTACCGGCCGTCCCGATCCGGTGCCGACCGCCCTCCGGCGCATGCCCGATCGGCGACCAGACGCGGCGCCGGGGACGGGCACCCAGCCGAGCGCCTCCAGGGGCGGCCCCGGTGAGACCGGCGCCCATCTCCCTCCCGGCGCCCCGCCGGCGTCCCCCGCCCGGTTGGTGATCGCCCGATCGCCGCTGCCCACCGGTGCCGGTACCCGGTGGGCGGGGACCGGTGCCGGGCCCCGGCCGGGCACACTGGGGGATGCCCCGGAACCGGCCGGCGGGCCCGGCTCCCCAACCGGCGCCGCCAGCCGGGGTCCGGACGCCGGGCGGGCGACCGGTCGCCGTCCCTCGTCCCCGGGCGGCCTCGGCGCGCCGATCGGTCCGGTGGCGCCGGGGCCCCCGCCGATCGCTCGTCGACCCATGGCACCGGCCGCCATCGTGCCCGCCGGGCGCGCCCCCGGCCCGGCGTCGTCCGGCGGTATGACCGCGCCTCGCTCGGCCATCGCCCCCACCAACGGGGTGGCCCGACCCGGCGGCCGGAGCGTGGGCATCCCGACGGCCAGGCGGCGGGCCGACCCCGCCCGCGCCGCCCTCAGCGCCCGGGCGGCGCTCACCGCCCGCACCGCCCGACCGACCCGGCGGGCGTCGGCCGACCTGCCCGTGATGGGACCGGTGAGGGTCGCCGCGTCCGCTGGCGCCGTGCAACGGTTGGAGACCGGCACCAGCACCGCCGCGGTGCCGACCGACATCGCCGCCGCCCTGGGAACGATCGGGACGGCGTCGGCCGCCGGCACCGGTGACGCCGCATCGCAGGCCGTTCCCGTCGCCGTCGGGCCCGGAGGCCAACCGGCAACCGGCGCGTCGCCGACCCCCACCGGCACCGGCGGCGCGGCGACCACGACCGGTGCCGCCAGCGGCGGCGCCACCAACGCGGCAACGCCCACGACCGCCGCCTCCCCGACAACGTCGGAGGTCCTCGACCGCTTCGACGAGATGGTGGACCGCCTGGAGGAACGGGTGCTGGCCGAGATCGAGCGGCGGGGCGGCCGCTTCGCGGGGATGTTCTAGCCGTGCAAGCCACCCAGAAGGCCTACATCGAGGTGGAGAACGGGCAGCGCCTGACGTGCCTGTTCAACCCGTCGGAGCTGACCATCGCCAAGTCCAACCTGTGGGAGTCCGACAACGTCCCCGGCCGCAACGCCCCCGACCTCTTCTTCACCGGCGGCGAGTCCGGCACCATGGACCTCTCGCTGGTCTTCGACACCACCGCCGACGGCAGCCCGGTGACCAAGCACACCAACAAGCTGATGGACGTCATGAAGGTGGACCCCAACCTTCCTGGCCACGACCCCGAGCGCAACAAGGGCCGGCCGCCGTGGGTGAAGTTCCACTGGGGCGACCTCCACTCGTTCAAGGCCATCGTCACGTCGCTCAACCTGACGTTCACCTACTTCTCCTCGAGCGGCGTACCGCTGCGGGCCAAGGCGTCCATCTCCCTCAAGCAGTTCCAGGAGGACGCCAAGTGGGGCCCCCAGAACCCCACCTCGGGCACGCCCGACCCTCACCGGGTCCACCAACTGGAGCGGGGCGAGACCCTCGACCGCCTGGCCGCCGCCTACTACGGCGACTCCACCAAGTGGCGCCACATCGCCCGGGCCAACGGCGTCGAGGACCCCCTGCGGCTGCAGCCCGGCACCCGCCTCGTGATCCCCAAGTTGAAGGGGGGCGACGGTGCCTGATTCCCGCCGGGTCGGCGTCGTGGTGGTCACGCTGAACGGGGGGCGGCTGCCCGTCGCCCTCTACGACGACCTCATCGACGTGCGGGTCGAACAGTCCGTGCAGTTGCCCGACCGCTTCTCCCTCCGGTTCCGCGACCCCGACTTCGACATGCTCGACGCCGGCACCTTCTCCATCGGCGACAGCGTGGACCTGGCCGTCGACGACGGTTCCGCCGAGGTGGTGGTCACCCACGGCGAGATCACGTCCCTGGCCGTCGACCAGGGCGAGGGCGGCCGCCACGAGCTCATCGTGGCCGGCCTGGACCGGGCCCACCGCCTGGCCCGCGGCCCCCGGGTGCGGACCTTCCTGCAGGCCACCGACGCCGAGGTCGTCCGCACCATCGCCTCCGACCACGGCCTGCGGGCCGACACCGACGCCACGCCCGTCGTGCATCCCTACCTGCTCCAGGCCCAGACCGACTTCGCCTTCCTCACCGAGCGGGCGATGGCCGCCGGGTTCAACTGGTGGGTCGACGACACGACCCTCTACTTCAAGTCCCGCCAGTCGGCGGGGACGGGGCCCAAGCTGGTGTTCGGGGGAAACCTCCTGCGCTTCCGGCTGCGGTGCTCGGCGGCGGAGTCGGCCTCGTCGGTGGAGGTCCGGGCCTGGGACCCCGAGCGCCTGCAGGCCATCGTGGGCACGGCCAGCACCACGAGCCCCGGCGGCCCGGGGGTGGCCCTGGCGTCCGACGCGCCGATCGCCACCCGCCAGCTGCAGGCCGCCTCCAAGTCGGTGGCGGTGGGCGTGAAGCGGGGAACCGGCAAGATCGGCGTGACCAGCCCCAAGGAGGCCGACGACCTGGCCGCGTCCATCGGCCGCCAGGCGACCTCGGAACAGGTGACGGCCAAGGGGGAGGTGGTGGGCGACCCCAAGCTGCGGGCTGGCACCGAGGTCAGCGTCAGCGGCGTCGGCCAACAGCTCTCGGGTTCCTACGTGCTCACGAGCGTCGAGCACGTTGTAGGTACCTCCCGCGGGTACATCACCCGGTTCCACTGCGCCGGGCGACGGCCGGGCGGGCTGGTGGACCTGCTCGGACCCCGGGTGGTGGAGCCGTGGGTGGCCACGGGGCCGCTAATCGCCATCGTCACCAACACCAAGGACCCCGAGCGCCTGGGCCGGGTCAAGGTGAAGTACCCCACCTTGAGCGACTCGGACGAGAGCTGGTGGGCCCGGGTGGCGTCCGTGGGCGCCGGTCCGGCCCGGGGGTTCCAGGCCGGCTTCGAGGTGGGTGACGAGGTCCTGGTGGCCTTCGAGCACGGCGACCTCCGGCGCCCCATCGTGCTCGGCGGCTTGTGGAGCACCAAGCAGAAGCCGCCTCGCAACGTCGGTGCGGTGGACGAGTCCACCGGCGCCCTGGTGTCGCAGATGTGGCGGAGCCATGACGGCCACGTGGTGGAGCTGCACGACTCCAAGACCCCCGGGGAGTCCTACGTGTCCGTCCTCCACAAGGACGGCAAGACCAAGTTCCGCATGGGCGGCGACGGCGTGAGCATCGAGGCGCCCACGCCGGTCACCATCACCAGCGACCAGGGCATCTCCGTCAAGGCCAAGGGCGACCTGGCCCTGGAGGGCCTCAACGTCAGCATCACGGCCAGGGCCAAGGTGGCGGTGGAGGGCGTGTCGGTGGCGGCCAAGGGCAAGGGCCAGCTCCAGCTGGAAGGCGCCCAGGCGGCGTTGAAGGGCTCCGCCATGGTGTCGGTGGAGGGCGGCGCCCTGGCCCAGGTCAAGGGCGCCATCGTGAAGCTGAACTGATGGGACGCGACCGGAGGGGCAGGGGATGAAGGTGGAGACCGACGTCGTCGGCCGGGGGGTGGCCTTTCCCCTGCACGTCGACCACACGGGCGCCATCGCCACCGTGACCGGGCCCGAGGCGGTGGCTCGGGGGATGACACTCGTGCTCTCCACCGCCCCCGGGGAGCGGGTCATGCGCCCCGAGTTCGGCTGTGCCATCTGGGAGCTGCTCTTCGCCCCGGTCAACCCCAACACCTTGGGCCTCATGGCCCAGCACGTGCGCGAGGCCATCGGGCGGTGGGAGCCCCGAGTGGACCTGGAGGAGGTGGTGGTCCGCCCCGACCCGGCCGACGCCGCCCGGGTGGAGATCGACATCAGCTACACGATCCGCACCACCAACGACCGTCGCAACCTCGTCTTCCCGTTCTACGTCATCCCCAGCGAGAGCCCCCAGTGACCCTTCCCACCCCCGACCTCGACGACCGCCGGTTCCAGGATCTGGTGGACGAGGCCAAGCGCCTGATCCCGCACTACTGCCCGGAGTGGACCAACCACAACCTGTCCGACCCCGGCATCGCCCTCGTCGAGCTCTTCGCCTGGATGACGGAGATGACGCTCTACCGGCTCAACCAGGTGCCCGACCGCCTGTACGTGAAGTTCCTGGAGCTGATGGGGGTGTCCCTCTTCCCGGCGGTGGCGGCGGGTGCCGAGCTCACGTTCTGGTTGTCGGCGGTGGACGTCGAGCCGGTGCTCGTCCCCGCCGGCACCGAGGTGAGCACCACCGGGGGGGCGGCCGAGAGCGTGGTCTTCATGACCGACGCCGACCTGCGCATCGCCCCGCCCGAGCTGACCCAGTTCCTCACCGCCTCGGCCAACGGCCGGTACGTGGACCGCTGGGACGACCTCGAATACGAACGGGCGACGATCACCTGCTTCACCTCGTCCCCGCCGGCGCTCGACGACTCCTTCTATCTGGGCTTCGCCGACTCGCTGGCCGGCAACGTGGTGCGCCTCGACGTGGACGGGCCCATCCAGGGCCTGGGCATCGACCCCGAGCGAGCGCCGCTGCGTTGGGAGATCTGGTCGGGCCAGGAGTGGGTGCCGGCCCAGGTCCACTCGGACACCACCGGCGGCCTCAACCGGGCCGGCGCCGTGGTCCTGCTGCTGCCCCTCGTGCATGCCCCCATGACGCTGGGGGAGCGCAGGGCGTGGTGGCTGCGGGGACGGCTGATCGACCCCATCGGGGACGAGCCCGCCTACGACGCGTCACCCGAGATCCGCAGCCTCGAGGTGGTGAGCCTCGGGGGCACCGTGTCCGCCCACCACGGGCGCCCCGGGCCCCGGGAGATCGTGGGCCGCAGCGAGGGTGAGCCCGGCCAGGTGTTCACCGTGCGCAGCCCGCCGGTGCTGCCCCGCCGCACGGGCGAGGAGGTGCAGGTCCGTGGCCCCGACGGCCCGGAGACGTGGCTGGAGGTGGAGGACTTCGCGGCGTCCGCCGCCCAGGATCACCACGTGCTGTGGGACGGGTCGAGCGGGGAGATCCGGTTCGGCCCCATCATCCGCTACCCCGACGGCACCCTCCGCCAGCACGGGGCGGTGCCCCCCAAGGGGGCGCTGATCGAGGTGTCCGCCTACCGCCAGGGCGGCGGCGCCCGGGGCAACGTGGGGGCCGGCACCCTCAGCGTGCTGCGCACGACCATCCCGTTCATCGACCGGGTGGAGAACCTCGGCCCGGCCGACGGGGGGGTGGACCCCGAGACGGTGGACAACGCCAAGCTTCGCGGCCCGGCCCGCTTGCGGACCGGCAACCGGGCGGTGACCGCTGCCGACTTCGAGCTGCTGACCCTGGAGGCCGCTCCGGCGGTGGCCCGGGCCCGCTGCCTGCCCCCGGCCGAGCAGGGCGGCCCCATCCGCCTCCTGGTCGTGCCCCGGGTGGACAAGCCGCCCGAGGACGTGGAGCTGGACGACTTCGTGGTCAGCGACGAGCTGGTGGCTCAGATCGGCGCCTACCTGGACCGCCGCCGGACGCTGGGCACGTCGGTGGAGGTGGGCACGCCCTTCTACCAGGGCGTGACGGTCGCGGCCCGGGTGACCACCGTCCCCGGCCGCCCCGCCGACCTCGTGCGCCAGCGTTCGCTGAACGCCCTCTACCGCTACGTCAACCCCATGGTGGGTGGCGCCACCGGCAAGGGGTGGGCCTTCGACACCGACCTGGGCGTGGGCGGGCTGTTCCAGCTCCTGGACGCGGTCGACGGCGTGGACCGGGTGGAGGACGTGCTGTTGTTCGAGGCCGACCTGCGCAACCGCCGCCGGTACGGCACCGGCAAGGAGCTGGTCCGCCTGCGGCCCGAGTCCCTCTTCTTGTCCTTCGCCCACCGGGTGGTCGTGGAGTGAGGGCGACGCTGGTCGACCAGCTCCCCGCCGCCCTGGCCGACGACGGCTTCCTGCGCCGGTTCCTCGGGATCTTCGACGAGCTGAACGAGACCGTGCAGCTCGGTGTGGACGGCATCGAGCACCTGGCCGACCCCACCGTGGCACCCCCCGAGCTGGTGCGCTGGCTGGGCGGGTGGCTGGCGGTGGAGAGCATCGACCCGTCGTCGCCCGAATTGCGCCAACGAGCCCGGGTGATGGCCCTGGGCCGCCTGCTGTGGTGGCGGGGGACGGCGGCCGGGCTCTGCGGACTGCTGGAGCTGTTGACCGGAGGCCCCGCCGACGTGGTCGACAGTGGCGGGGTGTTCGCCCGCGGCCACGCCCCGGAAAACCCCCGCACCGTGACCGTACGCGTCGACCGGGCCGGGTGGACCACCGAGGACCACCTCCTGGCGGTGGTCCGGGCCGAGGTCCCCGCCGACGTGTCCTTCGAGCTGGTGGTGGGCGGCCACGTCCTGTGGCCGCCCCGTCGCGTCGACGGCGGCGCCAACGGGCAGGGCCGCGTCAACCGGGCCCGCACTGCGGGCGCCCGTTCGGCCCGGGCCGGGGCCCGGCACTGACGTGGCCCCCATCCAGTGCCCGAGCTGTGGGGCGGTGGCCGACCTCGGCGTGATCCGCCACGGGGCCGACGAGTTCTGCTCGTCGTGCGACTTCCCCTTGTTCTGGGCCCGCGCCGAGGAGCCGGATGTCGACCTCGGTGACGACGGCGAGGACGTCTTGGCTGCCGCCGTCCGCCGCCGGCCCGGGGCGGGCGGCCGCCAGACGCTGGCCGGTGAGCCCTGTCCGGCGTGCTCGGAGCTGAACTCCTCCCGGGCCGTCTACTGCACCCGTTGTGGCGCCGACATGCACCCGCCCCCGCCACCCCCGGAGGAGACGGTCGCCCCCGTGGTCGCCGCGCCGGCGCCCGTCCCGGTGGCCGTCGAGGCGCCGCCGCGCCGGCGCTGGTGGCTGCTGGGCGTGGTCCTGCTCTGCGTCCTTCTGGTCATCCAGCTCGTGGTGCTGCTCTACCGCATCTGGTAGTCGCCTCCGCAGGGGTCAGGACCGGGACGCAGTCGGGGCCCGGCGCTATGCCCCCGGGCAGGTGAAGATGGATCCCAGGAAGCAGCTGGTGGTCGTGGTGGTGGACGGGGTCGTCGTGGGGGCCGGGTTGCAGGTGCCGTCGATGCCGGTGAGCTTGTCGCCCGGTCCCATGGTCACGTCCACCGCGTCCTGGACGGCGCCGGTGGACCCGACGAACAGGAGGCGGTACTCGGCCTTGGTGGCCAGCCCGAGGAACTGGTAGGCGTCGTTGGCCCGGACCCGGGCGGCGGCCGGCGGGGTGAGCTGGGTGCCGTCGCGCAGGACCAGAGAGACGGACGTGCACCGCTGGGCGGTGCCCGCCACCGTTCCCGGCACGCCCTTCAGGCGCACGTCGAGGGTGCGGTTCTCGTTGGCCGCCAGCGTGATCCGGAAGGTCTGGGACTGGTAGCCCCCCTTGGAGTAGGTCACCGTGTAGTCGCCGGCGGGGATGCCCACGATGCTGTAGCGCCCGAGCTGGTCCACCGGGCTGCTGGCGGTGGTGGTGTCCTTCACCGTCGCCCCCTTGCTGTCGGTGACCTTCACGTCCACCTCGTCCACCGGGCACTCGAGGGGCCCGGGCCGGCAGACCGTCACCCGGCGGATGTCCTCGGTCAGCAGGCCGGCCAGGGCGCCGGTGACGGGGTTGAGCTGAGGGTTGAGGTCGGTGACGTTGCCGGCGTCGCCCAGGGTGATGGTTCGGGTCTCGTTGACGTAGCCGTCCTTGGAGAACTCCAGGGTGTAGGTGCCCGGCGTGGGCAGGCCGCCGACGAAGAAGAAGCCCACCGAGCCGGCGTTGAGGCTCTGGACCCGGGTCACCTGGGCGCCGGCGCGCGATACCACCACGCCCACGTCGGGGACGGGCAGGCCGGTGACGTCGGCCACCGTCCCCGAGATGGAGCCGTTGCCCTGGTGGAGGACCACGTTGCGGTCGGTGACCACCTGGCCCTTGGTGAGCGCGACGGTGATGGACTCGCTCCCGTACCCGTCCTTGGCGAACGTGAGCACGTAGGTGGCCGGGGTGGGCAGGCGGAGGAGCGAATAGGAACCCACCGGTGGCGTGGGAAGGGTGATGGCGCTGGCCCGGTCCTGGCCGTTGACGGCGGTCACGGCCACGTTGGTGAGCACCGCGGTGCCGTCGGTGACCTTGCCGCTGATGCCCCCGTCGCCGTTGAGCAGGCGCACGTCCACCGTCTTCTTCTCGTTGGCGGCCAGGGCCACGACCAGGGTCTGGGGCCCGAAGCCGAGCTTGGCCACCGTGAGGGTGTAGGAGGCGGGCGTGGCCAGCGAGGTGAACTCGTACTTCCCGCCCGAGCCCACGGGGACGGGCGTGGGCGGGGGTGCCGCCGGGCTGCCGCTGACCGGCATCATGGCCAGGGCCACGGTGGCCCCCGACGGGTCGGTGCCCGCCACCACGACGCCGCTGATGCCGCCGGCGGTGCCGGTGGGCACGGCCGCCCCGCCGCCTGCGGCGCCTCCCGCCGCCCCGCCCGCCTTGGTCACGCCGTTGGCCGCGTTCTCGCCCTTGGCGGCCGCCACCCCGGTCTTCACCGCCTTGTTGACACCCAGCAACAGGACGAGCCCCCACAGGGCGATGCCGCCCAGGATGGTGAGGAGGGTGAGGATCCCCCGGGGGACGAGTGGCTTCTGGACGAAGGTGCCCGCCGCCTCCAGGGCCGGGCCGCCGGCGTCGTCGGCGGTGACGGTGAACGGCCGGGGAACGGGTGACCCGAAGAACGGCCGCCGCCCCTTGGCTCGGACCCGAGCCACCTTGCGCTCGCCGGGCCCCACGACCAGCTGAGTGGGCAGGAAGACGAAGCCCAGGTGGCGCTCGACGTCGGCGGCGGCGAGGGGCGCCTCCACGGCCACGTTGCCGGCGTTCTCGAGAGCGACCTCGAAGGTGGCCTTGCCCGGCCCGGTCACCGCCTGGGGCGACAGGGTGAGGCGGACGTCGCGCACGGGGGCGACCTCGAGGCTCACCTCCTCCACCCGGGTCTCGGCCGCCTCGGTGGTGGACGACACCTTGACGCCCATGGTGTGGGGGCCGGCCGGGAACCCGGCCGGCAGCACGAGGACGACTGTCATCACGCCATCGGTGCCGGGGAAGAGCGACAGGACGGGGGGCGTGGCCGTGAAGGCCTGTCTGCCCATTCCGACCAGGCTCAGGCGGTAGCCGTCGATGACGTCGCTGGCGTTGAAGACCTCGACCTCGAGGACTACGGCTTCGCCCGGTGCGACGTCGAGGTGGCGGGGGGTGACCTCGACCCGCACGGGCGGCTCAGCCCCCCCCGGCCGAGGCCGGGGGGCCCACGACCCGCCGGCGGCGGGACGTCCGCTCGGGCCGGGTGGTGTCGGTCACGCCCACCTCCACGCTCACCGGCGGGGAGGCGGCGGGGCGCAGGGCCAGGGGGTCGACGGTGACGGTGAGCCCGATGTCGATGCCGGGACGGAAGGAGCCACCGAGCGCCGACCACACGTCGGCCCGTCCCTCGTCCCGGGGCTTGCCCACCTCCAGGGAGGGCAGCGATCCCAGGCCCACCAGCGCCCCGTCGACGAACTGCTCGGGGATCTCGTTGCCGGCCAGCAGGGCCCGCAGCACGGCCCCGAGGAGCTGGTGCTCAGTGCGGGGATCGGTGGCCCAGGCGGTGGCCACGTACCCGAGGCGGATGCGAGGGAGGGCGCTTCGGCGGAACAGCGCGCCGTTGCGCTCCACCACCTCCGTGCCCGACGAGGCCTGGCCCAGGTGCTGGCGCACGTCCCAGAGGAAGAGGTTGACGGTGGGGCCGGTGAGGGCGGCGGCCCACTCGCGGTCGGGGGCGTCGAAGGACACCTCCACGTCGCCGGCCCGCAGTGCGGCCTCCGAGCGCAGGAAGGACTCCAGGGTGGCGTCCAGCAGGTGGAGCACCGGCCGCCCGTCAGATCAGGCCCTGGCGGGTCGCGACCGCCACGGCGTGGGCTCGGTTGCGGCAGTTGATCTTCATCAGCAGGTCGTGGACGATGTTCTTCACCGTCCGCTCCGAGTAGCCCAGGGCGTCGGCGATCTCCCGGGTGTCGTCGCCCTCGGAGAGGAACCGCAGCACCGCCAGCTCGCGGGTGCTGAGGGCGTGGGGACCGCCCGTGCCGGAGTGGGCGGCCCGCACCAGGAGCTGGGACACGAGGCCGGGCGGGAAGGCGGTGGCGCCCCCGGCCACGGCGCGCAGGGCGCCGGCCAGGGCGGCCGGGGTGAGGTCGGCCCGCAACAAGAGGGCGGCCACGCCCCCGTCCACGGCGTCGTACACCAGGTGCTCCGGCACGGCGGGGACGATGGCCACCGCCCGCACGCCGGTGGTCTTGACCAGCCCCAAAGCCGGGGGCAACCCGGCGGCGGTGGCCTCGAACACCAAGACGTCCACCCCGCCCAGCTCGGGCGCCGGACGCAGGCCGGCGCTCTCCCCGGCGACACCGAAGCCCTCGGCGGTGATGCAGGACAGCAGGCCGCGCCGGAAGATGGGGTCACGGTCGTCCACCCAGATCGTCGCCCGCTGCCAACCGCCCTGCATCCCGACGACACCCAACCACGGACGGGTCCCGGCGGCAACCCTCACCGGCCCGTCGACGGGACAGGCCGCGCCGGCCGCTCGGGCGCCGGCCGCCCCGGAGTGCGAGGATCCCTTCCCGGTCGGGCAGCCGGGGTGGACCGCTCGGAGGGGAGGCTGACCGCTAGCCTTTGGAGCAGGAGGTCGCCGTGCCGCCCCTGGTCACCGCCGGTACCACCATCAAGTGCAGCTTCGGCGCTGCGCCCACCCCCCTCAACGTGCTTCCCACGTCGGGCACGGTCGCCGGCGGCATGCCCGTGGCCACGATCGCCGACATGGTGCCGTTCGTGAACATCGTGCCGTTCGGCGTGTGCACGAGCCTCGCCAACCCCACGGTGGCCACCGCCACCGCCGCTGCCCTCGGGGTCCTGACGCCCATGCCGTGCGTTCCCGCCCCAGTCGGGCCGTGGGTGCCGGGCTCGCCCACCGTGCTCGTGGGGGGGCGGCCCGCCCTCCAGTCCACGTCCATGTGCACGTGCGCCTATGCCGGCGTGATCAGCGTGGTGATGCCCACCCAGGTGACGGTCCAGGCGCCCTGAGGGTCCGGCGCCGGCGGGCGGGCGGTGTCACCCTTCAGATGAGATGCTCCCGCAGGGCCAGGGCGACGGCGTGGGCCCGGCTGCGGGCCCCCAGGGACCGCTCCAGGTCGCCGATCACGGACTTGATGGTGCGCTCTGAGTAGCCGAGGGTGTCGGAGATCTCCCGGGTGGCGGCACCCTCGGCGAGCAGCTCGAGGACCCGCCGACTGCGCAGGTCGAGGGCGTGGGCCGATGGACCGAGGGACTGGATCTGCAGGCCGACGGCGGCGGCCCGGATGGCGCTCACCAGCTGGGCGGGCCGCAGCTCGGTCCGCAGGAAGACGGCGGACACGCCGGGCACGGTGCCGATGGTGCGGATGGTGTCGGTGGCCCCGCACACGACCATCGGGCACCCGAAGGTGCCGGCTCGGGCCACCGCCGGGGAGACGACGGCCACGTCCAAGTCGATGCCGGCCAGCGCGTCGGCCCGAGGGGGGGTGGGCCCGTCGGAAACCACGTCGAGCACGGGGTCGTCGGCCACGCAGGCCACCGCTCCCCGCCGGAAGATCTCCTGCTCGTCGAATAGGCCGACGGCGATCGGTTTCATCGGTACCTAGGAGACCTCCGCTCCGGCTTGACGGAGAGCCATCGCCGGAAGCCTCGGGTGTCCGCACGCCCGTTCGCCCCCGATTCGTCCCCCGGGGAGGACACCGGCCCAGTCCCCGTAGGGTAGTCCACAGGGTGTGGACCGGGGATGGCGGTGGGGAGGGAACGCCGCCGGCGGTGACCGATGTCACCCGGGGGCGAGCGCCGATCAGGAGACGGTGATCGTGCCCTTCATCTGAGTCGGGTGGTACTCGCAGTGGAAGGCGTACGTCCCGGCCTTGAGCGTGGCCGTGGTGGAGACGGTCGTGCCCTTGGCGACGTCCTTGTTGACCCCGGTGCCGTCGATGGTGAGGTTGTGCTCGACGCCGTCGGTGTTCTTGACGACGAAGGTCACCGACCCGGAATGGACCTGGATGTCCGTCGGCGAGTAGCTGATGTTGGCGGCGGTGAGGGTCACACTCGGGCCGCCGGAACCGGCGGACGCCTTGGTGGTGCCACTCGACCCGCAGGCGGCGAGCGTCCAGCCCAGGGCCAGGATCCCGGCAACGGCGACGAAACGCTTCACGACTGCCCCCTTCGCTGGTCGACACCCGAGCATGCGCCCGGTGGTGCCCGGCCGCCATGGGACTTTGGTCCTAGGACCACCCTCGCCCGACCCGTCGGGCGAGGGTGCCCGGCGACGTGCGGCTAGCGGGGGAGCAGGCGGTAGATCTGGCCGTGGGAATCGGCCCACGCCAGGACGGCGGCGGCCCGGGCCCGGTGGAGGCCGCCGGAGCTGTCGGTGTTCGCCCCGATCACCTTGGTGGCGGCCGCCGTCCTGGCGGTGGCCAGGTCCAAGAAGAGCACCTGGTCGGCGCCGGTGGTGGCGTTCATCGAGCTGACCAGCAGGATGGCGTCGCCACCGCCCAGGGTGACGCCCGCCGGGGAGCCGAGGTGCAGCCCGGTGTGCACCGGCGAGGCGGTGCCGTTGGCCACCCGGAGCACCAGCCCCCGGCCCGGCCCCGCGCCCTGATCGGTGACGTAGGCGACGCCCGCGGCAGTGACCACCACCGAGTCGGGCAGGACGAACGGCGAGCCCTCGGCCACGGTCGTGACCGGCCCGCCGGCGGCCGGGACCCGGAAGAGGCCGGGCCGGCCACCCACCGGGTCGGTCCCCGTGAAATACACGACGTCGCCCCCCGCCTGGCTGACGACGTCCAGCCCGCGAGGCGACCAGCCCGCGGTGCCCTCGACCACCGCCGGCCGGGCCGTGCCACCGGTGGGGCTGGGGGCGGTCGGCACGGCCAGAACGGCCCCGCCGTGGGCCGTTCCCGGGTCAGCCAGGTACAGGGTGCCGCCGTCGACGCTGGTGGCCAGGCCCGACGGTGTCGCCAGGGGGGAGCCCTCGGCGATGGTCGTCAGGGCACCGCCAGTCCCGGCGACGGCGACGACGGCCGTCCCCCGGTCGCCGATGGACGAGAAGTAGACGGTGCCACCATCGGGTGCGGGCGTGGCGTCGAGCGGCCGCGAGCTCGCTCCCGTCCGGGCCACCACCTCGGCCGACTGGATGGCGGCGTCCCCCAACGGCCGGCTGGCCCGGCCGCCGTTGCCGCTTCCCCCGCAGGCGGCCGCTCCCGCGACCGCGACCAGGCCAACCATCGCCCACCTGCCTGCCCTGCCCATATCGACCCCCTCAGGTCCCGGCCACGAGGTGGCAGCCCCGACGTCCTTCGTCGCCCGCCCGGTGGCTGGATCATTGCCGCCGGACCGGGGCGCCCGGCTTCCGACGGCGGCGCATCGCGCAGGGAGCCGGAGGAGCCGCCTTCGACCTCACCCCGCTGTCGGTCGGCGTCATCGCGGTGGCCGCCGGTCTCGTGGGCCGCCGGCACCAGGTGGTGGCCACCGGGCTCGTCCGGGCCGGGTGGGGGAGGGCGGTGCTGCTGGGGGACCCACGGCGTGGTGAGGGCGGCCCGGACGGCGGCGGCCCGCGGCTGAGGGACGCCCGGACCCGCCCGCAGGAGCTGGTTGACGGCGCGCCTCATGCCCACCCCGGAGCTACCACGTGGAGGAACCGGTGCCGGGAGCAGGGAAGCCCCCGCCGGGTGCGCCCTCGCTGCTCGAGGCCACGATGACGCCTCCGCCTCCGCCTTCGCCTTGGACGCCGGCGATCGAGGCCGGCGATCGAGGTCTGCGAGGCCACGGGGTGCACGGGGTAGACACGTGGCCATGGAAGCTCGCCCCTGCTCCCGAGCGGGATCCCCGGCCTGCCCCCGCCCGACCAACGACGCCGAGCTCGGGTTCCGCCGCCGGCCGATGGTGCGCTGGCTCGACCCCCACCAGCTCCTGGACACGGCGGCCCGGGTGCTGGCGTCGGGGTTCGTGACCTCCTATACCGACAGCCGGGAGCTCGAGGCCATGGTGGACGCCTCTGTCCATGACCGCACGGACGCCGACGAGCTCTGGCTCGACTACGTGGCCGACCTGGGCGACGGGTGGAACTCCACATACACCGTCGCTCGCCTCCTGGCCCGCCCCGAGCTGGAGATGGCCGACGACGGCACGAGCCACCGGACCCGGCGGGGCACGATCTTGGTCATGGGCGGCGACCAGGTCTATCCGGTGCCGACCCGCACCCAGTACGAGAACCGGTTCCTCGGTCCCTATCGCGCCGCCCTTCCCTTCGCCGGTAAGGACGGGCCCGAGCTGTTCGCCATCCCCGGCAGCCACGACTGGTACGACGGGCTCGTGAACTTCAGCAACGTGTTCTGCCGGAGCCGATCGATCGGTGGGTGGACCACCTGTCAAGCCCGCAGCTACTTCGCCCTGCGTCTCCCCCGGCGGTGGGCACTGTGGGGTGTGGACCTGCAGTTCGGCGACTACCTCGACGAAGCCCAGGTCGCCTACTTCAAGGCGGCTGCCGCCCAGCTCGAGCGGGGTGGGCGGATCATCGTGTGCGTGGCCAAGGAGGTCGACAGCGGGCGCAAGAGCGCCGAGGTGTCCTCCGACCGGGACCTCGGTTACCTGGAGCGGGAGATCGTCCGCCCCGCCGGTGCAGAGGTGGCTCTCTACCTCAAGAGCGGGCGCCACCACTATTGCCGGTACCAGTCGGTCGACGGCGCCGTCCAGCTCCTCACCGCCGGTGGCGGCGGCGCCTTCATGCACCCCACCCACAACTTGCCCGAGCGGACCCCGCCTCCGGGCGACGAGAGCGCGGGGGAGCTCGAGATGCGGGCCCTCTACCCGTCGCGCCGCTTCTCCCGGCGCCTGCGCAAGCGGGTCTGGCTGCTGCCGGCCTACAACCTGCCCCTCGCCGCGGTGCTGGGCGTGGTCCAGGTGCTGCTCGTGTTCATGCTCGACCTCCACCTGCGCAACCGGTGGGTCGGCGTGGGCTTCGGCGACCTGGGAAGGGCCCTGTGGAACACCCCGACGGCCTTTTTGCTCATCAGCCTCATCATCCTGTCGTTCGGAGCCATGATCCGCCTCGCTCACGACGCTCGGGGACTGGTGCGGCTCCTCATCGGCCTGGGGCACTCGGCGCTGCAGTTCGGCGGCCTGGCGGCGGTGATCGTGGTCGCATCCGGGTTGTCGAGCGGCCTGAGCCGTGGCGCCGCCGGGTTGGCGGTCTTCCTGGCTGTGGTGTTCATCTTGGGCGGGATCGGGGGCGTCCTCGGCGTGTCCGGATACCTCTGGGCCATGAACGGCCTGGGGTTCCACGCCAACGAGGCCTACGCACCCCTGCACTACGAGGACCAGAAGAACTTCCTCCGGCTCCACATCGGCACCGACGGCACCCTGACGGTCTTTCCCATTGGCGTCGAGCGAGTCGGGCGACGCTGGCAGTTCTGTCCCGATGGGCGCCCGGAGGACCCGTGGCTCGCTCCCGCCGGCCCCGAGCCCACACCCCATCTGATCGAGGCCCCGATCGTCCTGGCCGCGCCGGTTCCCGAGAGCTGACAGGGGCGGAGCGCCTCGGTCGTGGGCAAGCGCGGCGCGGACGAGCGTCGGGAGCTCGGACCGGGCGTTCACCCCGAGCGAGTCGTTCTCAGGCCAGCCCGAGCCGGTAGACGCGGCTCGCGGGGAAGCCGACCCCGCCTAAAAGGAAGTCGACGGGAGTAGTGGCACGAGCGAGACCGACGATGGCGAGCACCCACCAGGGTGAAGGAGGCGCTTCATCCGACCCAGGGCCAGTTCGAAGTCCATGTGATGCACGGAGGCGATCGCCGACACGAAGCCGTAACTGCCCTCGGGTAGAGCTGCCTCTAGGAAGTCGCCGTAAAAGAAGGTCGCGAGTTCGGTCGATGGTTCAAGCGGAACCAGAAACGCATGCGCGACCTCGTCCACGTGAGCTGAACGCCTCGCGCGTTGCACCTCGAGGCGAGCGAGCATTAGGTGCAGCGACGCTGAGGGCGAGGGCTTGGGGGATCTTCCTCGGTTCACCCTCGAATTACAAACATCGAAGTTGATGGTACAGGCCGCCTGGGCAAGGGACGCCGGCCCGGCGCCACCCTTCGGGCAATGCGCAAGACTGCAGACATGGCCGCGACCCGCTCGGGTGAGGATCCGGGTGGCCTCCAACTGGGATCCGCGGCACCGACCCCCCGGGTCCCGGCGGGACCACAGACGACGCATGCCGGCCGGTCGCTCGTCGACCGCCTGGCTCCCGTAGCGGTCCTGATCTTCGGCCTCGTGTTCGTGGCGATCGCCATCACCCGGCTCGACGATATCTACGACGGAGATCCCGGCATCTTCCGGTCCGGGCAGCTCGCGCCGGCGCCCGTCGCCGCCGCTAGGGACGTCCGGAAGGCCCTACGGGAGCTTCGCGACCTCGGAACCCAAAGTGATTTTGCCAAGGGGCCGTGCGCCAAGGCGCTACTCGCCGATCCCTGCAAGCCCACGCTCGCCGGGCGCTCCGCCGATTACCAGCAGCGACTGGCGGCGATGGAGGCGTCCGGGCGCGGGCTGGTCGGCGGCTCCGGCGAGACCACCGACATCGAGGTGGTGCATTGGGACGACGGTCGCGACGCGATCGTCGCGGTGGCCGTGGCCCGGTTCTCGAGTCCCGCGGCGGCGGCCCGCGCCCTCACGACATCGAGGACCAGGGGCGACGACACGGTGGCCGGGCATCCGCTGGCCAGGACCACCTGGCGGGCCGGGAAGCGGGTGCTGGTCGGAGTCCTGGCCTCGGCCGACGAGCCGGCCACGGCCGCCCACCAGCTGGCCGTGAGCAACCGGCAGACGTCCGCTTACGTGGGCGTGGCCCGGAGCGTATGGTTCGAGCTTCTCGCCTTGGGACCTCTCCTGATCCTGTTCATCGCCCTGGGGACTGCTCGCTTTATCACCGTCCTGGCGATCGCCCTGGTGGTTTCGGTCGTCGCCCTCGCCGCCCTGGCGATCGTCATTCCCATCCTGGTGGTCGTGGTGTCCTGGTTGCTGCTGTCCCGACGACGGAGGCGGGCCGTGAGGGACCTGAAGGGAGCCGTCGCTGCGCCGGTCGCCGCGGCCCCAGTTGAAGGGCCCATGGTCCTCCAGCGCGACATCGCTGTGCCCGGCGTGATGACGGTCGAGCACGACCGGGACGCCTTCCTGGCCGTGATCGTGCTTATCGGTTTCGCGATCGCCGTGTTCACCACATCGCTGTTCCCGGCATCCCTCGCCTGGGGTTCGCTGGCGCTGGCCGCGATCGGGCGGCCACCGGAATGGGCCCGGGGCCTGCGGCGGGTCGCGACCATTCACCGGGCGCTGTTGTGGACCCTCGCCATCGCTATCGTCGCTCTGCTTACCGGACTCACGCCGCCGATCCTGAGCGACACCCGTCTCCTCGTGGTGCTCGCCCCGTTGGGCCTCGCCGTGCTCCTCGGCCGATGGCGGGAGCTCACCGCGGGCACTGACCTTGCGTATACCAAGTGGTACGAGGACGTCGACGGCCGTTCGACGCTGTTCCTGCTCGGCGCGGCCGTGCTCATGCTCGGCGCTGGCTCGCTGTTCCTCGCCAGCACGGGAAGCGTCGACCTGAGGGCCCAGCTCGGCGAGAAGGCGTTCGCCATCGTCGGCTTGGCGGTCGCGCTCCAGTCCGCGGACAACGTCCGGGGCTCGCGCGACGCGGCGCGACGGGACAGGGCCCGGGAACGGGGAACTGCCCCCGTCCTCTACCTTCGGTCGTTCGGTGACGACTCACTCATGGTGAAGTCTCCCCGAAGTCAGCGGGGCGGCCTGGAGCGGATGTCGCTGCGGGGCAAGGAGTTGTTCGAGGACGTGGTCGCCGGGGCCTTGAGTCGCATCGGTCCTGTTGTGGCCATCGCCAAGCCAGGGACCGGACAGCGAGACCTGGGACCAGCACGGGACTCCATCGTCACGTCCGACTGGCTCGGGGGGGTGAAGGCGTACATGGGCGACGCCGTACTCGTGACCGTGGTGGTCGGAAGCAGCGGAGGGCTGGTGCGAGAGTTGGAGACCCTTGGCGAGCTGGGGCTGCTCGACCGCCTCTGCATATTCGTGCCACCGGTGGCCGACGAAGAGGTGGCCCGGCGCCTGGCCGTGCTGGGGCGCCAGCGCGGCTACTCCAACACCTGGGGACCGCTTCACGACGACGACAAGCGGCGCATCGTGGCCCTCATCAGCATTGACGGTCAACGGAGCGTCGTGACCGCGAAGAAGCGCACCGCCTACGGGTATCGCAAATGCGTCGCCGACATCCAGGTCGAACAGGCCGGGCACGTCGCCGTCGAGGCGGAGACCGAGGGCCGAGGCGCGTGAGCGCGAGGCATCAGTTCGTCGGGCGACGCCATCCGACGCGGCCTTCCCGGCGGGCGTGGCGTTCGAGGGCCAGTGTCACCAGGCGGTCGAACAGGTCCGGGTAGGCCAGACCCGACGCCTCCCACATACGGGATACATCGAGATGGGCGTGAATCCGCGGATAATGTTGACCTCGTCCACCACCAGGCCCCGGCCGCCCTCCTCCCAGAAGAAGTCGACCCGGGCCATGGCCTCGGCGCACTGCGGTGAAGGCGGTGATGGCCTGGAAGAGACCGCCAAAGACGTCCACCGGCACCGGGCCATCGGTGACCTGATGGGCATGGGTCGACTGAGCCAGCTCCGGGTGCCGCTGCGGTACCGCCGGTGGCGCAGCCGGCCGCCGCTTTGCCCGGATGAGCGATCAGACTCGGTGATCGGCGACGCGGTGGGCGAACGCCGTACCAGCCCCTAAGGCCAACGACGACCGGGTGCCGCGCGAGGGACGACGAACGGGTGCCGCGGGAGGAACGACGAACGGGTGCCGCGGGGGGCGACGACCGGGTGCCGCGGGAGGAACGACGAACGGGGTCCCGCAGGAGCAACGACGGCCGGCGCCCCCGTGACCCCCGCTGGCGAGGGACCGGGCATGGTGCGGCGTTCCGGAAAGGATCCCTCAGTGGTTCTGGTCACGCACGCCGTCGCCGGCTTGCTGGTTGGCGATGTGAGGTAAGCGTGGCGGTGGCGCTGCGCAACAGTGCTCGCTCGGCTTCGCGCGGTCGCATGGTGCCGGCCGTGACCTGACGGCTGGCGGCGTGGATCAGGTCGATGACCACGCCGATCAGCCAGTCGGTGGGGAGTTCGGGGTCGAACTCTCCGCTCTGTTGTCCGCGATCGATCAGCGCGTGGACCGCGACTACGGCGGGGGCGAGCCGTGCTCGCAGCACGGGGCGTCCGAGCCGTTGGGGATTGATGAGGACCAGTCCCCGGTAGCGTCCAACGACCTCCCAGGCGGCGAGCAGCACGCGCTGCATCGCGTCGGTGGCGGTGCCCTCGTCAGGCCGTGCGGCCCCGAGGGCGACCGTGATCTCGACGACCGATCGGTCGGTGAGCGCGTCGAGCAGCGCGTCGCGGCTGGCGAAGTGGTTGTAGAGCGTCGTGCGGGAGACGGCGGCGCGCTCGGCGACCTGCTCCAGGCTGATCGCAGGATCTGACGCG
>JBHELO010000105.1:0-3106 GCA_046263055.1 Acidimicrobiales bacterium | reverse complement strand
GCCCGCGCCTGGGCGGCCCAGGCCCGTCTGTGCGGGCGCTTCCGCCGGCTGGCCCAGAAGAAGAACTCGAAGAACGTGGTGACCGCCGCCATCGCCCGCGAACTCTGCGGGTTCCTGTGGGCGGAGATGACGGCCTGACATCGACCGACGTCGTCCTGCTTGGGGCTTGCAGCCGCAGCAGGCGGGCAGTCTCTGTAGCGACCTCGGGTGTGCGGGGTCCGGCGGCGAAATCAACGATCCACACGCCGTCGAGTCGCCGGGCGAGCCGGCGGCGAGCTACCTCCGTCGCCAGACTCGTCTTGCCTACTCCTCCGAGGCCAGTCACGGTTAGAAGCCGGGACCGCCGCAGCACCTCACTTACACCGTCGAGGTCCGTCTGTGGCCGCTCACCAGATCCCGCGATCGGCGATCAACAGAATTCGCGTTGAGCTGAGCCGGTAGCGCTCCTCCAACCAGGCATCCACCACGTCCGGTGGCGGCCCCTCCAGTGTCTCGGGCGACCAAGCACCGAGCACTGGAGGGAGCCACCGGCATGTTGTCCCAGGAGGAGTACATGGACGTGCAGGCGCTGAAGCGCCAGGGCTGGACCATCACCGAGATCGCCGGCGAGCTCGGCTATCACCCGGCCACCATCTCGAACTGGCTGCGCAACGGCGGTCCGCCGGCCAAGCGGGCGGTGGCGCCGTCCCAGCGGGTCGTCGACGAGCGCTGGGCCGCCCGCATCGCCGAGCTGATCACCCCGCCGTCACGGCTGCTGGCCACCAGCGTGTTCGAGATCATCGCCACCGAGGGGTTCGTCGGCTCCTACCCGTCGGTGTCGCGGGAGGTCGCCCGTCAGCGTGGTCCCCGCTTCCGCCGGGCGCCCCAGGTCAGCGTGCCCATCGAGACCGCCCCCGGCGAGGAGTCTCAATTCGACTGGTCGGACTGCTCCGAGCGAGGGCGGGGCTGGAACCTGGCCGAGGAGCTGTGGTGCTTCGGGGCGGTGTCGTGCTGGAGCCGCCACCTGCTCTGGTGGTTCTCCACCTCCGTCGACCGCCAGCACACCTTCGAGGGCCTGGTCCGTCACTTCGAGGCCATCGGCGGCGTGCCCCGCCGGGCCCGCACCGACCGGATGGGCGCCCTGGGCGCCTCCCAGGGCCGCCGCTTCCGGCTGCACGCCCCGACACTCGATTTCGCCCGCCACCACGGCACCGAGATCATCGCCTGCCAGGCCCGGGACGCCAAGCGCAAGGGCAAGATCGAGCGGCCGTTCCGGGGCCTGGAGGAGTCCTTCCTCGAGGAGCTGGCCGTGCTGGGGCCGCCGTCGAGCATCGCCGAGCTCAACGACCGAGCCCGACGCTGGCTGGCCACCCGGGTCAACGGCCGGGTCCACTCGAGCACCGGCGTGGCCCCCGAGCTCCGCCTCGACCAGGAGCGGCGGCTGCTGGCCCCCCTGCCGCACCGGCGCTTCGACACCGCCTATGCCGAGCCCCGACGGGTGCACGTGGCTCTTCCCCTGGTCGCATGGGACGACGTGCGCTACTCGGTGCCGCCCGACTGCCTGGGCCAGGTGGTGGCGTGCCGGGTGGAGGTCGACTCCGAGGTCCTGGAGATCCACTGGGGCGGCCGGGCCATCGCCCGCCACGGGCTCATGCCGCCGGGCTCGCCGGACGTGTGGGACGCGGCGCACCGGGCTGCGGCCGAGGCGGCTGCGCTGGGCCGAGGTCGCCGGCCACTGTGCTTGGTCCCGCCGGCGACGGCTGCACGAACCGCGGCGCCGGAGCCGCCCCTGAAGCTGCCCTTCGGCGACTACGACGTGGAGGCGCCCGACCTGGCCGGGCGCTACGGCCTCGACGGCGAGGGGGCGTGATGGCCGCCGGCGTCTATGAGCGACTGAAGGACGACCTCGGCTACCTGCAGCTGGGCCGGGCGGCGGAGTGCTTCGCCACCCTGGCCGAGGAGGCGACGGCCCAGGGCTGGAGCCACGTCGAGTACCTGGGGCGGGTCATGGCCGAGCAGGCCTCGGCCACCACCAACCGGCGCCTGGCCGCCCGCCTGCGCTACGCCCGCTTCCCCTACCGGCGCACCATCGCCGAGTTCGACTTCGACTTCCAGCCCAGCGTGGACCGCAAGCTGGTCGCCGACCTGGCCAGCCTGCGCTTCATCGGCGAGAACCGCCCGGTGCTGTTCCTGGGCCAGCCGGGGTGCGGCAAGACCCATCTGGCCGTGGCCCTGGCCATCGCCGCCGTCGAGGCCGGTTACCGGGGCTACTTCTCCAACGCCGATGACATGGTGCGCAACCTCCTCGCCGCCCGCCACGACGGGGTTTTCGCGGCCAAGCTGCGCACCTACACCGCCCCCACCGTGCTGGTGGTCGACGACGTCGGGCTGCTGCCCATCGACGCCGAGGGCGCCGGGGTGTTCTTCCACGTCATCAACACCCGCTACGAGCGGGGACATCCCACCCTCGTCACGACGAACCGGGGACTGCCGGCGTGGGCCGAGGTGTTCGGCGACGCGGTGGTGGCCGGGGCCATCCTCGACCGGCTCATGCACCGGGCGGTGGTGTTCAACATCCGCGGCCCGTCGTGGCGCATGCGGGAGCACGCGGCGTTGGCGGAGGCAGCGCGCACGTGATCCTGCTCGTCCTTTTGGTCGTGATGGTCGTGGCCGGCTGGGCGCCCGTGCTGCCGCCGCTGCCAGCCGACGCCGTCGGCGCAGCGTGTTCGTTCCCCTCGCCCGGTCAGCCCCGGGCCCGGGCACCGCCCGGCGGAGTGCACGGATGCCTGGACCCGGCCGCAGCCCCGTCCCATCCCCATTCGACCCTTTCCCAATCCCCGACTACCGCGACACTGACGGCCGGGTTCAGCACCGAAATGCTTGATCTCGATCACCGACTTCACTAGAAGAAGAGGGAGGACGTTGCCACGCTCAGTGAACGCGAGTTCTGGTGATCGCTGACCGCGAGGATTCCTGATCGGCCACAGGGGTCGCGCAGGAGGAACCTCCAGCGAACGCCGATGCTCCGCCAGAGCACGACTTGGGGCGGGTTTCGTAAGAGCGGTCCGGTGAAGCGTCCCGGTGACCGGGGGGGCCTATGCGGTGCAGCCTTAAGCCAGCCGAGATT
>JBHELO010000104.1:0-21599 GCA_046263055.1 Acidimicrobiales bacterium | reverse complement strand
GATGTCGTCCTGGGCCTCCCACACCTCGGCCATGCCACCGCTGGCGATGCTGCGCATCAGCCGGTAGCGCCCGCCCAGGACGCCTTCGGCGCTGACCGACCGGGTCATGGAAGCGAGGGTACCGGGCCGCACGATCGAGGCGACACCCGCCCCGACCGGTCCGTCGTGGCGGCGGCGGGCACGGCCGGTCCGTCGTCCCCGGCGAGCCTCAGCTCACCTGGTAGGCGACCCCCAGGGTGCGCGGTCCGGCGTGGGTGCCGATCACCGCCCCCAAGTCGGCCAGCACCAGTCGCTCGGCAGGCAACGAGGCGGCCAGGAGCGCAGTGAAGGTGTCGACGTCGGGGGCCTGCCCGGAGATCACGGCCACGTCGCCGACGGGGGCGTCGTCGATGACCTTGGCCGCCAGCCACTCCAGGGCCCGGGCCCGGGTGCGCAGCTTGGGGCCGGGCTCGACCTCGCCGTCGCGCACCTCGATGGTGGGCTTGACGGACAGGAACGACCCCAGCAGGGCCTGGGCGGCGCCGATGCGGCCGCCCTTCTTGAGGTTCTCCAGCGTGTCGAGGGTGCCGTAGACCCGGGTCCGCCCGGCCGCCTCGGTGGCCACCGCCGCCACCGCCTCCACGTCGTCGGTGGTGGCGCCGGCCCGGGCGGCGGCCAGCACGATCATGCCCAGGCCCATGGTGACCGACCGGGAGTCCACCACCCGGACCCGGATCTCACCCTCCACGGCGGCGGCCGCGGCGTTGGCGGCCTGGATGGTGGCCGACAGCTTGGACGACAGGTTCACGCACACCACGCCGGCCGCCCCGCCGCCGGCCGCCCCGCCCCCGGCGGTGCGGAAGGCGGCCTCGAACGCGCCCGGCGACGGCGCCGACGTCTCGGGCAGCACGGAGGACGCCGCGCACCGGGCCCAGAACTCGGTGGGCGTGAGGTCCCGACCGTCCACCAACTCCTCGTCGCCGAAGCGGATGGAGAGCGGCACCACCGTGATGCCCGACGCCGCCGCCAGGTCGGCGGGCAGGTCGGCGCTGCTGTCGGTGACGACGGCGACGGTCACGCGGGCCGTCGCCCGTCGGTACTGGGCCTCATGATCTGTCCCTCCCTGGGTCGTGGCCCGCCGGTCACGCGGCCACCAGGCGGCGGGCCCGCCGGCCCCGCAGTGCGTGGCGCCCCCACCATACGGCGAGGAAGACGGCCGCCCCCAGCGACACCACCAGGCTGATGCCCGAGGCGGCGGTGGACCGCACGGTGAGGCGGGCCTGGCCGATGACGAGGTTGCCGTCGGGCGACTCCAGGACGACGCGCATGGGAAAGGCCCCCGAGGTCCGCGACACCACCGAGAAGCGCGATGTGGTGTTGCGCCGGGCCAGGTCCAAGGTCTGGCTGCTGCCCCCGGGGAAGTCGAGCTTGTCGCTCTGGACCCGCACCACCACCCTGGCCGGCATGCCGGTGCGGTTCTGGAACGTCACGGGGATCTCCCCCCGCCGGGCGGTGAGCGTGATGGACTGGGCGCCCGGCATGCGGATGTCGCGACGGGCGGCGTCGATGCCGTTGACCACGGCGTCCACGTAGGACTGGCGCTGGCGGTTGGTGCGCAGCTCCGACGACTCGGCCAGCAGCAGCCGCTCCTCGAGGGTGGCGTAGATGGGGGTGCCGGTGCCGAGCACGGAGCCCAGGGCGTCGAGGCGGCGACGGGCGGAGGCCAGGGGCGCGCCCACCTCGCCGACGCCGCCGGTCGGGAGGGGGGCGGCCTGGCGCACGAGGGCCCGCCCGGTGTCGGTGCGGGCCGGGGCCACGGAGGCGAACAGGGTGTCGAGCGACATCGGCTCCACGATGGGGTTGGAGGCCAGTCCGGCGGCGACGGCGTCGAGGAAGGCCCGGTCCATGCGCCAGGACGGCGGCCCGGCGGCCACCACCGCCCGGCGCTCCGCCCCCGGCCGGTCCAGGTAGATCACCGCCAGGTCGGCCAGCAGGTGGTTGGCGGCCAGCACCGGGTCCTGGACGTTGTCGAAGTCGGCGGCCAGCCCGGCGTCGGCCACCGCCGCCGGGACCTGGCGGCTCCCGGCGGCCAGGACGAAGGGCGAGGTGGGCGTCAGCCGCTGGCCGGTGAGCGGGGCCACGTCGGCCTCGGTCGCCACCACCCGGTCCACGCCCCGGCTGGCGAGGAGGGAGAGGGACGCCTCGTCCAGTGGTTCCCACGCCAACCAGGTGCGGGCGTCGGGCCGCAGGCGGAGGGTGTCGGCCACTGTCGACGCCCCCCGGGTCACCTGGGTGCCGGCGTCCTTGGCCAGGCCGGCCCCCAGCAGGCCGGGCAGGTTGGTGGGCACGTAGGTGCCGGCCAGCACGGTGGTGGCGGCGGCGCGGACCTGGAGTCCCTTCAGGGTGGCGACGGCCCGGTCGTCGGTCGCGGCGGCCAGGGTGGCCAGGGTCTCGGGCGTCGGCGCCAGTGCGTACGGCGTGGTGCGCAGGGCGTCCAGCGCCGCCGCCTGGGCGGCCAGGTCGTCGAGGGCGGGGGCCTTCCGGGCGCCCGACGGGGCCAGCCCGGCGGGCTCGTGGAGGGGCAGGACGAGCGATACGCCCAGCCGGGCGCCGTTGTGGGTGGCCGGCAGCCACAAGACGTAGGTCGTGAACCGCCGCACCAGCCGGCCGGTGCTCCGCTCCCGCAACTCCACCCGCACCGGGAAGACACCGTCGTCGTGGCCGAGGGACAGCCGGTCGGTGAGGTGGAGCACCAACGAGGCCTCGCCGTTGGCGTCGGTGGCCAGCCCGGCCACCGGGAAGACCTGTACCGGGAGGAGGGCACCCTCGGTGGCCTTGTCCCCCAGGGTGACGTCGAACTCCGAGCGGGTGGCCACCGCCGGGTACACCGTGGCCGCCACCTCCCAGGCACCGGGATCGGCGGGCCGGTCGATGTGCAGGCGCAGGGTGAAGTCGCCGGGGGCGGCGAGGAACGGGGTCTGGGACACCAGCGCCATGGACGGCGTGGCCGGGGCGGGGGCCGGGCCCGGGGCCGACGGGGCTGCCGCGCCGGCCGTCGGACCGGTGAGGGCGCCCAGCGCGAGGGCGGCGGCCAGGAGGACGCCGCCACCGCCTCGCCGGGCGGGGAGCCTCACCCCAGCTCTCGGCGCAGGACGACCAGGTCGGAGGGCTGGCCCCGGAACCCCAGGCTCTCGTACAGCGCGAACGCGGCGTCGTTGCCGACCTGGGTGTTGACGACCGCCCGGCGGGCGCCCTTGCGCCGCAGCCAGTGCAGGCCGTCGAGGGCCAGGGCCCGTCCCCGGCCGCCCCGTTGGGCCCGGGGCTCGACGGCCAGGCGCTGGAGGTAGCCGTCGGTGCCGGCCCGGCCGGTGATGGCGTAGCCGACCACGTCGCCGCCGTCGGTGGCCACGCGGAAGCGCGAGGAGGGGGTGGCGGCCACCGCTTGGTCGAGGCCCCACTCGTCGAGGCGCCAGAACGGCGAGAAGGTCTGGGCGTCCACCGCCAGCACCGCGGCCCGGTCGGCCTGGCGGGCCCGGCGCACGGGGACGTCGGGCGGGGTGGCCACCCGCTCGAGGTCGTGCACCAGCAGGCGCAGGCGCTCCTGGTCGGAGAAGCCGGTCATGTAGAAGGCCTGGCGCTCCGACGCGGACAGGGCGGCGGTGATCACGCTGCTGTACCCCCGGGCCGACAGCTCGCCCAGGCAGCGCTGGATGAACCCCGGCGACGGGGGCGGGGCGTCGGTGACGGGCGCCAGGTACGCCACCCGGCCGTCGCCTCGCCACGGGCCGGTGCGCACCCGCTCACGGCCCGAGCTGAGCACGTCGGTCCTCGTCTTCGCGCGCTCGGCCACCTCGGGGACAGGATACCGACGCCGCCTCGGGCGGACCGGGCGACCGGGCGGTGGGACCGCCGGTCGGCTCCTAGCCTGGGGTCGATGAGGGTGCTGGTGGAGACGTCGCCCGTGTTCGAGGGCCACGACGCCGGGTCGGGCCACCCCGAGGGCCCGGCTCGCCTGGGTGCCGTCCTGGCCGGCGTGGCCGGCCTCGGCCTGGGCCCCGACCTGGTCACCGCCACCCCCCGGCCCGCCACCACCGACGAGCTGGCTCGGGCCCACGAGCGGGGTTTCGTGGAGGCGCTGGAGGCGTTCTGCCGCCGAGGCGGGGGGCGGATCGACGCCGACACCCACGCCGGCGAGGGGTCGTGGGACGCCGCGGTGCGGGCCGCCGGCGCCGGCCTCGACGCCGTCGACCGGCTGGGGGCCGGGGAGGCGGACGCCGCCTTCTGCGTGGTCCGCCCGCCCGGCCACCACGCCGCCCCGGCCCGGGCCATGGGCTTCTGCCTGCTCAACAACCTGGCCGTCTGCGCCGCCGCCCTGGCCGCCGCCGGCCAGCGGGTGGTGGTCGTGGACTGGGACGCCCATCACGGCAACGGCACCCAGGACGTGTTCTGGGCGTCGGCCGACGTGCTCTACGTGTCACTCCACCAATGGCCGCTCTAGCCGGGCACCGGGCGGCTGGAAGAGGTGGGCGAGGGCCCCGGGGACGGCCTCACCGTCAACCTCCCGCTACCGCCGGGGGCCACCGGCGACGTGTACCGGGAAGCCTTCGACGAGGTGGTGGCCCCGGCCGCCGCCGCCTTCGACCCGGCGTGGGTGCTGGTCTCGGCCGGGTTCGACGCCCACCGGTCGTGCCCGCTCACCTCCCTGGGCCTGTCGGCCGGCGACTATGCCGACCTGGGGCAGGCGTCGGCCGCCCTGGCGCCGCCCGGGCGGTGCGTGGCCTTCCTGGAGGGCGGCTACGACCTGGACGCCCTCGAAGCATCGGCCGCCGCCTTCGTGGGGGCCCTGGCCGGCCAGGACGTGCGGCCCGAGCCACCGACCACCGGCGGCCCGGGCCGATCGGTGGTGGCCGACGCCGCCGCGCGCCAGCGGAGGACCTGACCGCGCCGCCGGTCGGCGGGAGGGCGGTGGGTACCCTCGGTCGGTGGTCCCCGAGCGGCTGAGGCCCCTCCTCGACGAGGTCCGGCCCCTGGCCGAGCGCTTCGCGGCCGCCGGCCATCGGCTCTACCTGGTGGGGGGGAGCGTGCGCGACGCCATCCTGGGCCGCCCCCTCGCCGAGATCGACCTGGACTTCACCACCGATGCCCGCCCCGACGCCGTCGAGGCGGTGGTGCGGCAGTGGGCCGACTCGGTGTGGACCCAGGGCAAGCGCTTCGGCACCATCGGCGCCCTACACGCCGGCCGGCGCTACGAGATCACCACCCACCGGGCCGAGGCCTACACGCCCGACTCCCGCAAGCCGGACGTGGCCTTCGCCGACGCGGTGGACGCCGACCTGTCCCGGCGTGACTTCACGGTCAACGCCATGGCCCTGTCCCTGCCCGACCTCGAGCTGGTCGACCCCTTCGGGGGCGTCGCCGACCTGGCCGCCCGGCGGCTGCGCACCCCGCTGTCGCCCGATGAGTCGTTCACCGACGACCCGCTGCGCATGCTGCGGGCGGCCCGGTTCATCGCCGGCTACGAGCTGCAGCCCGATCCCGCCCTGGGGGCGGCGGTCCGGGAGCTCCAGGACCGGCTGGAGATCGTGTCCGCCGAGCGGCTGCGCGACGAGCTCGACAAGCTGTTGGTGGTCGAGCGGCCGGGCGCCGGGCTGTGGTTCCTGGTCCATACCGGCCTGGCCGAGGAGTTCCTGCCCGAGCTGCCCGCCCTGGCCCTGCAGCAGGACCCTGTCCACCGCCACAAGGACGTGTTGGCCCACACCATCGCGGTGGTCGAGAAGACCCGGCCCGACAAGGTCCTGCGCCTGGCCGCCCTCCTCCACGACGTGGGCAAGCCCAAGACGCGCTCGTTCGGTTCCGGCGGCGTGTCGTTCCACCATCACGAGGTGGTGGGCGCCCGGATGGCCGAGGAACGGATGCGGGCCCTGCGCTACCCGACGGAGGAGATCGCCGCTGTGCGCCGACTGGTGGAGCTGCACCTGCGGTTCCACGGCTACGGCGACGAGGTGTGGACGGACGCCGCCGTGCGCCGCTACGCCCGCGACGCCGGGCCGTTGCTGGAGCGACTCAACGAGCTGACGCGCTGCGACTGCACCACCCGCAACCGGGCCAAGGCGTCCATGCTCGCCGCCCGGATGGACGACTTGGAGGCCCGCATCGCTGAGCTGCGCCAGCGGGAGGCCCTGGACGCCATCCGCCCCGACCTCGACGGCAACCAGATCATGGCCCGCCTCGGCATCGGCCCCGGCCGGGCCGTAGGTCAGGCCCGCGACTTCCTGCTCGAGCTCCGACTGGAGGAGGGCCCACTGGGCGAGGAGGAAGCCGGCCGCCGCCTCGACGAATGGTGGGCCGCCCGCACCGACCGGTCCTCCTAATAGCCCAGGGCGGGGTCGACCTCGCCGAGGAGGGGCTCCCCCCGCCGGTAGCGCTCGACGTTGGCGCGCACCCGGGCGGCGAGCAGCGGTTCGGCCATCTGCCACGTGTTGGCCACGTGCGGCGTGACCAGGCAGTTGTCGAGGCCCCAGAGGGGGTGACCGGTCGGCAGGGGCTCGGGATCGGTGACGTCGAGGGCGGCGCCCCCGATGCGGTGCCGCTGCAGTGCCTCCACCAGCGCGTCCGTCACCACGTGGGCGCCCCGGGCCACGTTGACGAGCCAGGCGTCATCGTCCATCAACTCGAGCTCCGCCCGCCCCATCATGCCCGACGTCTCGGGCGTCAGGGCCAGGGCCAGCACCACGAGGAGGCGCCCGGGCAGGGCGTCGTGGAGCCGGTCGGCGCCGACGACGACGGCGGCGCCCGGTAGGGGCGAAGGGTGGCGGCGCACCACGGTGGCCTCGACCCCGAAGGGATTCAGGAGCGCCAGCAGGGCCCGGGTGATGCTGCCCCCGCCGACGACGGTCACCCGCCCACCCATCAGCCGCCGGCCGGCAGGGGCGCCCCACTCGCGGGCTCGGGCTCGGGCGGGAAGCTGGCGCAGCCCGGCCAACCCGAGGGCGAGAGCGTGCTCGGCCACCGGCTCGGCGTAGGCGCCCTTGGCGCTGGTCCAGCGCCGCCGGTCGTCGAGCAGGGAGCTGAAGTGGTCGACTCCGGCGAAGGGCAACTGCACCCATCGGATCCCCGGGTTCCCGTCGAGCACGGCCCGCAGGCCGTCCGGGTCGGCGGCATCGGTCCAGACGAGCGCCTCGGCACCGGACGGCTCCACCAGGACGGCCCCGCCCTCCACCACCGCCTCGGCGAGCGGCCCGTCGCCCCGCGGTGCGACGGCACAGGGCACCCGGCCGTCGGGCGGTTCCGGCCGGACCAGGCGGCTACTCCTTGCGGGCGCGCATGATCAGGGTGCGCGGGAGGAGGCGAGCGGCGTCCCGCCACCACGGGCTGCCCCGGCCGCCGCCGCGGGGCTCGGGCTCGAGGACGGTGTCCACCCGGAAGTTGGCCCGGGTGAGCCCGGTGAACAGGTCCGACAGCGTGTGGTGATAGCCGAAGTACGGAGGCCGGTCGGCCCCCAGGTCGGTGCGGCTGCCGTCGAAGTAGGACCGGCGCACGACGAGGGGCTCGTCGGGATCGTCCTCGTCGATGAGGTCCCACGCCGGGTGGGGGAGCGAGAACACCAGCGGGCACCCCACCTTGAGCACCCGGTGCACCTGGCGGAAAACACGGTTGACGTCCTCCACCAGGCTGAGGGCGTAGACGGAGAAGACCACGTCCACCGTGTCGGCCCGGGAGAAGGCGAGGTCGGCCAGGTCGCCCTCGTGCAGCTCCACCTTGACGCCCGCCCGTTCGGCCAACCGGCGGGCGCCGGCCAGGTGCTCGGCCGAGAAGTCGAGCCCGACGGGGCGGGCGCCGTGAAGGGCCAGGGCCACGGTGGCCGTGCCTGCGCCACACCCCAGCTCCAGCACCCGCTTGTCGGTCACCTGGCCGAGCAGGCGCAAATCCGCCTCGGTGGCCACGTCGGGTCCGTAGCGGACCACGTCGGCGGCCGCCGGGTCGGTGACGGGCTGGCGGTTCCAGGCGACGGCGCCGGGCAGGGCCACGTGGGAATCTTGCCCTACCGCCGCCTCCCCCCGGCGGACCGCCGGTCGGGGGCCGCCCGGTGGCGTCAGGCGGGAGGGGCGACGAACTCCTCGACCAGGCGGTGGGCCTCGTCGTCGTGGTACTGGACCGGGGGCGACTTCATGAAGTACCCGGACGGCCCGAGGAGCGGCCCGGCCAGGCCGCGGTCGAGACCCAGGCGGGCGCAACGCACGGCGTCGATGATGACGCCGGCCGAGTTGGGCGAGTCCCAGACCTCGAGCTTCAGCTCCACGTTGAGGGGGAAGTTGCCGAAGTTGCGGCCCTCGAGGCGGATGTACGCCCACTTGCGGTCCTCCAGCCAGGGCACGTGGTCGCTGGGGCCGATGTGGACGTCGTCGGCGGCGATGCCGTTCTCCACCTGGCTCGTGACCGACTGGGTCTTGGAGATCTTCTTCGACTGGAGGCGCTCCCGCTCGAGCATGTTCTTGAAGTCCATGTTGCCGCCCACGTTCAGCTGGTACGTGCGGTCGAGCACCATCCCACGGTCCTCGAACAGGCGGGCGAGGATGCGGTGGACGATGGTGGCTCCCACCTGGCTCTTGATGTCGTCGCCGATGATGGGCAGGCCCGCCTCGGTGAAGCGGGCCGCCCACTCGGGGTCGGAGGCGATGAAGACCGGGATGGCGTTGACGAAGGCGACGCCCGCCTCGAGGCACGCCGCCGCGTAGTGCTTCTGGGCCGCCTCCGAGCCCACCGGCAGGTACGACACCAAGACGTCGGCCTCCGCCGCCCGCAGCGCCCCGGCCACGTCTACCGGGGTGGCCGGCGACTCCTCGATGGTCTGGCGGTAGTAGAGGCCGAGGCCGTCGAAGGTGGGGCCCCGCTGCACGGCGACGCCCAGCTCACCCACCGACGCGAAGCGCACGGTGTTGTTCTGGCCCGAGAAGATGGCCTTGCCCACGTCCAGGCCGACCTTGGCGGCGTCCACGTCGAACGCCGCCACCACGTCCACGTCGGCCACGTGGTAGCCGCCGACGACCACGTGCATGAGGCCGGGCACGCTCTCGGCGGGGTCGGCGTGGCGGTAGAACTCCAGGCCCTGGAGCAGCGAGCTGGCGCAGTTGCCGACGCCGGCGATGGCGACCCGGACCTCGGGAGTGCGGGTGCGGGTGCGGGCGGTGGGCGTGGTCACGTGAGATGTCCTCCCTGGGTGCCGGAGACGGACGTCTCCTGGGGGTGCAGTCGCTCCTGGGCGATGAGGCCGTCCAGCCAGGAGATGTCGCGCTCGGTGGCCTCCGTGCCGTGCTCGACGAGGGCCCGGGTGTAGGAGTCCATGCGCTCCCGGCGGGCGCGGATGGCGGTGCGGGCCCGGGCCAGGCGCTCGACCAGCTGGGCCCGGCGGCGCTCGAGCAACCCGAGGCGCGCCTCCGGCCGCAGGTGGCGGCAGAAGGCCAGGCGGAGGGTGAAGGCGCGGTCGTCGTCCACCGGCTCGGACTCCAGGAGCTGCTCGAACAGCTGCTCGCCCCCCGACGTGATGCGGTACACCTTGCGGCTCCGTCCTGCCGGCCGGTGGCCGGCGCCGGGAAGGCCGGCGGCCCGCCGGGCCCGGAAGGCGGCCACCTCGCCGGTGATGGAGCCGGTCATCGGGATGGGCGGGAGCACCGGCGCCGGGGGGTTGGCGGCGGGAGCCGCCTCCACCGCTCCCGTTCGCTCGAGGCGGGAGAGGGCCGGGTACAGGGAGCCGAACGACACGCTCGACAGGGGCCCCAGCGCCTCGGTGAGGCGCTTCTTCAGCTCGTAGCCGTGGAGGTCCTGCTCCTTCAGCAACCCCAGGATGGCCAGTTCCAGCACTCGGAGTCTCCGGTCGGCGATGGTGGGCGAGGAGGGAACGATATATCGAAACGATATATCGTTCCCAGTCTTGCGCAGGCGGTGGTCGTCGTCAACCGCCGGGCCGGGCGGCGGCCAGGGCCCGGGGAGCTACCCTGGGCGCTCGTGAGCTTCCGGCCCGAGTCGATACGGGGCCTCCGACCGGCCACCACCCCCGGCCAGGTCGACTACCGCCTGGTGCGGCGCCACACCATCGACGAGTTCCACCGCGGCCGCCTCTCCCGCCTGGACGTGTGCGACGCCCATCCCGAGTTGTTGCGGGCGGCCCGCAACGTGGGCGAGGCCCGCAGCGAGCCGTGCCCGATCTGCGAGGAGCCCGGGGTGGTCCTGGTGTCCTACGCCTTCGGGCCCCGGCTCCCGGCCTCCGGCCGCTGCATCACCACCAAGCGGGAGCTGGCCGGACTGACCCGCCGGGTGGACGCCGTCACGTGCTACGTGGTGGAGGTGTGCCCGGACTGCTCCTGGAACCACCTGGTGCGCACGTTCTCGGTCGGCGGCCAGCGGGCGTGACCACCGCCGGCCCCGGCGGCGGGGCGGGCGGGCGTGGCTGCCGGCGGTGACGCGACCCCGGCGGCCGGCGGCCACCCGGTAGGGCCCGGCGTGGCGGCGGCCTCCGACGGCGGGCTTCGGGACGGTGTCGACGACACGGCGGGCCGCGGTCCGAGCGGATCCGAGGGGATGGCCGCCAGCCGGCTCGCGCTGGGGGCGGCGGCCGGGGCGACGGCGATGGCGGTGGCCGCGACGGGCGACGCCCTGGTGGCCGGCGTGCTCGTGGGCCTGGCCGCCGCCGATGCGCTGGTGGGCACCGCCGGTGTGCTGGCCGGGCTGGCCGTGCTGGGTCGATGGGGATCGACGTCGCTGACCGCCCTGGCCGGAGGCCAGGCGGTGTTGGGCGCCGCCGGGTGGTCGGGGGCGCCGGCCATGGCGGCGTCGTCGTGGGCCGCCGCCGCCTCCGTCCTCCTGGCCTGCCCGCCCCGACCGGCGCCCATCGTGGCCTGTGGCATGTTGGCCGCCGCCCTGGTGGCCGGGCCGGCCACGGGCCGACGGACAGCGGCCGTGGTGGCTCTCCGGGTGGTGGTGTCGGTGGTCGGCCTGGCGGCCGCCGCCGTGCTGTCCCGTTGGGGAAGGCGACAGGCACGCCGCCCGGCCGCCGTTGCCCTGGCCGCGGCCGCCGCCGCCCTGGCCCTGCTGTCGTGACGACGGCGGCGCCCCGGGCAGCCGGACTCCCGACGGCGCCCGAGCGGTCGTGACCCCCGCCTCGTGACCGGCGCCGAGGCGGCCACCCTCGCCCTGGCCGTGGGCGCCCCCGTCGCCGCCCTGGCGGCCGCCGCGCTCGTGTCGACTGCCCCCCGGGGCGACGGTGGCCGAGGCGACCGGGGGTGGGCCACCGCCTTCGTCCCCGCCGGGGCGGTGGTGGCGGCCGGGGCGTGGCTGGCCCTGGTGGCCGGGGGTGCCACGGGGAGCGCCGGCGCGTTCCACGTGACGCCGCTGGTGGCGGCCGGCCTGTGCGGGACGGCCCTGGCCGCCGCCGCCGGAGCCGGTCGGGGGGCCGCCGACGGGCGCCCGGTGAACCTGAGCCATGCCCGGGCGGCCGTGCGAGGTGGTGGTGGGTCGAGCCTGGCCGCCGACGCACGGGGGATGACCACCGCCGTCGCCCTGACGGCCGTCGGTGTCGGCTTCACCGCCGGCGCGGGGACCGGTCTCCCCGTCGGCGCGGTGGCCGGCCTGGCCGTGGCCGGTGCGTTCATCGTCGGGGCGGGCGCCGTCGGGACAGGCGCCGTCGGGACAGGCGCCGCCGAGGCAGGCGCCGCCGAGGGTGGGGTGGGTGGGACCGCCGTCACGATTCTGGGCGGGGAGGTACCGACGGCGGTCGTTGCCAGTGCCGTGGGCGTCGTCGCCCTCGCCGCCGGGTTCGTCCTCGCCCACGCCGGCTCTGGGCGGTGGTCGGTCGGCGCCGGTGACGCTATCTCCGGAGCGTCCTCCGTCGCCTTCCTGCTGGGGGCCGCCCTGGTGACCCTCGCCGGTTCGAGCTCGGTCGCCCGCCGGGCCGGGCCGGAGTCGATGCTGGTGCCGGCCGGTCTGGTCGTGGGGATGATGGCCGTGTCGGGGCACCCGGGCGGCGGCCCGCTGGGGGAGGCGGCCGTGCTCCTGGCCGTCGGGGCGGTCGTCGCCGCCGACGCCAGGCGCATGGCCCTGTCCCTCGGCCTCCTCGCCCTGGCCGCAGCCGCCGGGCCCCCGGTTGTGGCTCCGGCGTCACTGCTCCTGGGTGCGGCAGCGGCGCTGGTGGCGGCCGTGGGCCGGCCCGGGGCCTGGTTGGCGGCCCTGCCCGGCGCCGCCAGCCTGGCCGCCGGGGTGTCCGACGACCGAGGCGCCGTGGCCCTGGTCATCGGGGTGGCGGCCATGGCGGTAGCCGCCCTGGCCGGGCTGGGAGCCGGTGATCCCCTGCCCCCGGTGGCCGCCAGTGCCGCCGACCCCACCGCCGCCGACCCCACGCCCGCCGACCCGAACGCCGCCGACCCCACGCCCGCCGACCCCACGCCCGCCGACCCCGCCGACGCCGACCCCGGCCGCGCCGACGCCGACCCCGGCCGAGCCGATCCCACCCCCGCCGACCCCGGCCGAGCGGACCCGACCACCGCCCACGCTGGTCCCGCCGACCCCGGCGGGCGCCCCGTCTTGGCGGGCCTGGGCGGGGTGGCGGTCCTGCCGGCGGCCGCCGTGGCCGCCTGGTTGGCCGTGGCTCCCGGCACGTGGGGCTGGACGGGCGCCCGCCTGGCCGCCTACGACCGGGGAGCGCTCCTGGCTCTGGTGGCCGGCGTGGCGGCAATGGCGGTGGACCGCATCCTCTCGGCCGGGCGGAACCATCCACTCGGCCCCGGAACGGGTCCGGGCGCCGGCAGGCCTTCCCGGCCGGGGGAGAGTGGGCGCCACTTGGTAACGTCGAGCCGCCGTGCGTCGAAGCCCCGCCCTCGCCGGGCAACCCAGTCTCAGCGTGCGCGCCCCCGTGCGCGCCCCGACCCGAGCCCCTGGCGGTGGGGACGGAGGCCGGGGCGGTGGGGCGCCTCGTGGCCGAGGGCCCGCCGTCCCCGTCGCCCCCCGCCGTGGCGCCGACCGTGAGGCTGTCCCCGGTCCTCGGCGGCGCCGCCCCCGTCGACCCAGCTTCCTGTGGCGCTACCGGCGGGTCTGGTTCCTGTTGGGGCTCCTGTCGCTGACCGCCCTGGCCGGCGCCGCCTGGCTGCTCACCCACATCCCGTTGCCCCCCGAGGTGCCCCAGGCCCAGACCTCCATCGTCTACGACGGCGGGGGCAACCAGCTCGCCCTGCTCCACGGGGACCAGAACCGGTTCCCGGTGAAGCTCGACCAGGTTCCCCAGGTGCTCCAGCACGCGGTGGTGGCGGCCGAGGACCGCAAGTTCTTCAAGCACCGGGGCATCGACCCCATCGGGATCCTGCGAGCCACCTGGGCCGACCTCCGCCACAAGGGCGTCCGCCAGGGCGGGTCCACCATCACCCAGCAGTACGTGAAGAACGCCTTCGTCGGCGGCAGCTCGCAGCGCACGCTGATCCGCAAGCTCAAAGAGGCCGTCATCGCGGTCAAGATCGAGCACAAGTACACCAAGCAGCAGATCCTCGAGCGCTACCTCAACACCGTGTACTTCGGCCGGGGCGCCTACGGCGTGGAGGCGGCGGCCAAGGCCTACTTCGACAAGGACGTCTCCCAGCTCGGCCTGCCCGAGTCGTCCTATCTGGCGGGGATCATCCGGACGCCGTCCGACGGCGAGGTCTACAAAGACCCCGTGCTGGCCCGGAACCTGCGGACCATCGTCCTCAACGCCATGGTGGTGTCCCAGTCGGCCACCCGGGCGGAGGCCGACGCAGTGGAGAGCGTCGACATCAAGACCTACACGAAGCCGCCCCGCCAGAGCGACACCACGGTCACCGCCACCGGCATCAAGGGCGTCGACTACTTCGTGGAGTACGTCCGCCAGCAACTCCTGAAGTCGTACTCCCTCGACGAGGTGCTGCGGGGGGGGTTGCGGATCTACACGTCGCTCGACCCGTCGCTGCAGAACCTGGCCTACGACGCCGTCTACACCGACACCCTGAACCGCAAGGGCGACCCGGCCGGCGCCCTGGTGTCGGTGGACGGCGACGGGCGGGTGGTGGCCATGGTGGGCGGCCGCGACTTCCAGTCCGACGCCCCGGGGGCCAAGGTCAATCTGGCGGTCGGGGCCGACGGCGGTGGCACCGGGCGCCAGGCGGGATCCACCTTCAAGCCCTTCGTGCTCGCCGAGACGGTGAAGGAGGGGTACTCGGTGGAGTCGTCGTTCAACGGCCCACCGAAGATCGTGCTGCCCAAGGCCGACAACGGCAACGACTGGCAGGTCAGCAACTACGACGACGCCAGCTTCGGGCGCATCAACCTGATCGACGCCACCGTCAACTCGGTGAACACGGTGTACGCGCAGCTCATCAGCGCCCTCGGTCCCGACGGCCCCAAGAACGTGGCGGCAACGGCCAGGAGCATGGGCGTGAAGTCGCCGCTCAACCCGGTGGTGTCGATCACCCTGGGCACCAACAACGTGTCCGTGCTCGACATGGCCGACGCCTACCTGACGTTCGCCAACGAGGGCAACCAGACCGACCCCCGGGTCATCCGCAAGCTCATGGTGGGCGGCACCGTCCTGGTGGACGACCGGCCCAAGCGCACCCGGGTGCTCGACAAGAATCAGGCGGACACCGTCAACTTCATCCTGCGCCAGGTCGTCGACCGGGGATCGGGCATGAGGGCCAGGCTCCCGAACGGGCCGGCCTGGGGGAAGACGGGCACCACCGACAACTACGGGGACGCCTGGTTCGTGGGCTTCAACCGCAAGCTCACCACCGCGGTCTGGATGGGGTACCCGCAGGGCCAGTCCGAGCAGCTCCTCGACGTCCACGGCCAGGCCAAGGTGAACGGCGGGTCCATCCCCGCCGACATCTGGCGCAAGTTCATGAGCCGGGCCGCCCCCGACACCGGCGAGTACGCGGTGCCCACTTCCTTCGACGGGCGGCCGCTGAGCGCCATCGTGCCCTACGCCGAGCCGACGTCGTCCACCGTCGCGCCCCTCGTCACCACCCCGGCCACGGCGCCGCCCGCGACGGCGGCAGGGGTCACGCCCACCACCACCACCGCCGCCGCCCGCCCGGCCACCACGGTCACGCCCACGACGTCCAGGCGCGCCCCCAGCACGACGGCCGCGACCATCCCCTGCGCATCGCTCCCTCCGGGCGTCACCATCCCCAACATGTGCCCGCCCACGGCGTCGCCCCCGTAGGCGAGCGCCCGGCCGGGCGTCGGGCGGCGGCGGCGCGCCGGTAGACTCCCGGCACCGCCGGCAGCCGTTCGGGCGCCGGACGGAGGAGGCATCCATGGGCCAGCAGGTGACCGCCCCGGCCATCCGGGCGCGCAAAGGCGGGATTCCCGTCGTGATGGTGACGGCCTACGACCATCCCGGGGCTCGCATCGCCGACGAGGCCGGCGTGGACGTGATCCTGGTGGGGGACTCGCTGGCCCAGGTCGTCCTGGGCTACGACGACACCCTCCAGGTGACGGTGGCCGACATGGCCCACCACGTGGCCGCCGTGGCCCGGGCCCGGCCGTCCGCCCTGGTGGTGGCCGACCTCCCGTGGTTGGCGTTCCATCTCGACCCCGCCGACACCGTGCGCAACGCCGCCACCCTGGTGCGGGCCGGGGCCCGGGCCGTCAAGCTGGAGGGCGGCCGGGCCCGCCTGCCCATGGTGGACGCGCTGGTGGCCGCCGAGATCCCGGTTATGGGCCACCTCGGCCTCACGCCTCAGTCCGTGCACACCCTGGGGGGGTACCGGGTCCAAGCCCGCCAGCTGGACGCCGCCGAGGCCCTTGTGGACGACGCCCGGGCCCTGGCGAAGGCCGGATGTTTCGCCATCGTGGTGGAGGCGGTGCCCCGCGAGGTGGCGCGCATGGTCACCGAGGCGGTGCCCGTGCCCACCATTGGCATCGGTGCCGGGCCGTCCTGTGACGGGCAGGTGCTGGTGCTGCACGACCTGCTGGGCCTGGAGGACCGCATCGCCCCCCGCTTCGTGCGCCGCTACGCGTCGCTGAAGGCCGACGCAGTGGCGGCGGTGGCCGCCTATGCGGGCGACGTGCGCAGCGGGCGCTTCCCGGCCGACGCCGAGTCGTACCACGCCTGCGAGGAGGTGGCCCGGGGCCTGGCCGGGCCGGGCCCCGCCCATCGCAGCGCCTGATGGACGACGCCGGGACCGGCTCGCCCTCCCCTGGCGATGAGGAGCGGTGGCCCCGGCGGCGCGTGCTGCGCTGGGCATGCGCCCTGGCCGCCCTGGCCGCCGTCACCCTGGTCCTCCTGTGGGGCGCCAACCGGCCGGCCGATCCGCACCTGGCCGCCCGTGCGGCCCGGACGCCCGTGGCCGGGTTCGGTGAGGTCGCCTTCCGGGTGGGCGCCGGTGGGTCGGCGTCGCGCTGCGCGCTGGTGGCCGACACCCAGGCCCAGCAGGAGCAGGGCCTCATGAACCGCACCGACCTGAGTGGCTACGACGGGATGTTGTTCCGCTTCCCCGCCGACACCTCCGTGCAGTTCTACATGAAGGACACCCCGATGCCCCTGTCCATCGCCTGGTTCGACTCCTCCGGGCGGTTCGTGTCCTCCTCCGACATGGAGCCCTGCCTGGGCACCGCCCAGTGCCCCCTGTTCTCGGCCGCCGCGCCCTACCGCGACGCCCTGGAGGTGGCCAAGGGCGGCCTGGGGACGCTGGGCATCGGCCCCGGCGCCCACCTGACCGTGGGCGGCGCCTGCCCGTAGACCGGCGCCGCCCACGTCGTCAGTCGTCGCCCTCCCAGCGGCGGTCCTCGGCGTCCCACTGCTCGTTGCGGGCGTCGACCCGCTCTCTCCAGTGGCGGGCGGCGTCCTCGGACGGGTACGGGCCCAGGCGCTGCTCGGCCTCGCACGCCTCACCGGCCGGCTCCGGCCGGCCGTGGCGCAGGCACCAGTACCACTCGTCGTCGGTCGTGGCCATGGTCCTCCTCGGGGTGGCAGCCGGGTCCCGGCCGATGGTGTCAGCCGGCCCCCGGCCGATGGTGTCAGCCGGCTCGCCCGCCCATGCTGTCGTACCCCCCTGCCATGCTGGGCCACGTGCCGGGTTACCATGGCTCGCAAACCGAACACCCTGCTCCGGGGAGTCGCCTCGGAGCCCTGGCCGTCGTGCCAGGTCCGGAGGGAGGCGACATCCCGGGTATGCGCCCGTACGAAGTCATGATCATCCTCGACCCAACGCTCGAGGACGGCGCGGTGGACGCCCAGGTGGACCGAGCCACGTCGCTCATTTCCAGCGGCGGCGGCCAGCCCGGTCGGGTGGACCGGTGGGGCAAGCGCCGGCTCGCGTACGAGATCCAGCACCACCGGGAGGGCACCTACCTGCTGGTCGAGGCGCAGGCCGAGCCGGCCGCCATGGAGGCGCTCGACCGGGCCCTGCACCTGGCCGACGAGGTGATCCGTCACAAGGTGATCCGCCTCCCCGACCGGATCGCCGGGCGACCCAAGGCCCGTCCGGCCAGCGACACCGCCGCCCAGGCGGCCAGCGACACCGCCGCCCAGGCGGCCAGCGGCACCGCCGCCCAGGCGGCCAGCGACACCGCCACCCAGGTGGCCAGCGGCACCGCCACCCAGGTGGCCAGCGGCACCGCCGCCGAGGCGGCCAGCGACACCGCCGCCGAGGCGGCCAGCGACAGCAGCACAAGCGCGAACGGAGCGTGAGAGGCACATGAGCAACGGCAACAGCGTCACCCTGGTCGGCAACGTCACCCGGGACCCGGAGCTTCGCTTCACCCCCAGCGGCCAGGCCACCGCCAGCTTCGGGCTGGCCGTCAACCGGGTGTGGAACGACCGCCAGACCAACGAGCGCAAGGAGGCGGTCTCGTTCTTCGACATCGTCTGCTGGCGGGAGATGGCCGAGAACGCCAGCGAGTCGATCTCCAAAGGGGCGCGGATCATCGTCACCGGGCGGCTCGAGCAGCGCTCCTGGGAGACCCAGGAGGGCGAGAAGCGCAACAAGGTGGAGGTCGTGGCCGACGAGATCGGCCCCAGCCTGCGCTGGGCCACCGCCGTGGTGCAGAAGAACGACCGCCGGGGCCCGAGCGAGGGCGCCGGTACCTACGGCAGCCGTCCCGCCGCCGCCCCCGTCGGTGCGCCGGCCAGCGGCGGCCCGCAGCCCGCTCCCACCTACGACTACGGCGAGGAGCCCTTCTGATGGCACGCGGAGGAGGTGACCGCGACCGCGAGCGGAAGCGGGCACCGAAGGACACCGGCAAGCGGGTCAAGAAGAAGGTCTGCGTCTTCTGCAAGGACCGCATCGAGTGGGTGGACTACAAAGACGTCAACCTCCTGCGCCGGTTCATGTCCGACCGCGGCAAGATCCGGGCCCGCCGGGTCTCCGGGAACTGCTCCCAGCACCAGCGGGACGCGGCGGTGGCCATCAAGACCGCCCGCGAGCTGGCGCTCCTGCCCTACACCCAGCGGTCCACCTCCGAGGGCGGCCGGGGCGGGCGTGGCGGCCGGGGCGGACGTGACGGCGGTGGCGGTGGCGGCGGTGGCGGTGGCGGTGGCCGCTTCGGCCCCCGTCCTCGTCCCGACGAGGCGCCCTCCACCGGTGCAGCCGACGCCGGCCCCACCTCGGACGCCGCCGCTGCCGTCGAGGCGGCCGAGGGGAACCTGTCGTGAAGGTGGTCCTGCGGGCCGACGTGGCCAACGTCGGCAACAAGGGGGACGTGCTCGACGTCTCCGACGGGTACGCCCGCAACTTCCTCGTCCCGCGGGGCCTGGCCCTGCGGGCCAGCGCCGGGGCCGAGGCCCAGGCCGCGTCCATGCGCCGGGCCCGCGACCAGCGGGACGCCCGTGACCGGGCGTCGGCCGAGGAGATCGCCACCCGCCTGGCCCCCCGGGTCGTCACCATCCCGGCCAAGGCGGGCGCCGAGGGACGCCTGTTCGGGTCGGTGACCACGGCCGACCTGGTGGCCGCGGTGGAGGCCCAGACGGGGGTCGCCCTGGACCGACGCCGGGTCCACCTGGACGAGCCGATCAAGGCGGTCGGTGCCCACGAGGTGGCCGTCCGCCTCCACACCGACGTGGAGCTGCGCCTCCGCGTGGAGGTCGTCGCCGCCGGGCGGTAGCCGCCGTACCCTGCCGCCGCCGTACCCTGCCGCCGCCGTACCCTGCCGGTAGAGTGAACATGTGTTCGCCCCCGGTCCTCCACCACCTTTCCCCAGCGTTGGGGGCCTAGCGATCCCCAGGGCCGGGGGAGCAAGGTGACGCACGCCCATGGTCCAGACCGCTGACGAGACGCGCCGCCGCCAGGGGGCGAGCTCCGGGGCCCGGGTCCCGCCCCACAACCTGGAGGCCGAGGAGTCGCTCCTGGGGGCCATGCTCCTCAGTCGGGACGCCATCGTCGCCGCCGTCGAGACGCGCCTGGACAGCGCCGACTTCTACAAGCCGGCCCACGGCCACATCTTCTCGGCCGTCACGTCGCTCTACGAGCAGGGCGAGCCCGCCGACCCGGTCACCGTGGCCGACGAGCTGCGCCGGGCCGGCGTGCTCGACGGCATCGGGGGTCCCGCCACCCTCATCTCCCTCCAGGCCCGCACCCCGGCCATCGGCAACGCCACCCGGTACGCGGGCATCGTGGAGGAGCACTCCCTCCTCCGCCGCCTGATCGGCGTGGCCACCGAGATCGCGGAGATGGGGTACTCGGTCCCCGACGACGTGCTGGGCGCCATCGACGCCGCCGAGGCCATGGTGTTCGACGTCGCCCAGCGCCGGGTCACCGATTCCATGCTCCCGATCCGCGAGCTGCTCGAGCGCCACCTGGACCACATCGAGGCGCTGTACGAGCGGGGCCAGGACATCATCGGCGTCCCCACCGGCTACGTGGACCTGGACCACCAGCTCGCCGGCCTCCAACCGTCCAACCTGGTCATCATCGGTGGCCGGCCGGGGACCGGGAAGACGAGTTTCTCCCTCGGCATCGCCGCTCATGCCGCCCTCGATGCGCGCCACCCGGTGCTCATCTTCTCCCTGGAGATGAGCCACCTGGAGCTCACCCAGCGGCTGCTGTGCGCCGAGGCCCGGGTGGACGCCACCCGGATGCGCAACGGGAAGCTCCTGGAAGCCGACTGGCCGAAGATCAGCCACGCCGTCGGCCGGCTGGCCGAGTGCCCGATCCACATCGACGACAACCCGCGGCTGACGATCATGGAGATCCGGGCCAAGGCCCGTCGCCTCAAGAGCCGGTCGGGACTGGGGTTGATCGTGATCGACTACCTCCAGCTGATGACCGGCCGCACGTCGGCCGAGAACCGCCAGGTCGAGGTGTCGGAGATCTCCCGCGGCCTCAAGATCCTCGCTCGTGAGCTGGAGGTTCCGGTCATCGCCCTCAGCCAGCTGTCCCGCAACCTGGAGACGAGGGCCGACAAGCGCCCCATCCTCGCCGACTTGAGGGAGTCGGGGTGCATGCCGGCGGGCACCCGGGTCATGCGGGCCGACAACGGTGAGGAGGTGTCCATCGGCGAGCTCGTCCTGTCACAGGACCAACCGGACGTGTGGTCGGTGGACGACCGCCAGCGGCTGGTGCCGGCGAGACTGACGAAGGCGTTCCCGACGGGCGTCAAGCCGGTGTTCCGAATGACGCTGGCGTCGGGTCGGAGCGTCACCGCCACCGCCAACCACCCCTTCCTCACCGTCGAGGGCTGGACCAGGCTGGATGCGCTCGCGGTGGGGTCGTGCGTGGCCGTCCCCCGCCGGCTCCCGGCGCCCCAGAACCCGGGGACGGGATGGTCCGACGACGAGTTGGCACTCCTCGGTCACCTCATCGGCGGCGGCTCCGTGGGCCCGTCCTTCACATACTCGACGGCCGACGAGGCCAACCTGCGGCTCGTCGAGGATCTCGCTCGACGGCTGTTCGGGATCGAGACGAGATCCGAGAAGGTCGGAAACACCTGGCTGCTCCGGTTCCCGAGCCCGTACAGGCTCACCCACGGCACCAACCACCCGATGCGCAACTGGCTCGAACCACACGGCCTGTGGATGTCCCCCAAGTGGACGACGTTCCTGCCCAGCACGATCTTCGGCCTGACCGACGATCAGGTGGCGCTGTTCCTCCGCCACCTGTGGGCCACGGCCGGCGCCATCACCATCAGCGGGAGCGGGCGGCGACGGCGTGTTGGCACGTCCTACGTGACCACCAGCGAACGCCTGGCATTGGACGTCCAGCGCCTCTTGCTGCGGCTCGGCATCAGGTCAACCATCGGGCGGTCAAAGACGCAGGGCGTTGGACGCCCGAACGACGGTGCCCGGTCCTCCCGTGAGTGTCACAGCGTCCGCATCCAGGGCGCCGCCCATCAAGCTCGGTTCCTGACAACCGTGGGGTGCCACAGCCAGCGCGGCACCAGTGTCCCCGAGGCCCTCGCCGTTCTCGATCGAACCGACGGGGACCCCAACGGGGACCTGCTGCCCGGGGCCCTGGCGGCCGAGGCCAAGGACGCAGCCCGAGGAATCTTCGGCTCCGACGAGCCGGTGGACATCGCCACCTCCGATCTGTTCTGGGACCGGGTCACGGAGATCACGCCCATCGGCGAACAGCCGACGTTCGACCTGACCATCGAGGGGACGCACAACTTCATGGCCAACGGCATCGTCG
>JBHELO010000103.1:0-18975 GCA_046263055.1 Acidimicrobiales bacterium | reverse complement strand
GGCCCGCCCCGAGCACCGCACCGCATCCACCCGCAGCTGCTGGCCCAGCTCCTGCCACCGCTCGTGCTGTTCGCTCATACCGACGCTGCCTCCCGACTGACTCACCGGCCGACGGACTCACCTGCCGACGGACTCACCTGCCGGCCGGCTCACCTGCCGGCCGGCTCACCTGCGTGATCTGCCCGACAGGGTCATGGTAGGGCGGGGGCACCTTCCGCCCGGTCGTGGGGAGCGGTGCTCAGTCGGCCCCCGGTGCGGGCGGCGAGGCCGGGGCATCGGGGTCGGGCCACTCGCCGCCGCCCTCCACCGTCTCCACCCCGGCGGTCTGCTGGGCCGGCACCTCGACACCGTCGTCGGTCTCCAATTCCTCGCCCCGCACCAGCTTGGGCAACGACTCCGGGGCCTGCTCGCTCATGCCCGAGCCCTACCCCGGGGGCCGGCTGCCTACGCCGAGAGGAGGTCGCGGGCCTCGCGGCGGGCGGAGCGCCGGAGCTTGGCGATGGCCTTGACCTCCACCTGGCGCACGCCCTCCCGGGTGAGGCCGAACTGCTCGCCCACCTCCTCGAGCGTCCGGGGCTTCCCGCGGTCGAGGCCGTACCGCAGGCAGAGCACCTCACGCTCTCGAGGGTCGAGGGCGGACAGCAGCTCGGTGACCTGGGCGGGCAGCATCTCGGCGAACACCACCTGGTCGGGCGCCGGGCTGGACACGTCCTCCACCAGGTCGCCCAACTCGGCGTCCCCCTCGGTGAGGCGCTCGGACAGCGACACCGGCTCGCTCAGGTACGGGCTGAGCTCCTCCACCTTGCGGGCGGCCAAACCGATGGCCTGCGACACCTCGTCGGCGCGAGGGGGGCGTCCGAGGCGGACCTCCAGCGAGGCGCTGGTCATGCGGATGGCCAGCAGCTGGTCCCCGGCGTGGACGGGCAGGCGGATGGAGCGGGAGGTGTTGGCGATCCCCCGGGCGATGGTCTGGCGGATCCACCACGTTGCGTAGGTCGAGAACTTGAACCCGCGCCGGGCGTCGAAGCGCTCCACCGCGTGCATGAGGCCGAAGTTGCCCTCCTGGATGAGGTCGAGCAGCGGCAGGCCGGACGCCTGGTACTTCTTGGCGATGGAGACGACGAGGCGGAGGTTGGCCTTGACAAAGCGGCTGGTGGCCTCCTGGCCGGCCCGCACCACGGGTTCCAGCTCGCACCGCCGGGCGGCGGCGACCCGGCCGGTGGCCAACTCGGCGGCCGCCTGGCGCCCCGCTCGGGCCAGCTCACCGAGGCGCACCTCCTCGGCGCGGGTCAGCAGAGCGTGCTTTCCGATGTCGTTCAGGTAGAACTGGAGGAGATCCTCCTCCTCACCTCCACCCCCCTGCTTGGACACAGACGCCCTCCTGGTGCGGCGGCCGTCAAACCTAGCAAAGGCCGGGGGGGCCCGCCCGTCGGGCTCTCGGGGCCCCCCGGCTCACGGCTGGTCGAAGCGGATGACGAGGGCCACGGCGTCGGCTTGGCGGCGCACCTCGCAGGAGCTGGCGACCCGGCCGATGAGCCACAGGCCCCGCCCCCGTTCGGCCATCGGGTCGGGCGCCCGGCGCACGTGGGGTTCCAGGCTGAACCCGTCCCCACCGTCCCAGACCTCGAGCTCCAGGCCCGACGAGTCCAGGCGGGCCAGCGCCCGCCGGGCCCCGCCACCGTGGCGCGAGGCGTTGACCAACGCCTCGTGCAGCGCGAGCACGACCTCGTCGACATCACCTACCCAGGCGAAGCCACGAAGGAACGACTCCACCTCGTGGCGGGCTTGGGCGGGGTTCAACGAAAGCGGTATCTGCTGGGCCAAGCCCGATGCAACCAATGTTCGTTCCCCGGCTGGTGTCACGGTCTGGCGGGAGCTTGCCCCGTGTTTCGGCTGCGTAACCACCGGGAAGTGATGCCCGTCACCACCTCCGTTCCGAGCGGGAGGTTCAGGCGCCGAACACCACGGCCAGCTCCTCGGGCACGACCACGTCGAGTTGGGCGTAGGTGCACGACGCCACCTGGCGGTCGGGCCGCCAGCGCCGGAACTGGGTGGCGTGGCGGAAGCGGTCGCCCTGGAGGTGGTCGAAGGCCACCTCGGCCACCAGCTCCGGGCGCAGGGGCTCCCACGACAGGTCCCGCCCGGCGTTCCACCGGCTCTGCCCACCGGGCATCCGGGTGGGCTCGGCGGCCGCCTCCGCCTCCGCCCAGGCCCGCCAGGGATGGCCGTCCAGTGCCCCCTCACGGTAGGGCGCCAGCTCGTCCACCAGCTCCCGGCGGCGGGCGGTGGAGAAGGCGGCGGCCACACCCACGTGATGGAGCGTCCCATCATCGTCGTAGAGCCCCAGCAGCAGGGAGCCGACGATGCCGCCGCTCTTGTGCCACCGAAACCCCGCCACCACGCAGTCGGCGGTGCGCTCGTGCTTGACCTTGAGCATGTCCCGTTCGTTCTCCCGGTAGGGCTGCTCGACGCGCTTGGCCACCACCCCGTCCAACCCCGCCCCCTCGAAGCGGTCGAACCATCGGGCCGCCACCTCGGGGTCGGCGGTGGCCGGGGTGAGGTGCACGGGCGGCGGCACGCCGTTCAGGGCCTGCTCCAGCCGGGCCCGGCGCTCGGCGAAGGGTCGTGGCCGCAGGTCGTCGTCACCCAGGGCCAGGAGGTCGAAGGCCACGAACGATGCGGGCGACTCCCGGGCCAGCATCCGCACCCGGGACTCGGCCGGGTGGATGCGCAGGAGCAGCGCCTCGAAGTCGAGCCCGTGGTCGGAGGTGATGACGACCTCACCGTCCACCACGCAGCGCTCGGGCAGGCTGGCCCGCACCGGGTCGGCCAGCTCCGGGAAGTAGCGGGTAAGGGGCTTCTCGTTGCGGCTCCCGAGCTCCACCTCGGGCCCGTCCCGGAACACGATGCACCGGAAGCCGTCCCACTTGGGCTCGTAGACCAGGTCGCCCCCCTCGGGGAGGGACCGGGAGAGCTTGGCGAGCATCGGCCGCACGGGGGGCATCACCGGCAGGTCCACGGTCCCCGAGCGTAGGCGTGTGGCCGGCGGGCCCCCGGGTAGGTTCCGCCGGATGACCGCCACCGGCCCCGGCCCCGGCCCACCCCGGGCGACCTACCGGGTGCAGTTGCACGCCGGGTTCGGGTTCGACGACGTGGCCGCCATCGCCTCCTACCTGGCCGACCTGGGCGTGAGCCACGTGTACTGCTCGCCCTACCTCCAGGCGGCCGTCGGCAGCACCCACGGGTACGACGTGGTGGACCATCACCGCCTCAACGCCGAGCTGGGCGGCGAGGAGGCCTTCGGGCGGATGACCCGGGCCCTGGCCGCCGCCGGCCTGTCCCAGGTACTCGACGTCGTCCCCAACCACATGGCCGCGGTGGGCGCCGAGAACGCCTGGTGGTGGGACGTGCTGGAGAACGGACCGTCCAGCCGGTACGCCGACGCCTTCGACGTCGACTGGCCGGCCGAGCTGGACCCGGGGGCCAGCGACTACCGCATCCTCCTGCCCATCCTCGGCGACCACTACGGCCGGGTCCTGGAGGCGGGCGACCTGCGCCTGGAGCGCAGGGGCGGCACCTTCGTGGTGTGCTACTTCGACCACGCCGCCCCCATCTCGCCCCGCACCCTCGACCGCCTGCTGGCCCGGGCCGCCGGCGAGTGCGGCTCCGACGAGCTGGCCACGCTGGCCACCGCCCTCGGCCGCCTCCCCCATGCCGCCGCCACCGACCGGGCCAGCGTGCAGGAGCGGCACCGGGACAAGGAGGTCCTGGGGGACCTGCTGGCCCGGCTCCTGGGGGAGCAGCCGGCGGTGGCCGCCGCCGTCGACGGCGTGGTGGCCGCCACCTCCGCCGACCCCGACGCCCTGGACGCCGTCCTTGCCCGCCAGAACTACCGGTTGGCCTTCTGGCGGGTGGCGGCCGACGAGCTCGACTACCGGCGCTTCTTCGACATCACGACCCTCGTCGGCCTGCGCCAGGAGGTGCCCGACGTCTTCGAGGAGACCCACGAGCTGGTGCTCGGCCTCGTGCGCCAGGGCATCGTGGGCGGCCTGCGCATCGACCACCCCGACGGCATGCGCGACCCCGCCGGGTACCTGCGCCGCCTGTACGAGGCCACCGGCGGCGCCTGGGTGGTGGTGGAGAAGATCCTGGAACCCGGCGAGGAGCTGCCACCGACGTGGCCGGTGGCCGGCACCACCGGCTACGACTTCCTCAACCTGGTGGGGGGCCTGTTCGTGGACCCCGCCGGCGAGGAGCCCCTCACCGAGCTGCACGCCCGGTTCACGGGCACCGCCGCCGCCTACCCCGACGTGGTCCGGCAGAAGAAGGACCTGGTCATGCGGGAGACGCTGGCCGCCGACGTGCGCCGGGTGGTGGACCTGGCGGTGGCGGTGTGCGCCGGCCACCGCCGCACCTCCGACTACACCCGCCGGGAGCTGGACGGCGCCCTCACCGAGCTCCTGGCCGGCTTCCCCGTCTACCGCACCTACCTCCAGCCCGGCCGCCCGCCGTCCGACGCCGACGTGGCCACCGTGGCGGTGGCGGTGGAGACGGCCCGGGAGCGCCGCCCCGACCTCGACCCCGACCTGTTCGACTTCCTGGCCGAAGTCCTGCTCCTCCGGGTGGCTGGTGACGCCGAGCAGGAGCTGGCCCTGCGCTTCCAGCAGTTGACGGGCCCGGTGATGGCCAAGGGCGTGGAGGACACCACCTTCTACTGCTGGCGGCGCCTCATGTCGCTCAACGAGGTGGGCGGCGACCCCGGCCGCTTCGGCACCTCGGTGGACGACTTTCACCGGGCCAACCGGCGGGCCGCCGAGGGTTGGCCCTCCACGCTGCTCGCCCTGTCCACCCATGACACCAAGCGCAGCGCCGATGTGCGGGCCCGAATCGGCCTGCTCTCCGAGGTCCCCGGGCCGTGGGCCCTGGCCGTCCGGCGGTGGGCCTCGATGAACGAGGGCCACAAGGCCGGCGGGTTCCCTGACCGGGGCGCCGAGTACCTCCTCTACCAGACCCTCGTGGGAGCGTGGCCCCTCCCCGCCGACCGCGCCCTGGCCTACATGGAGAAGGCGTCGCGCGAGGCCAAGGAGCACACCTCCTGGACCCGGCCGGACCCCGTCTACGACCAGGCCCTGCGGGGGTTCGTGGCGGGCGTGGTGGAAGACCCGGCCTTCGCCGCCGACCTGGCCGCCTTTGTGGTCCCGCTGGTGGAACCGGCGCGGGTCGTTTCCCTGGCGTCGGTGTTGGCCACCGTCACGGCCCCCGGCGTCGCCGACACCTACCAGGGTGCCGAGCTGTGGGACCTCAGCCTGGTGGACCCCGACAACCGTCGCCCGGTGGACTACGACGCGCGCCGCCGCCTGCTCGACAAGGTGGCCGACGCCGGACCGGCCGACGTGTGGCCGGCTGACGTGGCCGACGAGGGGGCGGCCAAGCTGTGGCTCCTGGCTCGAGCCCTGGGCGTGCGGCGCCTGTCGCCCGCCGCCTTCGCCCCGGGGGCGCCGTACCAGCCCCTGGTGGCCGCGGGGGACAAGGCCGCCCACGCGGTGGCCTGGTGCCGCGGTGGGACGGTGGTGTCGGTGGTCCCCCGGCTGGTGATGGGCCTGGGCGGGGACTGGGCGGGTACGACGCTGCGCCTCCCGCCCGGCCGGTGGGTGGACGCCCTGGGCGGGGCCGAGCTGGAGGGCGGCCGCCCGATGGCGCTGGCCGACCTGTTGGACGCCTTCCCGGTTGCCCTCCTCGTGGCCGCCTGATGGCCCGCTTTGAGGTCTGGGCACCTCGCGCCGAGCGGGTGGACGTCGTGCTGGCCGGTGACCGCCGGGTGGCCATGGAGGGGCCCGACGACCTGGGCTGGTTCCGGGCCGAACAGGTCGGTGCCGGTCCCGGCGACGACTACTCGTTCTCCCTCGGCGGCGGCCCGCCCCGCCCCGACCCCCGGTCGGGGTGGCAACCCGAGGGCGTCCATGGCCCCTCCCGCCTGGTGGACCACGCGACCTTCGGGTGGACCGACCAGGCTTGGGCCACGCCGCCGCTGGCCGACGCCGTCGTCTACGAGCTGCACGTGGGCACGTTCTCGCCCGAGGGCACGTTCGACGGCGCCGCCGCCCGCCTCGACCACCTGGTGGGGCTCGGGGTCACCGCCGTGGAGGTCATGCCAGTGGCCGAGTTCCCGGGCCGCCGGGGCTGGGGCTATGACGGCGTCGACCTGTACGCCCCCCACTCCGCCTACGGTGGGCCGGACGGCTTCAAGCGCCTCGTCGACGCCTGCCACGGCCGGGGCCTGGCCGTCGTCCTAGACGTGGTCTACAACCATCTCGGTCCCGACGGGAACTACCTGCGGGAGCTCGGCCCGTACTTCACCGACCGCTACGGCACGCCGTGGGGCGAGGCGGTGAACTACGACGGCCCCGACAGCGACGAAGTCCGGGCCTTCGTGGTCGGCAACGCCTGCCAGTGGGTGCGCGACTACCACGTGGACGGCCTCCGCCTCGACGCCGTCCACGCCATCTTCGATGCCTCCGCCACGCCCATCGTGGAGGAGGTGGCGGCCGCCGTGCACTCGCTCGCACCTGGGGCCTGGGTCATCGCCGAGAGCGACCTGAACGACCCCAAGGTGGTGCGAGGCGCCGACGCCGGCGGATGGGCCTGCGACGCCCAGTGGAGCGACGACCTCCACCACGCTCTGCACGCGGTGCTGACCGGCGAGCGGTCGGGCTACTACGAGGACTTCGGGTCGCTGGCCTCGCTGGCCAAGGCCCTGCGCCAGGCCTACGTGTACGACGGCCAGCGGTCCGCCCACCGGCGCCGGCGCCACGGGCGCCCGCCCACGGGCCTGGCCGGCACCCGTTTCTTCGCCTACCTCCAGGACCACGACCAGGTGGGGAACCGGGCCGCCGGCGAGCGGTCGTCGGCCCTGATGGGCACCGGCCGCCTCAAGATCGCCGCCGCCCTCGTGCTGTGCTCTCCGTTCGTGCCCATGCTCTTCCAGGGCGAGGAGTGGGGGGCGTCCACGCCGTTCCAGTACTTCACCGACCACGGCGACCCCGAGCTCGGGCGCCTGGTCAGCGAGGGCCGCCGCCGGGAGTTCGCCGCCTTCGGCTGGGCGCCCGACGACGTGCCCGACCCCCAGGACCCGGCCACCTACGAGCGCTCCCGTCTCGACTGGTCGGAGCCGGAGCGTCCTCCCCACGCCGAGCTGCTCCAATGGCACCGGGAGCTGATCGCCCTTCGCCGCCAGGTGCCCGCCCTCACCAGCGGCGACCTGGGCGCGGTGGCGGTGACCTACGACGAGGACGCCCGGTGGCTGGTGCTCCAGCGGGGGCCGGTGGCGGTGCTGTGCAACCTGGCCGCCACCGAGCAGTCCTTGCCCTCCGGTGACGGCCGGGCCACGGCCGTTCCCCCCGACGGCGTGGTGATCCTGGGCTGACTCCCCGGCGGCGGGTGAACGGACGCCGACGGCGACATGGCCGACTCGCCCAGATCCCGGCGGCCGCCGAGCCGTTCTTGCAAGGACTCGACGCCGGCGTGTCGTTCCAGCGGTGATGACCGTCGAGGACCTCCAGAAGGGCCTCAGCCAGCTCTGACGCCCGCCATCGGGCGCGCCCCTGGCTCTAGGAGGGCGCGTGGGCCGCGGCCCATCTCAGGAGGTCGTCGGCCGTCCTGGTGTTGACGATGCGGTCCGCGGCCACGCCCGCGTCGGCCGCTCGGCGGCACCCGTTGGTGAGCCACTCCAGCTGGCCGGGGGCGTGGGCGTCGGTGTCGATGGACACCACGCAGCCGGCGTCGAGGGCCTGGCGCAGCAGGCGCATGGGCGGGTCGAGGCGTTCGGGACGGGAGTTGATCTCCACCGCGGTGCCCGTCTCCGCGCACGCCGCGAACACCGCGGCGGCGTCGAACTCGGACTCCGGGCGGGCGCTGCGGGTGCCCCGACCGGCCGTCGGCTCGGGGCCGGCGGCCGGGTTCAGGCGGCCCGTGCAGTGGCCCAGGATGTCCACGTGGGGGTTGCGCACGGCGGCGACCATACGGGGCGTCATCTCCCGGGACTCCATGCGCAGCTTGGAGTGCACGCTGGCCACGACCACGTCCAGGGATGCCAGCAGCTCCTCTTCCTGGTCGAGGCTGCCATCGAGATGGATGTCCACCTCGATACCGGTCAGGATCCGGAAAGGGGCCAGCTCCTCGTTGAGCGCGGCCACCACGTCGAGCTGGGCCCGCAGGCGTTCGGGCGACAGGCCGTGGGCGACGGTGAGGCGGGGGGAGTGGTCGGTCAGCACCATGTACTCGTGGCCCAGGTCGCGCGCCGCCCGGGCCATCTCGTCGATGGGGCTGCCGCCGTCGGACCAGGTGGAGTGGGTGTGGCAATCGCCCCGGAGTGCGGCGCGGACGGCGGCGGCGGCGCCCGACAGGGGCTCGGCCGCCTCGGGGGCGGCGTCCTCCTCCAGACGGGCCAGGTACTCGGGGACCCCGCCGGCCAGGGCCTGCACGACGACCTCCTCCGTCTTGGCGCCGACGCCCTTGAGGTCGCGCAGGCGCCCACCGGCGGCCCGGCGGCGCACCTCCTCGGCGTCCATGCCCGACAGGGTGGCGGCCGCCCCCCGGAAAGCCCGCACCCGGTACGTCGGCGCGCCCGAGCGCTCGAGCAGGTAGGCGATGCGGTCCAGGGCGGCCACGGGGTCCACGGCCGGGAAAGATACCGACATGGTCCACGTGGTCGTGCTCTCCGACACCCACATCCGCCGGGGAGGGAGGCGCCGGCTGCCCGACGCCGCCTACGCCCACCTGGAGTCGGCCGACCTGGTGTTGCACGCCGGCGACGTGCTCGTCCCGGAGGTCCTCCACGAGCTGGCCGGCTTCGCGCCCGTCCATGCCGTGCTCGGCAACAACGACGCCGACCTGGTGGGCGTGCTGCCCGAGACCCGGCTGCTCGACGTGGACGGGGTGCGGATCGGGATGATCCACGACAGCGGGCCGTCGGCGGGCAGGGCGGGGCGCATGCGCCGCCGGTTCCCGACCGCCGACGTGGTGGTGTTCGGCCACAGCCACATCCCCTGGGACGCCGACGGCGTGGACGGCCAGTTGCTCCTCAACCCGGGCTCGCCCACCGAGCGGCGGGCCCAACCGGCGCACACCCTGGCCACCCTGGACGTGGCCGGCGGCGCCGTGGTCGGCCACGCCCTCCACGTGGTGTGACGGCCGGCGGCGCCGACCCCTCAGGGCTGGGGCGACAGCTCGCCGGCCCGCACCGCCACCCCCAGCGCGTTGCCTGGGGGCGCCAGGGGGCAGGCCCACGCCGGGTCGTAGGCGCACGAGGGGTTGTAGGCGAAGTTGAGGTCCACGACCAGGCGCCCGCCGTCGCCCCCGAGGTCGGCGCCCTTGGCCGTGTCGAGCAGGTAGCGGCCGCCCCCGTAGGACTCGAGGCCGGCGGAGGCGTCTCGCAGGGGCACGAAGATGCCACCGCCGTAGGACGCCAGCCACCACACGTCCAGGACCCCGAGGCCCGGCAGGTGGACGACGCCCACCCGGTCGAAGGGCACGACACCGTCGGTGCCGGTGGGCACCTCCAGGCGGACAGGTGCCACCGCCGTCTCGACCTGGGCCACGAAGCGCAGCCCCGGGTCGTAGGGCGCCACGGAGGCGCCGGCGAAGGCGGCCCGCCGGGCGGTGGGGACGGGCGACGCGGGGTGGGTGGCAAGCAGGCGGTCACGGCCGGCGCGCCACAGGGCGTGCCCGGCGGCCGGGTCGGCGCATCTCCGGACCTCCCGGTAGAGGGCGGCGACCTGGCGGCGCCAGTCGAGCACCGCCAGCGCCCCGCCGGGCGTCGTCCCGGTGGCCGACGGAAGCCGTTCCATGGCCAGGTCGAGCCCTTCGTCGGCCACCACCTCGAAGCCCATCCGGCGGTAGAGGGCGACGGCCGGGCTGGACCGGGCCACGCTCAGCCGCACCGGCACACCGGCGGCGTCGGCCCGTTCCACCACGCCGGCCAGGACTCGGGAGCCGACGCCCCGGCCCCGGAAGGGCGCCAGGAGGGCGATGTCCACCACCCGGTGGCTGTCGTCGCCCTCGTCCACCAGCAGGCGGCCGGCGGCCTCTCCGCCCACCTCCACCACATGGGACCTGGCCTCCGGCCAGCAGGAGCGGTAGGCGGCCTCCCGAGCGCGGGCTTGCATGGCCGCCACCGCTGCTGCGGCGCTCGGATCGACGCCTGCGGCGGCCAGGTCGGGGCCGATGCGCTCGGCCCCCAGGGCGAGCAGGAGGGACTCGTCGCCCGGCCCCGCGGGGCGGAGGCGGACGGCCGCCGAAACGGCTGGGACGGGCACGATCCCGACGGTACCGAGCCGTTGCCGGTCCCGGCCCGCTCTGGCAGACTCCCGGCGGAGGGGTCAGGTGGGGTCGCGAGACGGTTCCTCGACCTCCGGCGGGCCGGCCGTGCCAGTCGCGACAAAAGGGGTCGTCCATGTCCGATCCGTTCATTGGTGAGATCCGCATGTTCGGGGGCAACTTCGCCCCCCGTGGGTGGGCGCTGTGCAACGGGCAGCTCCTGTCCATCTCCCAGAACACCGCCCTCTTCTCGCTCCTGGGCACCACGTACGGGGGCAACGGGCAGACCACCTTTGGCCTGCCCAACCTCCAGAGCCGGGTGCCCATGCACGCCGGCCAGGGGCCCGGCCTCTCCCCCCGCACCCTCGGGGAGGTGGCGGGCGAGGAGTCCGTCACGTTGACGACCACCCAGATGCCGGCCCACGGCCACCTGGCGTCGGGCACCAACACCGCCGGCGCCGCCACCCGCCCGGGCGGCAACGTGCCGGCCGCCACCTCGGCCGGCGCCTACGGGCCGTCGCCCACGGACCCGATGAACGGCTCGTTCATCGCCAGCGCCGGCGGCAGCCAGCCCCACGACAACATGTCGCCCTACCTGGTCGTCAACTTCATCATCGCCCTGGAGGGCATCTTCCCGTCCCGGAACTGATTGCTGCCCAGGTGCCTTGCCGACCGGGCCGAGGAGCCGTACCCTCGAACCTGTTCGCGATCGGGCGTAGCCCGACGGTCATGAAACAGGGGTAGGGGAGGCAGGGCAGCCGCCGCGGCTCACAACGATCGCGCCGGCGTAAGGCCTTGCCCGGTCGGGAGGCCACATGCGGCGACGGGCAGACCACTCGGCACCGGCGGCGAGACGCGGCACCAGCGCCGGCCGTCCGTCCCGGCCGGCGCTCCTGCGCGCCCGCGTCCCGGCCGCCACCCTGCTGGCCGGGCTGGCCGGGCTCGTGGCCGCACTGGCCTGGGGACAGGCGCCGGCCGGCTCGACGACGTTCAGCAATGCCACCTCGTTCTCGGTCCCCCCCGGCACCTGCAACACCGACGGGAGCATCACCCGGGGCAAGGCAACGCTCTACCCCTCGAACATCGCGGTGTCGGGCCTGAGCGGCACGGTGACCAAGGTCACCGTCACCTTGAACGACGTCAACACCCAGTTCGGGGGCGACCTGGAGGTCCTGTTGGTGGGACCGGGCGGCGGCTCGCAGAACCTGGAGATCCTCTCCGACTCGGGGACGAGCTCGGTGACCCACGACACCGTCACGTTCGACGACGCGGCGGCCGCGCCCCTGCCCCAGAACGGCTCGTGGGGCCCGGCGAACTCCACCATCACCGCCAAGCCCACCAACTACTCCGAGCTGGGGAGCACCGACACCTTCCCGTCGCCCGCACCGGCACCGTCGTCCAACACCACGCTCGCCTCCACCTTCGGGGGCATCAACCCCAACGGCACCTGGAGCCTCTATGTCGTCGACGACGTGTGCGACCCCGACGTCCAGAGCATCGGCGGGTGGTCGCTCAACATCACCACGGCAACCGCGGCGGCCACGTCCACCAGCGTGACCGCGTCCCCCAACCCGGCGTTCACCGGCACCCCGGGCGTCACGTTCACGGCCACCGTCACCAGCAGCGGGAGCCCCGTGACGTCGGGCACCGTGACCTTCCTGGAGGGCTCCACCGTGATCGGCGGCCCGGTGGCGGTGAACGGCAGCGGCCAGGCCACGCTGACCACCACCACCCTTCCCGAGGGCTCCCACGTCATCACCGCCCGCTATGACGGCACCGCGTCGTTCGGGACCAGCTCGGGCGCGGTCACCGAGGTGCTCAACAACCCGACCACGGTGACGGGCACCACGTTCTGCAACACCGGGGCTGTCACCATCCACGCCCTCTCGCCGGCCACCCCCTACCCGTCCAACATCTTCGTCAGCGGGCTGAGCGGGCTGGTGACGAAGGTCACCGCCACCTACAAGGGCGTCAGCCACACGTTCCCGGGTGACATCGACTCCCTCCTCGTGGGCCCCACCGGGCAGAACCTTAAGCTGGCGTCTGACGCCGGCAACGCCCCCACCAGCAACGTCACCGTCAACTTCGACGATGCCGCCGCATCCCAGCTGCCCCAGACCGGCGCCTGGGGAGCGCCCAACTCCACCATCTCGGCCAAGCCGACGGACTACGTCGAGCCCGGGGCCCCTGACGCCTTCCCGGCCCCCGCCCCCACTCCGTCGTCGGCCACCGCCCTCTCCGCGTTCAACGGCACCGACCCCAACGGCACCTGGAGCCTGTACGTGGTGAGCGACGGCGCCCCGGACACCGGCAGCATCGCTGGCGGCTGGTGCCTGACCTTCACGACCGTGGCGGCCACGCCCAGCACCACCACCGTGGTGTCGTCGCTCAACCCGTCGACCACCGGCCAGGGCGTGACCTTCACCGCCACCGTGATGAGCGGCGGCAGCCCCGTCACCGGCGGGACGGTCACCTTCAAGGAGGGCACCACCGTGCTCTCGGGGCCCACTGCGGTCAACGGCGCAGGGATGGCCAGCTTCACCACCAGCTCCCTGGCCGAGGGCAACCACGTCATCACCGCCGAGTACTCGGGCTCGGGCGCGGTCGGGGCCAGCTCGGGGACGGTGAACCAACGGGTGGACAACGCTACCGTCGTCACCGCCACGACGTACTGCAACACCGGCTCCATCACTGGTGGCAACCCGGGGGCGGCCACGCCCTACCCCTCGAACATCTTCGTCACCGGGTTCCCGGCCACGACCGCCAACGTGACGGTCACCCTCAAGGGCGTCACCCACGCCTTCCCGGCCGACTTCGACGTGCTCCTGGTGGCGCCCACCGGCCAGAACCTCGAGCTGGTCTCCGACGCCGGGACGGCGCCCACCACCAACGTCACCGCCACCTTCGACGACGCCTCGGCGTCCACCCTGTCGGCCACCGGCGCGTGGGGTGCCCCCAACTCGTCGGTGACGTCCAAGCCGGTGAACTACGGGGGGACAGACGCCTTCCCGGCACCGGCGCCGGCACCCTCGTCCGCCACCACCCTGGCCACCTTCAACGGGATCGTGCCCACCGGCACCTGGAGCCTCTACGTGGTCGACGACTCGGTCGGCGACGTCGGCTCCATCAGCGGGGGCTGGTGCCTCAACCTCACGCCGCTGAAGGCGTCGCCCACCCTGACGACCACCGCCTCCGCCACCGTGGCGGTGGGCGGCCAGGTCCACGACACCGCGGTCGTCGCCTCCGGGGCCTCGCCCACCGGCACCGTCACGTTCAAGCTCTACGGCCCCAACGACTCCACCTGCGCGGGCACGCCCGCCTCGGTCACCACGACGGTCAGCGGCAACGGCTCGTACGACTCGCCCAGCGTGACTCCGGCGGCGGTGGGTACCTACCGGTGGACGGCCGACTACCCCGGGGACCTGTTCAACAACGCCGCCAGCAGCGGTTGCAACGCGGCCAACGAGTCGGTGGTGGTCACCCAGGCCGCCCCGACCATCTCCACCACCGCGTCGGCGGGCGTGACCCTGGGCGGCCAGGTGCACGACACGGCGGTGATCGCCGGCGGGTTCAACCCCACCGGGACCATCACCTTCACGCTGTACGGGCCCAGCGACGCCACCTGCTCCACCTCGCCCGTGTCGACGACCACCGCCACCGTCTCGGGCAACGGGTCGTACGACTCGCCCAACGCCACGCCGGCCGCCCTGGGCAGCTACCGCTGGGTGGCCAGCTACGGGGGCGACACCAACAACGCCGCAGTTGCCAGCCCGTGCAACGCGCCCAACGAGTCGGTGGTCGTCGGCAAGGCCACGCCCACCCTCACCACCACCGCCTCGGCGGGGGTCCCCGCCGGTGGCCAGGTCCACGACACCGCCGTCCTCTCGGGCGGCTTCAACCCCACGGGCACCATCACCTTCACGCTGTACGGCCCCAACGACGCCACGTGCGCCTCGACGGCCGCCTCCACGACCACCGCCACCGTGGCGGGCAACGGCTCCTACGACTCACCGGCCTTCACGGCGGCGGCGGCCGGCACCTACCGCTGGGTGGCGTCCTACGGCGGCGACGCCAACAACAACGCCGTGACCAGCCCGTGCAACGCCTCCAACGAGTCGGTGGTGGTCGCCGCCGCCACGCCGACGCTGGCCACCACCGCCTCCCTCGGAGTCACGGTGGGTGGCCAGGTCCACGACACCGCCGTCCTCTCGGGCGGCTTCAACCCCACCGGCACCATCACCTTCACGCTGTACGGCCCCAACGACACCACCTGCGCCTCAACGGCCGCCTCCACGACCACCGCCACCGTGGCGGGCAACGGCTCCTACGACTCGCCGGCCTTCACGGCGGCGGCGGCCGGCACCTACCGCTGGGTGGCGTCCTACGGCGGCGACGCCAACAACGCCGCCGTCTCCGGCGTCTGCAACGCACCCAACGAGTCGGTGGTCGTGAGCCAGGCCGGGCCCACCCTGTCCACGGTGGCCTCCGGGGCGGTCACCCCCGGCGGCCAGGTCCACGACACCGCCACGCTGGCCGGAGGGTTCAACCCGACGGGCACGGTCACCTTCACCCTGTACGGGCCGGGCGACACCACGTGCGCCGGCACCGCCGTCTTCTCCCAGAGCGTCCCCGTTGCCGGCAACGGCTCGTACGACTCGCCCGCTTTCACCGCCGTCGCCCCGGGCACCTACCAGTGGACGGCCTCCTACAGCGGTGACGCCGACAACGCCGCCGCCTCCAGCCCGTGCGGGGCGGCCAACGAGTCGGTGCTCGTGGGCAAGGCCAGCCCCACCCTCACGACCACCGCCTCCGGTTCGGTACCCGCCGGCGGGCAGATCTCGGACACCGCGATCGTGGGCGGCGGCTTCAACCCCACCGGCACCGTCACGTTCGCGCTCTACGGGCCCAACGACGCCACCTGCGCGTCGGTGCCCGTCGCCCCGCCGGCGGTCGCGGTGAACGCCAACGGCAGCTACCCGTCGGGCCCGGCGGTGGCGCCCGCCGCCGGCACCTACCGGTGGACGGCCGCCTACTCGGGCGACGCCAACAACAACGCGGCGACGAGCGCCTGCAACGCGGCCAACGAGTCGGTCACCGTCACCAAGGCGGCGCCATCGCTCACCACCGCGGCGTCGGCCACGGTGGGCGTGGGCGGCCAGGTCCACGACACCGCCACCCTGGCCGGCGGGGCGTCGCCCACCGGCACGGTCACGTTCGCCCTGTTCGGTCCGAACGACGCCAGCTGCACGACGGCGGCTGCCTTCACCACCTCGGCGCCGGTCGCCGGCAACGGCTCCTACGACTCCCCCGCCTTCACGACCACCGCCGCCGGCACCTACCGGTGGACGGCCGCCTACTCGGGCGACGCCAACAACAACGCGGCGACGAGCGCCTGCAACGCGGCCAACGAGTCGGTCACCGTGACCAAGGCGGCGCCATCGATCACCACCGCGGCGTCGGCCACGGTGGGCGTGGGCGGCCAGGTCCACGACACCGCCACCCTGGCCGGCGCCTTCGGCCCGACCGGGACGATCACCTTCAACCTCTACGGGCCCAACGACGCCACCTGTGCGGCGGCGCCCGCCTTCACCACCACGGGGACGGTGAACGGCAACGGCGCCTACGACTCGGCGCCGTTCACGACCACCGTCGCCGGCACCTACCAGTGGACGGCCGCCTACTCGGGCGACGCCAACAACAGCGCCGCCACCAGCGCCTGCAACGCCCCCAACGAGTCGGTGGTGGTCAAGGCCACGCCCACGCTCACCACGTCGGCGTCGGGCACGGTGGCCGCCGGCGGCCAGGTCCACGACACGGCCACTCTCGCCGGCGGGTTCAGCCCCACGGGCACGGTGACTTTCCGGCTCTACGGGCCCAACGACGCCACCTGCTCGTCGGCGGCGGCGTTCACGTCCGCGGTGGCCGTCAGCGGCAACGGCTCCTACCCGTCGGCTAACTTCACCACCACCCGGCCCGGCACGTACCGGTGGACAGCGTCCTACTCGGGCGACACCAACAACACCGCCGCTGCCAGTGCGTGCAACGCCGCCAACGAGTCGGTCACCGTCACCAAGGCGCCCACGACCACGACCGTGGCGGTCACCGTCAACCCGTCGAACTTCGGGCAGGCGGTGACCTTCACGGCCACCGTGGCCCCCCTCCCGCCGGCCACCGGGACGCCCACCGGTACGGTCACCTTCACCGTCGACGGCACCCCGGTGGGCGGGCCGGTGGCCCTGGTGGGCGGCAAGGCGTCGTTCACCACCGCCGCCCTGTCGCCCGGCGGTCACACCATCGTCGCCTCCTACAGCGGCAACGCCGTCCTCCTGCCGAGCTCGGGGTCTTTCACCCAGACCGTGACGTGTGCCCACGCCGTCACCGGCAGTTCGGGATCCCTGGTCCTGGGGGCGGGCTCGTGGTGCCTGGACTCGGCCACTGTGACGGGGACCCTCACCGTGCAGCCGGGGGCGGCGGTGTCCATCCGCAACTCCACCGTCACCGGCGGCATCACCTCCACCGGCGCCTCCGCCTTCCAGCTGTGCAACTCACGGGTGCTGGGCGGCACGCTCAACGTGAGCGGCAGCAGCGGCTTCGTCCTGATCGGCGACCCTGGTGACGACCACTGCCCGGGCAACAGCGTCCAGGTGCCGACCGTCCTCGACCACAACACCGGCGGCGTGGAGGTGATCGACAACTCGCTGGCCTCCCTCACCGTCACCAACACGTCGGGCGCCGGGCCCTTCCCCGACGACACCGCCGCCGAGATCTCGCGCAACCAGGTGCTCGGCACCCTGGCCTGTTCGGGCAACACGCCGGCGCCCACCCACGACGGCCAGCCCAACAGCGTGAGCGGCGCCCGCAGCGGCCAGTGCGGGTCGCCCGGGTTCTGACCCACCTGCGGCGGGCATCCCGGCCGGCCGACCGGGCGCCCGCCGCAGTGGCGGCCGGGCCCCTAGCCGCCGGCGCGGCGGTGATCGGTGCCGGGGAGGCCGCGGGCGCCAGCAGTTGGCGTCAGCGGCAGAGCTCGGCGACCAGGCGGGCGCTCTCCGGAGTGGGCTCGAGGTCCAGCTCGCCCAGCCGTGACCGGAGGAGGGAGAACGTGGCCTCCACCTCGTCGGGGCGCGACTGGTTGGCGTGCAGGCGCATGATGCGCCGGTAGAGCTGTTCCGCCACCGGGTCCACCTCGACGGCCCGCGACAGGGTGTCGAGGGCGGACCGGGCGTCGCCCGCCACCAGGCGGGTGGCGGCCAGGGACACCAGCACGTCAACGGCCCGCCGCCGGAGGTCGTCGCGGGGGACCTCGGCCCAAGCCCAGTCGACCCCGGCCAGCAGTTCCCCGCCGTAGAGGTCGGCGGCCGTCTGCAGGGCGGCCGCCCAGTCGGCGTCGCCGGTCGCGGCGCCGGCCGGGGGCAGGGCGGCCTGGAAGCGCCACAGGTCGACGTCGAACACCGGCTCGATCCGGTAGCGGTCGCCGTCGCGCTCGATGACCTTGAGCGCCTTGGTTCCGGTGGCGGTGCGGAGGAGGCTTCGCAGGTTGCCCAGGGCGGTCCAGAACCACTCCGAGCCGCGGCCCGGGTCGGCCTCCGGCCACAGCGCCTCGGTGGCGACGTCCAGCGTGGTGCCCTCGGGGTGGAGGAGGTAGAAGGCCAGCAGCTCCCGCGCCTTGGCCCGGAGGCCGCTGCGGATCTCCTTGCCGTCCACCTCGATGCGGTAGGGACCGAGCACCCGCACGGTGATGGGGGCGGGGTCGGCGGCGGCCAGCACCGGGAAGCGCTCGTCGGTGGAGGCCGGCGGGACGTCGGGACCGGCGTCGTCGGTTCGGGCCGCGGCCAGCACCTCGAGGACCTCGGCCGCCGGGCCGGCGTCGAGCGTGTACAGGCGCGACCCGTCCAGCTCGCCCGCCCGGTCCGCGGGGTCCACGGAGCGGAGAAGCCCACCAGTGCCCACCGCCACGGTGGCGGCACCGGGCAGCGCGTCACCCACCACCAGGGCGGTCACCCCCACCGGCCGGCCCCGCTCCAGCAGGCCGGCCAGGCGCTGGGCCAGTCCGGGCGGCGGCGCCGAGGTGACCAGCACGACCACGGGGGCGTCCCCGGGCCCGACGTCGGGAGGAGCGGCCCCGTTCCCCGTGCCGTTCCCCCCGGGGGCGGGGGGAACGGCCGCCCGGCGGCGCTCCACCTCGGCGTCGAGATCGGACAGGGCACGCTCCAGCGACTCGGCCCGGTGCAGCCCGGGGAACGACGGCCCGGGCGGGAACAGGTGGCCGGCGACGACGGCCCGGGCGGCCCCGGGCTCGGTGGTGGCCACCAGCGTGGCCACCAGGGCCCGGGCCGCGCCCGGGGCTCCGGGGCCGACCAGGGCCAGGGGGAGGGCGGCCAGGTCCACGGCCACCTCCCGCCCGTCGCGTTCGGCGGCCACCACAGGGACGCCGGCAGCGCCGCTGCCATTGGGGCTCCAGGCCAGGGCCCGGCGGGCCAGGGCGAAGCGCTGCATGCGGCGGCTCAGGGGGCTGGCGAAGGGGTCGTGGCGGTACAGGCCGGCCGAGGGGGCGACCGCCGACCGCCGGCGCCGCCGGCGCAGGCGGGCACGGCCGAGAGCGTCGGCCACGCCCAGGGCCAGCGTGGGCCCCACCGCCACGCCGGGCAGCACGCAGGCCACGGC